>JADZBP010000110.1 GCA_020852055.1 Candidatus Latescibacterota bacterium
ACACAGGAACCAAGACCCCAGGGTGATAACCAGTGCCCCGGCCCAGGGAAAACAGAAGAACTGCGACAGCAGTGCTGCCAGGTACTCGACTACCCCTCCCGGATAACCCAGGAACTCCCGGCAGAAAGGCCAACCCTGAAAGAAAACCGGCTCCTGGGCCTGGTAGAGGAGCCGCGGGTCGACCTGCAGGTAGATATAGAGATAGTAAACTGCAAAGAAAAGAACCCTATAGATCAGGGGACTCCAGCTCGACCCAATGAGGCTCTGCGATCTATCAGGCATATCCGTCTGGCCGCAGAGCTAGGTCATCATTGGGTTTCTGCCAAATGCACCGCCGCGATACGCTGGTCATGCCATCGGACTTGGTCTTGATACCGGGCCCGCAGTCCCGCGATATAGGCCTCGAAAGCCACCTTCTCTTTGGACTTTTTGATTTTGAAACGGATCAGGTCCTTGATCTTGTCCAGCGGCAACGCATGAGACGAATCAGAACTCTCCACCCGGAAGATCCCGAACTTGCCCTCGACCTCAAGGGGGCCGATCAGCTCACCTGTTTGGGCCTTCTGCACCTGGGCATAAAGCGACCCCCAGGGCTCTTCCTCTCCCTGGCTGAGGTGAATATGACCACCATTCTGCCCGGCGTCTGGCCGCAGACTGTGTTGTCTAGCCAGGGCCTCCATATCCGCCCCGGCCCGGACTTGGGCCAGCAGTTCCTTGGCCTGTTGCTCGGTGGAAACCAAGATTTCGGTCAGGCCGGCTAAGCCCTGAACACGGTACTTGCTCTGATCCTTTTCGTATTGCTGCCGGACCTCATCCTCGGAGACCTCGGCCTGATCCATAACCTCTTTCTTGCGCAAGTACCCGACCAGCAACTCGGTAAACCGCTCCTTTTTGAACGCCAGAAACTCCTCGGTCTGATCCAAACGGCGATCGGCAACTACCAAAGCCAGCAGAGAGTCCTCTACCAGGTAACCGCGCAGGGCACCCACCACACTGAGGCTGTCTGCGTAGGACCCCTTCAGCACCCGTTGCACCGCAGCGAGGGAAATGACCCTATCGCCGCCAAGACTCACGACAGGAAGATCCAGAGGTAGGTCCGGCACAGCAGCCGGCGTTCCTCCGGAGGGTTTGCCCATCTTGATGAGGGCAGCGATTCCCTGCGGATGATAGACCACCTGGTACTTGGTCTCCAGCGTGTCCATAAGCAGATCGTACTGCCGGAACGCCTGTTGCCGGCGCAACCCGCGCTCAATCTTACCTTGCACCGCCTCAAAGGATACGGGCTGCAGAGCGAGCACCTTGACGACCTCATATCCGTCGCGGGTGCGGATAGGATTGGTGAAACCTCCCACCGGCAGGTCGAGAACTGCTGCCGCCAGTTCCGGCACCACCTCGTCGCGCGCAAAGTACCGGCCCAGTTCGCCGCCTCGTTCCCCGTCCTTCAGCGAACGTTCCCGGGCCAGTTCGCTGAAATTCCGGCCTTTCTTGAGGGCCTCGACCACCTCCCAGGCCTGGGCTTCGGTGGCGCTGAGGATATGCGCCGGCAGGTGTTTCTTGTCCCAATGCTGCTCGGTATAGGTCCGGCGCACCTCTTCTTCGGTCACCCGCACGCGCCGTGCAACCTCGTCCTGGAACACCTGCTTTTTCAGCCTATCGTGCAGTACCCACTGCAGGCGATCGAGCACCTGGGGATCGCGATCGTATCCTTTGGCCGTCGCCTCCAAGACCATAATCTGGCTGTCCACCAAGCTCTGCAATAGGTCCCGCACCGCCTCTTCCCCAGTTCCTACCGGTTTCAGCTGGGCAGGAAGATTGGCCAGGAAACGCCGCAACTCCACCTCCCCGATCCCCACCTTCCCGACCTCCACCAGGTAGCCTCCCGGCGGAGACGACTCACATCCCCACCCCAGACGCACCCAACATGCCACTACTCCCATCTGCCGCCATCCCCCAACTCTTTCCCTCATCGAATACCTGTTATCTCCATTTTGAAAAAACAACCTCCCACCCAAGCCCAAGGCATGGTCGAGACCCTGGTGCTGCGTACTTCCCTCAGTCTTTTCCGGCGATTTCCTTGCGGCCGTCCGGATAGAGGCGGCCGAGATCGCGCCTGAAACGGTAACTCACATCGGTGCTCTCTAAGGCATTGCCCTGAAAATCGAACCGGGTAACGATGTCTTTGACGGTAGTGGTAATGTCTGCCACATCGTCGGCCAGTGGCTCAAAGACCACGAATCCCTCCTTCACCTGCCCACTGAAGATATCTTCCAGAGGAAAGAGTGTGCGCTGGAGGATGGCCCGCCGCTCCTTGTACTCCTGGTATTCATTGCCCCGGTAGGCAACGGCATAACTGCGGTAATAGGCCTCGAGTTGCGCCAGGGAAAGCGCGTAGTACTTGCGGCCGTTCCGGCTCTGAACCACCATATCGCCGGCTACCCGCACCTTGGGGTACTCGTAATTCTTCACCACCAACTTGAACACCGTGAAGCGCTGTGGCGTCTCTCCCGTCCGGTAGAATTTACCGTTGCCAAAGGTGAAGGGGTTGGTCGAGCGATTGCCCTTCTGCGAGGAGGCGCTGAACTGGCGGTTCAGTTCGTCGTCGGTCAGTGGTCTCAGACTAATCTCGAGGCGTTTCTCGGTGAAAGTCACGGTACCGTCGTCCTCCACCACCATGCCCTTGAGGGGCTGCTGCCCCTCATCCAGCGGTTTGAGGTCGCCGGCCCAAGGACGATAGGCGCATCCGGCCCCGAGTACCCCCCAGATCAGCAAGAGCAACAAGGTTCTGGCTCCGTTCATGATCATCCTCCAAATCCGGCATACATGCTGAAGAAGATGAAGGTCTCGGTCTGGGCCTCCTTCAGGATGGAGATATCGATCCGGGAGAGACGCAGGCCAAACTGAGTGTAGAGCAGATAACCCAGATATGCGGTCCGGTTGACTACCTGCAAGGCCCCTACCACCTCGTTGCGCGAGGAGGTTTCCACTACATTCTTGGCCTCGGCGTTAAACTGTTTGTTCCACAGGTACTCGGTACCGAGCTCGAGCGTGGTCTTTGGCAACAGGTTATAGTGCGCGAGCAGAAAAACGGACTCGCGCAATTCGGTGGAAGGCTTCTCTAGTTGGTCTTCCTTCAGCCAGGGTACATAGCGCTGGTACTCACTCTTCCAGCGCGGCTGGACCATCAGGCTCTTCACCTGCCAGCTGTAGTCCACCTTGTTGATCATCCCGAAGAAACTTGAGGTCTTGCGCACGTCCTCGCCGGCCAGGATGCTACCGGCCGCCTGCCGTTCCTTATAATCGGCCTGTCGGAAGACCTCCCACTTGAACTTGTTGATCCAGTTCAATTTTTCGAACCGCTGGTAGTCGAACTGCAGGTACATGGTATTGATCCAGGCGTCCCGTGCCGGCAGGGGATCTTCACGGGGCACGATCTCCCCAGCCACCCCATCGGCTATCCGCCATATCAGCAGATTGTCCTTGATGTCGTCCTTGGCGCGGCGGAAGTTGTCGTAAACTCGCACCTTCCCTAACTGGGCCACGTCCCTATCGTAGGTAAACAACAGATAGTTGGTGGTATTGCTCCGGTCATCGGCCAACTGCCGCTCGTCGATCCGGCCCAGGCTCAGCCGGGTATAGGGACCCAGGAAGGACCCGCCGTACAGATTGCTCCCCCGCCGGTCCCGCTTGTACGGATAATCTGGTTCGTTGTCATTTTCGAAGCGGTCGATCACCCCGTTGTTGTTCATGTCGATACCAAAGAGGAACTGCGGCCGATCGACATTGAAACGCAGGAAGGGCTCCTCCCAGTCGGGCTTGAGATTGGGCCGGATGATGTCGACGTTGTTCTGGTTGAAGTCGGCGACAAAATCATTGTTCTCGTCCCACCCCGGGTAGACAAACCGGTCGCCGGATCCGCCCAGCCGTTGCCAGTCGGCGTCGCGGTCCTGGTCGTCGTTGTCGTCTACCATTTCGTAGATCGCCTGGGTCTGGGAGTCGTAGTCAATAGGACCCGCATCCGTCCGCTGCATGGCCAAATAGGAACTGGTGCTGTAGTTGGGGTCCATGCTGTAGGCTTCGCCGAAGGCAAAGAAGGGATAGGCCCGCTTGGAAACATTGACCATCCAGACATTGGCGCTTTCGGTCGAGTGGCTGAGGCGGTTCGCATCGGTCTCGCCGAAGCGGGGGAAGCGCTTGTGCTGGCGGTTGCGATCGAATTCGGCCTGCAGATCGATACCCTTCACGTTCTGCACATCCAGGGTGAAACCCATGATCTCGTTGGCCGTGGGCAACCCGTAATCGATGGACACGAAGCGCTGGTTAGAGCCGTCCCCCACATTGCCCGGAGCGCGGATGGTGCGTTCGGGCATGCCCTGCGAGAGGTAAACCGGCTGGTTGAGGCTGTTGGTCTGTTTGTTCGAGGTGAGGTCCACCCGGTAGTCGTTGGCCAGCAACAAGCGGAACTCGATCTTCTTGATATCCGCTGGCTGGGGGCCGTTTGCCGCCCGGTACTCGGGGCCATTCAGTTCGTACTTCAGAAGTATGGTCTCACGGCCATCGGCGGTGCGGTAGCCTTCCTTTTGGAACCCGCCTTCCGGCACCGGATGATACTCGAGAAGGGGACTCTCCCCCATGCGTCGCCGGTTGCTGAACTGCTGGCCATCCTTGGTGGTGATGATCATCTCTTCCAGGAAGAAAGCCGCGCCGTTCCTCAGATCCTCTGGCGAGTCGTCGCTAAGACGGATACGCACCTCGGTGATATCCCCGTTCTGGTCCTCGGTAAGACTGCCCTTGAGGGGGTTACCCTGGAAGGCCTGGCCGCGGGTGCGGGCATTGAAACTGTTGACGTAGGTGGCGCCCACCCGGACAAAATCGCCGACCTGCGAGGTGAAACGCCCGCCAAGCAGGTCGGTCACGTTGGAACGCTGGTTGGGATTGAGCGGATCACTGCGAAAACCACTGGGGCGCGAGGCCAGAATCGTGGCCTCATACTTGTCGGTGGCCATGTCGAACTGGATGCCGTCGAAAACCGGCTTAGAGAAGGTCAGCGGGGTGAGAGAACTGCGGATCTCGTTGCCCACGGTGACACTGGCGAAATATTGTCCCTTGGAATCCGAGGCGACGACCAAGTTATTGAAAAAGTTGCCGAACTGAGAGGTCTTGAGTAGGCGGCTACCGGCTGCCTCGGGCTCGGCCACGGTCCAATCGAAGACAAGCCATCCCTTGGTGATGAACCGCCCATAAACATCGTAGAAATAGTTGCCTTCGATGTCGGTCCGGACATAGCGCTGATACGGATTGCGGGCGTAATTGCTGTTCTCCCATTGTTTCCATTGGTATAGATTGAAGAGTTCCTGAGGCACGTACCACTTCTTGACGGCCGGATCCAACGCGTCAAGGAGCACCCCGGGACCATAGGGTTCGAAGTTGACATCTCCCCCACGACGCACCCCCAACCGACTGCCGAAATCCTCTGCTGCTAGCAAGGTCCCTGCCGCTGACAGGCACCAGAGCACCGCAAATACGCCTACTCGTATAGACACGCTTAGCCCTCCCTTTCGTGAATAGTGATCGATGGCCGCACTGCTCTTGCCCCTCAGTAGGCCACGCTCACCACCCTAATGGCCCTGACTTCTCCGCTGTCGGTCTCCAGCGAGATCCGGCACACATAGATACCGGGAGCGACCAGATCGCCCACCGCATCCCTGCCATCCCAGGCATAGCTAAAAATCCCGACCTGGGCCTGGGAACTGCCACTGACCGGCCGGACCTGGGCCACCAACCGGCCCGCCAGATCGTAGATGCCCACCGCCAATGGACGATCCTCCCGAAGGCTCAACACCGCCAACTGAATCTCCAGCTGGTCATTTACACCGTCCCCGTTGGGCGTGAATACCGGGGCCACCGTCACGCCGGAGATGATCTCTCCGGTGTGGAGAATGGTGGGCCTGGAGGTATGGCTGTTGACCAGTTCCGTGGCATCCGGCCCCTCGGACTCGATGCGCTGGAAAACACCGTCCTTGGCATTGGAGTTGCGCACCGAGCCGATGAAATCGGTCCCCGCTTTGAGGGGCTGGGTCTTGAACTGCACCTCGACGAGGGCATTCCGCGTTTCGCCAAAACCCTGATTCAGAGAGGTCGGGAAGTGGATCAACAGTGAATCGCCCCGGCTGCGCACCCGAAGGGAAGCGCCGCTCCCGTCCCGCAATAGGCTGTCCCCCGGTGTTAGGGTGAAGGAGCGGGTGAAGCGGCTACTGCGCGCTATTTTCAGGGTGGCGCCCAGCTCGATGTTCGATGCCACCTCCGCCACCACGACCTCCCCCAGCCGCACACTGGTGAGTTGGGCTACTCCCGGAGTGAGCAGCAGGAACTCGTCGAACCCGTCGGCCACCCCGATGGCATTGGGATCCGGACCGGCGGCGCGTAAGAAATAGGAGAAATCCTGATTGGCCAAGGGTGGGATCTCGACCGGCGGGGCATAGTCGTCTGGGAGTGCCCCCAGGTCGCGCGCCGTTCGTTCCAGCCCCTGGGCGGTCCGCACCGCCAGTTCCCCGGCCATCTCGCTGCTGATCGGCGGGGCCAGATCGACGCGGATAAATTTGATCCTGGCAGTGACTTCGGGATCTGCGGAGACCATGTTAACCCTGATCTGCAGGAACTTCCGCGGACTGGGGGAGGTGATCAGGGCACGATTCTCCCCGCCGGTGGGCCGGTAACTTTCGCTCCAGGGACTCCATCCGGCGAAGAAAGGAGTGGCCGTCATTTGGGCAATCTGCCTGGGCGCGGCCTTCTTCTTGCCGTCCTCGTCGATCAGATTGTCCTTGTCGTTGTCCACCCCGTCGATGGCATCCTCGTCCACGGCCCCGTCGCTATCGTCGTCTTTGTTGCGATCGTGTTTGGTCAGGGTGAACGTGCCTCGGCTATTAGGCCCGCCACCATCTCCGGTCAAGCCGTCTTCGTCGATCAGATTGTCCCCGTCGTTGTCCACCCCGTCGATGAGGTCTTCGTCCACCTTGCCGTCGCCGTCGTCGTCGCGGCCGGTCTTATGGGGCTGAAGCCGGATAGTGCGCGAGGCCGGGAGGGCATTCCAGGTGTTGTACTCATCCCACAACGCCGTCAGGGCCTCGTATTCGGACTGATCGACCTCCTCCTTCAACTCGGAAACCGTCCCCTGGCCGCTGATCACAAAGTAGCTGACCAGGGAGTCGATGGTATCGGTGGTTCGGGTCTGGATCTGCAGCTGCACCTCCGGATGAAGTTCCAGGGGCTCGGCCACCTCCAGATTCTGGCCGGTAAGGGGTTCAGTCCGGTGGACTACCGCCTCGGTCTCCCAATGAATCTGGGCCAGCACCTGACGCTCTTTGACCTTCCCAGCATCATCCTCCCGCACCCCAGGCAGGAGGATGATTGGGGGTGAACTGAAGCTAGTCTCCGCGGGATATCCCTCCCCGAACATCTGAATCTCGTTGAAGTTCCCCGGAGCACTGTAGTTTCCGGATACTTCGCCGGTAGGATCGTCATTGCGCACCTGGAAGAAGCGGAGCCGGCGTTTCCCGAACTCCTCGCCGGTGATGCGGTTGAAAAAGTCCCAGTTATTCTTGTGGACCTCGTTGACCAAGTCGCTCCAGGCCAGCCCGAACTCCAAGTTGTAGAAATCGGCCAGATTGTTCAACTTCAGCGGCTTCAGAGTAGTACCATCCGAGCCCAGGAGGTGCAGGCCAAAGGGTGCCCCCTCGGTGGAGGTCTCTTGGGTGGTCATATTGCCGATACGGACCTTGTCGATCCAGAAGGTGGCGCCCAGATCCAGCCACATGGTGCAGCAGACCAGCTGGTCCTGACCCGAGCCACTGGAGTATTTGATGTCCCAGGCATTGCCCACCCATTTGGTGAGGTAAAGCCCGTCGGTGGCCAAGTTAGGGGAGCCACGCCCCCCGTCCTCAAAGGAACCACCTGCCCGCCGTTCTGGCTTGTACGCCAGATTCGGGCCCTGCCCCCATACCTGCACCTCGGTGACGCGGGGGAGTTCCCGTCTGAAGTAGCGAATCTCCCCCTTTTCGGCCGCCGGCAACTCGTTGTAGAGCACCTCCTCGGTCTTCACCACCTTGCCCCCGTTATCCAGGATCGGGTTGATACGCTTGACGAACCCGCCGGCGCTCAAGCGCTGGAAAACCCGCCGTCCCTGCCGCTGCGGCGAAAGACTCTGGTACGCAAGGCGCCCCTCCTCACCCTCGCCGAGGAACTCCTGCTGATCGAGGTCGCTGTCGAAGATGGTGAGCCGGACAAAGTGGACAAAGGTCCCCGAGATGTCGGGGGTGCCGTCCCCATCGTAGTCTGCCTTGTCCAGCGGCTCCAAGCGAAAGGCCAGACGCCGCTGGTTGCCGACCTCAGCGGCCCGGCCCACGGCGTCGAAACGATAGTTCTTGCTTGAGGTATCACCAGCCTGTTTGCCCATCGACACCTCGACGGCGAAGAGCTTGGGCGCATCCCCCAGATCCTCTTCTCCCTGCACGGCGATCGCGGTGATACCGAGCTGATTCAGCAGGCGGACCTGATCGAGGTTGGCAGGCAGTCGCACGCCGCTGGGCACTAACACCTGCCCTTCCCGCACCAAGGTATCCCCTGTCTCGCTGACCAGGGTCTGCGTGGCCACCACCGAGTCGAGAGCCGCCCGCCGCGAAAAAGCCTTCAGGGCGTCCTGCGTCTCCGGGCTCAAATCCCCTGCGGTGTTGGCGTCCAGGGAAACTATCGGAACCGGAATCGTCCCCCCCGCCTGAACCGGAGGCAGAAAAACCACGATGCTGTCAGCCCAGACCGCTTGTCCCAGGTCGATGAGGATCTGCCAGTTGCGCAGCCCGTCGATGCTAAAATCCGCCGCCGCTGGCTCCCAGTAGGTCTCCAGATCCCCGTCTCCCACCAGGGAGGCCAGTTCATTATTAGAGAGCGCGCTGATACCGCCCTGCACCACCGCGCCCCCGGAGCGGACATTGTCAGCGTATTTAAACTGCTCGACATCCAGCACGTAGTTCTGGATGCCCTGAAAATACTTTGGTTTGATGCCCGCCGCACTGATATCAAAGAGTCCGGAGGAGTCAACCAGCGAGGTGAGGTCCCGAACCATGCTGTTCTGAACCGTCCAGTTGCGCCAGTGGGAGGGTCGGTTGGCGAAGAGCTGTTGCCCCTGAAATTCATAGGCCTGCCCTTGGGCAAGCACTATTCCTGCGAACAGCAGGCACCAGACCGCGCCAGCGGTGATGCATTTCATCGTCCTGCTCTCCTCGCGTTGAATCATCTCTTGTGGACCTCGCGCCCCTCTGTTCAGTAGACCAGTGACACCAGGCGGATTGCGGCGAAATCCCCCGCACTGGTGCCGGCACTGAGTTTGGCGAGGTACATTCCCGGCGGTACCAAATGCCCCTCCCCATCCTGCCCGTTCCAGAGCACAGTCGCCTCCCCGACCTTGCGCAACTGGGTCCAGCGCCGCATCAGCCGTCCGGACAGATCATAGATTTCCACGTCCACCGGCACCGGTTGGACCACCCGCAACACATCGAAGGAGATCGCCGTCGCGTCGTTGACCCCGTCACCGTTGGGCGTGAACGGATTAGGGCTGACCTGGACCCGCATGATCACACTCTGGATGCCCTGGGCGACGCTGGTCACCACACTGAGGGTATTGCGGTCACCCGTAGTTTCGCCGAAACCCAACACATTGCCCTCGACAACACGTTGAGGTACGATCTGGGCCAGGGTATCGAGCTGGCTGGTGGCGGGATCCCTTTTGAGAAGGACGACCACATCGCTGAAACTGGTGCTGTCGCGCGAACCAAGGGTATCCAGGAACACTTGGCCGGCAAAGGTGGTCTTGGCATTCAGCACCCGGTCACGGAACTGGACCAGCACCACCAGGGAATCCTTTGGGGCCGTGGCCGCATTCACCCGGGGAAGGCCCAAAATAAAGAAGCTGTCGGTGACCACCGGTTCCAACTCCCGGCGGAAGTCCACCTCTTCCCGCCGCCGCAATTGCCCCGCTTCTCCCAGACCAAAACCGAACTCGACCTTCTCTATCGCGCTGATCCGGGTCGGGGTGGAGATACGCAGGCGGTTGAAGCCCGCATCCCCGTCCCGCAAGGAGGGCCGCAAGGCGTAGGTGAACAAGGTGTCGAGGCCGGCCTGCACCTCGGCTGCCGGCACCACCTCGGCCTGCACTTGCCGGAGCAGGGCCGGAAACACCTGTTCGAAGCGCAGATTCTTGACCAGGGTGGCAGCGCGAGGGTCGCTGCTGGTGAAATCCACCCGCAACTGGAAAAAGGGACGCTCGCCGGGCAGCGTGATAAGCTGGCCGTTGCGCACCGCCTGGAAGCCGCTCCAGGACACCTCGTCCCGTAGTAGGGGTAGGGGATTAGTCTTCTTGTCCGCCTTGTTCGCCGCCGCGATCACCGCCGGCGTGGCATTGTATTCGGGCGAAGTGGTCTGAGCCGCGGCGCGCTCGGCGTTAGACAGGGCGTTCCAGATATCGCGGGCGCTGCCGCGCAACAAGGGGTTGTCGAGGTCGACCTTTTGGCCAAGGGTAAAGCTGCCGCTTCGGTGATCAACCACCTGGGCGTTGGGCCGCCACTCCACCGCATCGCCGTTGGGCACATTGAGCCGGAGCAGGACCAGCGGCTCCGGGGTCAACCCGGTCTGCATGCTGACCACCGCCGTAGACTTGGCCGGGTCACCGACCTTCTCCTCTTCCCAGAAGATCCGTCCCAGGGTGCCACCCTCGAGCAGGTCGAGCTTGGCACGTATACCCTGGAGCCGCTCGAACTCGGCCGACGTCCTGAGATCCCCTTTGAAGTTCAGGTAGGAACCTAGGAGGGGCAGGGCCCGTTTGTCCACCGGTAGCGCCCGGGAAACATACACCGCATTGGGAGGAAATCCGTAGTTGAACACCTCCATCTCGGCGATCTCGTAATCCAGACCTGTCAGGGAACGGAACCGGAACCGCTGCAGGTACTGGGGCGGTTCCATGCGAACGGCCACGGTGTCCTCGACATTGCCCTGGGAGGTGCGCAGCGGTTTGTAAACTGGCTCCCCTTCGACCTTAACCGCGGCCTGGCTACCCAACAACTCGTAACTGAAACCGGTGACCTGCCGTGCATCCCCTGACTGTCCCCCCCGTACTGCTATGCCGTCATTGGCCTCCAGGCCGTACGCGCTGATACGGGGAGAGTCGCTCACCGGGCGCGGGTAGAAGCGGACCAAGCCCACCGGGAAGCGGGAGATCAAGTCCATTAGGATGACCACCGAACTCTTCACTGCCGGCCGGTTGGGCTTGTCCAGCCGGGAAAAAGCAGTGTTGGGATCGCCGTCGATCAGCCTTTCCAACAGATCGCGTTGCTGGCGGGCGTTGAGCTGTCGTTCGTAAAGGGTAGGCGAGCGCAGCACAGTCTCAAAGCGTTTCTGCGGGTCGCGGGGCCAGAGTATGGCATTGACCAAATTCACCAGGGCCCGCACCTCCTCGACGCCAGCCTGCCGCAAGAGGCGAACCCCTACCAGGTCAGCGGGGAAATCGCCAAAGGCGGGGATCAGCAGTCCGCCCTTTTCGACCAGGGTCTTTCCGTCGGCCACCACGGCCTGCAGGGCAAAGACACTGTCGCGGGCCACGTGTCGGGTAAAGGCCTGGAATTCACGGCGCTGCTGGAAGCTGAACTGGTCGGGAGAGAGGATGCTGTCGGGGAAGGATGGCACCGCCACCATCTGGGTGGTATCCAGAGGAGCAACACCCTCTGCATCGAGGGTGTAATCGATGCTCTCGAAGAAATTCACGGGGTTGAAAGGCAACTGCTTGGCCTCAGCCCAGGAGATATCCCCTGGGATCGAGAACGAGGTGGGCTGGGCCTCAGCGACACCTCCCCTGGCAAAGGATAGGAGGAAGGCCCAAGCAAACGCTACCCAAACGGTCATTCCCTGCCCTCCTGTGGGTAGGCCCGAAGATAATAGAATCCATACAGCGGTCTGGTAAATAATGACTATTTAATCGACCTGTCAACCTGCGAAAAGAGGAGGGGAATCCCCTCCTCTTTTCCTCAGATTCATGCGTATTTGGAGCTGAGCTGGCGCTGGACTGCCTATTTGAGGCTGGCCTTGATACGCCCCCAGGAATCAGTCTCCACGGCGGTGGGCACATTGCCGCAATCGCCCGTATCGCAGGGGATCAACTGGCCGTCCACAAAGTTCTCGGCCATACGCCAGGTGTTGGCCTGTCCGGACAGGGTGTGGAAGCCGTGGTACGCACCTGGGTCGGTATCGAAGTCGGGCACTGAGAGCTGGAAGCCGATGATCTTGTTGCCGCTCAGTTCGCTGCGCTTGCTCAGCTCAGGTCCCTGCCAGTTGCATTCGTCCCAGGGGGTGACATACATCTCGATCACCGAGGTGTTGGGGGACTCGCCCTCGGCATAACCACCGGCATCGGCCCACGGCGGTAGCGGCACCCAACCCTGGCCACTGCCCTGGTAGCCGAGCAGACGGCCATCCGGGGCTTCGGCAATGCCCACGTACTGCTGGGCCTGGAAGTTGGCCAGCAGCTTGATTTCCTCAGCGGTGTACACTGCTGCATCGAACCCATTATACGCACCGCCGGTATGGTCGCCGTCGACCATGAACTCGATGCTGTCGAACTGCCACAGATTGATCAGGTCGCCGCCGGCATAGGTATTGACGTATTTGTCGTCCACCCGCTCGATGGCCATATAGAGGTGCTGGCTGGCGCTGTTCCAGGCGAAAAAGGCCCGGTAGGCCAAGTCCGCAGGGTTGATACCGGCACCGTCGCCCACGTTCAGCGGCGCAAATTCGTTCTGGTCGAGGGAGGCACCCGGCAAAACATCTTCCCAATCAGCGAGGCTGTTATCGCGGATATCGGGCAGATCGGAGGTGGGCAGTTCATAAATCGGGTAGACCTTGGTGCCGATGTGCGCATTGGCAGTGCCGCTCAGCGCAACGGCAACGGTGGCGGCCAAAGTCAAAACAAAACTCTTCTTCATCTTCTTTCACTCCTGTTTAGGTTTTTGATCTCTTACACAATACCAACCAAATGATCTGATGGCTGCCACTCACCCCCTTTCCAAGAAGGAGTTTCAGGTTCCCAAACTACGAAATTAAGGCTGGGACACCCAATTATTACATATTTTACACACCCCAATATATAAAACCTAAACTTTTTTTCAAGCTTTTTTGCGCGTCCCTCCCAAGTAGAGCAGCATCCCGGTTTATTGGGCGCGACGACGCCCACCCGGTGATGAGTGGTAAAGGGGTTATTGCTTCAACGTGTCCGGGGCCACTACCTCCGTAGCCGGGATTGCCCCCTGCTCTTCCGGGTAGAAACGCACGAGTTTGAGATCCTGTAGGCCGATAGCAAAAGGCCCCCCGGCCATATCCCCGGTAAAAGCAGCGCCAACCCGCAACTGGTAGATCCGGTCGGTTTCCCCGCCCAGGCGCACTGTGCTGGCGTCCACGGTTCCCTCCAGGGCTTTCCCGGACCAGAAGGTGAGGACGATGGGCCGAAACTCGGTACCCGAGGCACCCTCTTCGGGAAATTCGATCTTGGCGATCTTGGCCAGATCGATGGAGCGCTGCTTGCGCCCCTGGGTAAAATCCAGGCGGAGCTGGCCGCGGTAACGCAATTTGCTGACCTCGAAACGCCGGCCCTGCAGGTCGATTATCGTCGCCTTGAGCTTGAGTTCCTTGCCCGGGGCCAGAGAGTCGGCGTGACGGAAGATTACTTCGCGCACATCGCTAAGCTGAATGGAAATGGGGCCCAGATCCGTTACCCCGCTCAGGAGATTAGAGATCTGGCCGCTCCCCAGGGCATCCTCGCTGGTGGAGATCCCCGCTCCCCCGGTGAAGATTCTGCCGGTCTCGGTGGCACCGTTGCGCCAGGTTATCGAGATCGGCTGCTCCTCATCCCCGCGCTCCCCATCCAGCCGAAAACGAGCGATATCGACCAACTGGGCCGTACGAGGCTGATCCCCAACAAAGTACTCCAACTCAAAGTTGCCGCGATAACTTAACTTACTCACCTGATGCTGGTTACCCAAGCGGTCGATCACCGTGGCACGCAGCGGGGCGTATTGGCCCCGAACGATGGTTGCCCAAAGGGTTGCCAGCAGTATCGCGAAACGCAAAACCGCCTTAGTCATGGCCCCCTCCTCGGTTATTGCTGCCCGCCGCCGCTCTGGTCTGAACCCGAGCCGGGCTGTTCAGGCTGTACCGTCCCGACCGTGATATTCAGGGGGGTGATGCGACCAAAAACCACCTCCACCGGCCGGATCTCATCCAGGCCTGCCTGCGAATTCTCCATCCTGATCTTGTACACATTTTCGGGAACAATAAAGTGCTTGACCTCGGTGGAGGTTATTCCCCGGCCCAGGACCGTGCGCATATTGTAGTCCATGATCAGGAAGGGCATCTGGGCGCCAACACCAAACTGATCACCGCCCGAAAAGATGATCTGGAAACGGCCCACCGGCACCCGCTGGTACACCTCCTGCCCCATCTTCACCTCCACCCCCTTCAGCTCGATGTTCTTCTTGATATCGGTATTCACCACCACGGTGTAGACCCCCGCCGGCAGGTCCACCGAAAGGCCATATTCCTGGCTGCTGCTCTCGTAGGCCCCGGGCGAACTGGCAGCCCCCCGCGGAGCGGCCTCGTACACGGTCTCCTCGGTTTCCTGGTCGAGGACGTAGAAGTTCAACTGGTTGATGCCGCCGGCATCGAGGATGAGCCGGCCCTTACCTTCGGGAATGGGCGGGGGCAGATACTGGCTACTGCCTCCCGTCGTGGCGCACCCGGAACTCAGCAACCAGGCCATAGACCAGGCTGCCAGCCACCAAAACAATCTGTTCCCGCGCACAGGCAGAATCTCCTTTTTTGGGGTAGGCCCGCCGGGAGTGGGCATAGATGGAAAAACGGCCCCGTCGGCGGTATCTGCTCACCAGATAACTAATTTGACCAATTTTCCGAGTTGGGAAATTTATACGATAAAACCCGGGGACTGTCAATCTATCGGGGAGGAGCCAACTGGACCAGGACGAAATCACGGTCGGGGCCCTGATAGCCGGCCAGCATCCGCCGGTACTCGGCGGGATCGTGCCAGGCGCGGGGATAGGCTGCCGGCACGCTGACTCCCCGCCGCAGCAACTCGTCCCAAAAAACCCGGTCCTGCATGGCGAAACCGGCGGCCACCACCAGGAAAGCGGCGCCGCGCGCGGCCAGGCTGTCTAGGGTGGCGGCAGTGAACTCGCTCGGGGTGATCTGCCAGCCCTTGCGCCGGCAATAGTACAACATGGTGGGGCTCTGGGCACGGCACGGCGCCGCAGCGTTTTCGTCGATGTCGCCCACCAGCAGTAGGACCGTGGCCGGCAACTTCTGGTCGATGATCTGCCCGACGGCATGGCAGGCCCGGTAATAATTATACACGTTGTTGGGCGGCCGGTAGAGTTCGGGCGCGGCCCAGGCGCCGTAGCCGGCCAGCAGCACCACCACCCCGCCGGCCATGGCCTGGCGGCGCCGGTCTGAGCCTCCATCGAGCAAGGGCGCCAGCCCCCGCGCTGCCAGCACCGCCCCCAGCGGCACAAAAGGCACCTGGTAATAGACGAGGCGATAGTTGCCCTCGGGGATCAGCACCAGGTAGAGCAGCAGCGCCCCGGCCCAGGCGTACAGGACCGCCTCCTGCCTGGTCTGCCAGCGCGGACGCAACCCCACCAGGACGAGCACCACCCCGACGGGGGTGAAAATCTGGTGGCCGAAACGCCGCAGCAGTTCCAGATAAAAATCGCTGGTGGCCAGCAGACCCTGGGCCCACTTGTCATATCCCTGGCTGCCCCATATCCCGAAGGTCAGCCCGGTCTGCAGAAAGAGCTGGTGGGCATGCCAGTACCAGAGCGCCGGCGGCGTCAGCACCAGCACCAGATACCCCCACAATTCGGGCCGGCGCAGGAACCCCCATCCCCACCGCGCCCAGGCCAGGGCCACCAGCGGAAAACCCAGGTAGAGGGTGGGGATCTTGACCATGAAACACAGGCCCCCCGCCAGCGCCGCCAGGGCAAAGTCCCGGCCGGCTCCGGTCCGGGTCCAGCGCGAAAAAGCCAGCAGGGTCCCGACGCTGAGCAGCAGCATCAGCGATTCGGGCATGAAGGCCCGGCCGTAGAAGACGTTCAAGGGGAAAATCAGGAAAAGGAGGGCCGCCAGCCGCCTGGCCCAGCGGCCGCCGCCCCACTCGCCGACCAGCAAGTAGAGCAGCCCGGCGGCGGCGGTGGAACACAACCCGGAGAAGAGCCGGCCCGCCCACTCGTGCACCCCTCCCAGGAGGCCATAGAGGCAGGCGACCAGGAAGGAGTAGAGGGGGAAGTTCATCTCCACGAACCCGGGCGTGGTCCCCCGCCAGTCCACCCGCGGGTGGAACAGATCGTAGCCTTCCTGGTAGAAGTTGCGGGCAATGGCCCCGCTGTCGGCCTGGCGCCAGGCCTGCCCGTCGATCAGGGGGGCCTGCAGTTCGATCAGGCGCAGGGCCAGGCCCAGGAGCAGAATGCCCCAGAGCCAGGGGTCGGTCTTCCAGGTCTTCAGGAGCGCCCGCACGACAGGAGGGGGTCAGGCCCGGCCGCTCAACTGGCGCAGGCGCTGGTCGAGGGCGGCCATCAGCGCCTGGCGGTCGGCGAACTGGTCGGTGTACATGGGTGGATCGATGCGGACGAAGACGCGGGCGCGAGGGCGGGCAAAACTCTCGTACTCGAGGCCAATGGCGATGAGGGGCACCCGCAGACCGCGTTCGCGCTCGACCTGGAGCAGGTGATCGATGATCTCCTTTTGCAGGGGGCCCATGCCGTGCTGGAAGCGCATACCTTCGGGGTGAGAGAGCACCAACTCGCCCTGCTCATAGAGCCAGGCCAGGTAGTCGAAGGTGTCCTGGTTGAGCTCGCGGGCCCGGCGGATCTCCTCGCGGCGGGCCTGATGATCCTTGAGCCGGCGCACGTCCTTGGGGCGGACAACCTTGGCTCCGCCCAGGCCTTCGAGCACCCCCCACAGCCCCACCTTCATCACGTAGGTGGCGAAACGCCGGGTATAGCGGTGCAGCACCACCCCTTCGACGAGGATGTCGCGGTAGGCGCAGTGTTTGGGCAGGATCAGCGCCGCCCCCTGGCGGGGCAGGTGCTCGGCGCCGCTCACCTCCAGGCGGTGGTACCCCAGCGCCCCGGCGGCCAGGGCGCGGGCGATGCGGGCGGCCCAGTCGCGGCGGCGCAGGGTGAACAGCGCCGGTTGGCGCGGGAGCAGGGCTGGGGGATCGAGGGATTCTTCAGGCATAGAAAAGGGGGCCGAAGCCCCCGGGGTATCGCCGTGCTGGTGATGAAGGTTATTTAAAAATCTCTTTGACCTTGCCCCAGGTGCTCTCGTCGACCTCGGTGGCTACCTGGCCTTCGAGCAGCAGGGCGGCCTGCGCCAGCACCTGGCTCAGCTCGGCAGCCGGCCCGGCAGCGGCCACCCGGCCCTGGCTGTCGAGCAGGAGAACGAAGCCGGCGGGGCTGTCCAACTGGGGCGAAAGCTCGGCCGGCAGGCCGGGGTGCGGCGCGGCGGCATCGACCAACTGGAAGGAGATGCCCTCCTGCAGCCGCAACTGTGCCAGCGCCGCCGGGTCGGAGGGGCGCTGCACCAGGCCGAGCACCTGCAGGGGCCGGCCGTGCTCTTCGTTCCACTGGTCCAGGTCTGCCGCCCCCAGGCGCAAGGTGGCGTCGGCGGCGGAGAACACATAGAAAAGCCGGGCTGGCGACGGGCGGCTGCCCGCCGACTGGGCCCCAAGAGCACCCACCAGGGCAAGGACGCTGAACACCACCAAAGAGAGCTTTTTCATGGGCACCCAACCTCGCTGATACCGCGCTATTCAGCGCGAATGGTAAACTCTTTTTCGATCTGACCCTGGGCTTCGAGCACCCGCCCGATGGACAGGTGTTCGTTGAGCACCTGCTCGATCTGCACCACCCCCACCCGCCGCGGCAGCGAAAAACCCAGCACCGCGTTGGTCTGCGGGTCGCGCAGTTCGTGGCCGTGGTCCCAGACCCCGAACTTGTCGCCGTTCTGCAGGCTATCCGCCAATCCGATATTAATATACACCTGCAACCCGTCGATATCTATTATTTTTGGCGCCGAAACCGAAGAAGGCAATGCCGGCGGTTGAACCAGATTGGCCAAGTCGGCACTCAACTTGCCCAGGCACTGGGTCACAGCCCCGCCCACCAGGGTCTGCTGGAAGGCCTCGGTGCCCCAGGGGGTCTCGCCCAGGAAGAAGTACTCGCGGTCCAGCGGCACGTTGGCCGCCGGGTTGGTGACCCCGTAGCGCTTGCTGTCGTTGACCGCCTCCTGCCGGGGTTCGCCGGCCGGCCGGCCGTCGACCACCTTGAGCACCCTGAGCTTGATGGTCGTCACGCCCTGGTAGCTGCGGTACCCGCCGATGGGCACGGTGGCGCGGAAGCGCTTCATACTCAAATCCTCGATCTCCCCCATCACCACCAGATCCACCCCGGCCTGGCGCCCCAGTTCGAGCGCCCGGTCCCAGTCGATCAGCCCCTTGCGTTCCTTGCCTTTCAGGCCGGCGAGGAAAACCGAGTCGGGGGCCATGGGGCGGATGAAGGCATTGCGGGCCAGGGAATCGGCCAGGCTGCGGGGCAGTTCGGCGCAGATGTCCCAGGGACCACGGTACTTGGACAGGTCCTTGAAGGGCAGGAGCAGCACCTTCTGGGCGAGGGCGCTGGTGCTGTCGGCAAGCGCCGTGTCGGCCTTGGCTGCCGCCGGAGACCCCGGAGCACCCGTCCGGGCAAGGGCGACCGCCTGGCTGTCGGCGGGCACCGGAGCCTTCTTCTCGCCCTGCGAGTCGGCGTATCCCATCACCGGCAGCATCTTGGTGCTATCGGGCATGCCGGCGCACCCGGCAACCAGCAGCAGCAGCGCGGCGTACCGGGGCATCATCGGCCCCCTCCACTCACCCGCGTCAGCACATAGGGCCCCTTGGGCACCACGGCGATAGGCGCCTCGGCCCCGTGCCGGTCCAGGGCCTGCCTCAACCCCTCCTCCACCGAAGGCACCAGGTCCATGAGCAGCCGGCCGCGGTGGGCCGGGTTCATGCCCTCCGAATAGAGCATCACCCGGGCCTTGCGCAGCACCTTGCACAACTCCTGCAACTGCCACTGGTCGATGGCGAAGAAATCGGGGTCCTCGAGTTTCTTGAGAAAAGCCTCGGGGCTGGGGGCATTGAGCAACTCTTCGGTGAACTCGGGGCTGCCGATCCCCTCCTGGCAGCGGGCGGCGATCAGGATGGTGCCCCCTTCCTCGACG
Organism: Candidatus Latescibacterota bacterium; assembly: GCA_020852055.1. Taxonomy (GTDB): domain Bacteria; phylum Latescibacterota; class UBA2968; order UBA8231; family UBA8231; genus SICG01. The sequence goes on from JADZBP010000110.1 coordinate 19,360, forward strand.
ATGGGCAGCACTGCGGTCAGGCCCTTGACCGCCTGGTACAGGGTCAGGTCGAGCGGGTGGCCGGCGCTGGTGGTCACGACGATGGGCACCGGTCTGGCAATCTGGGCCTGAGCCTGACGCTCGACAAAGGCCACCCCTTCGGCGTGGGCCTTTTCGAGGTCGCCGCAGAAGAGGCCGGTCACCTGGCGCTGGGCGTTCATCGACACGTTGAAGGTGAAATCCACCCCCGCCTTCTGGGCCACTTCGAGGGCCTGGCGGTGGAAGGGATTGCCCTCGATGATGCCCTCGGCCGAACGCGGGTCCCCCATCAGGCGCGGGCCGTGCAACACCCGCATCGTATCCACCCCCATCAGACCGGGGCAGATGGCCTTGCGGCCACCCGAATACCCGGCCATCAGGTGGGGTTCGATGAGCGCGGTGGAGATCTTCAGGTCGGCCTCGATATAGACCTTGTCGATCCAGATGGGCGCCCCGCACGAAGTCTCCCCGATATGGGCGAGGGTCTCGCGGTCGCGGGCCCGGTGGTTGAGGATGCGGTACTGGGCGGCGATTTCGGCCCCTACCAGCGCCACCAGCTCCTCCCCTTCGTTGGGGCGGTGCAGGCCGGTGGCGACCAGGATGGTGATGCGCTCGCGGGGGATGCCGGCCTGCTCGAGGGTGCGCAGCATGGGCGGCAGGATCACCGCATTGGGCACCGGCCGGGTGATGTCGGAGATGACCACGCAGGCGTCGCGCCGTCCCTTGGCCAACTGGCTCAGCGCCGGGGTGCCGATGGGGTGGCGCAGGGCGTGGGCGATCTGGGCATCCACGTTTTCGAGTGCGGGGCTGCCGGCCATGTGCAGGACCTGGGCGCGGTCGGGCACCTCCACATCGAGGCCGTCGCGGCCGTAATCGAGGTGTATCCTCATAGACTCTCTCTGTCCAGTTTTTCCCGCAGATAGCGGGCAAAGGCCGGGCCGTGCTGCGGATCGCGCAGGGCGAAGTCGGCGAAGGCCCGGTAATAGGTCATGGGGGTGCCGATATCGTAGCGCTGTTCGTCCGGCTGCAGGCGCAGACAGCGCACCCTGGCCCCCCCGGCAATGAGCAGGCGGATGGCGTCGGTGAGCCACAACTCCCCGCCCAGGCCGGGCCGGGTGGCGGCGATGGCGGCAAAGATCTCGGGGGTGAACACGTAGCGGGCGGCCACGGCCAGATTGCTGGGGGCTTCCTCGGGCCGGGGCTTCTCGACGATGTCGGCGATGGCGAAATCGTCGGCCACGGCGCCGGCCGGCTGCACCACCCCGTACTTGCGCACCTCGTCGCGGGGCACTTCCCACACGGCGATGGTGGCCGCGGCCTGGTGCTGCTGGTGCTGCTCGATCATCCGGCCCACCACGCCGGGCTGGCGGCGCGAGTACACGATGGTGTCGCCAAAGCCGACGACAAAGGACTCCTCGCCCACGAACTGGGCGGCCAGGCGCACGGCGTCGGCGTTGCCCAGGGGCTTGCGCTGGCGGGCGTAGAGGAAGTCGATACCGCGGCCGGCGTAATCCATCTCGTCGATGGCCTCGGCTTTACCCGAAAGCCGCGCCTCCAGCTCGGGATCGTCGTCGAAATGATCCTCGATGGAGCGTTTCTTGCGGCCGGTGATGAAGAGGAACTTGTCGATGCCCTCCCCCACCATCTCCTCGACCACGTACTGCACCACCGGCTTGTACCCGACGGGTAGCATTTCCTTGGGCTGGCACTTGGTGGCCGGCAGCAGGCGGGTGCCCATGCCGGCGACAGGCAGAACGGCTTTATGGATAGTCATGTGCATGAAATTACAGGTTTGCCCAGGGGATTACAAGCTGCGGGGCGGCGTGGGGCGACCCATTCCGATTTTTCTCAAGGCGCGTCCTTCCCCCTCGCTCGCATAGCTCCGCTACCCCGCCACCCTGCCACGCGGACTTCCCTTCCCAACCACTCCCCGAGAAAAATCTCCAGGGTCATCCCCCCGCCGCCTTGACATCTCTCCGCTCGCCCGCTACCCTTGCACTCCGATGAAAACTCCTCCTCGCCTCCTGGGCCGCAGCATCGAGGTCCACCATCCCGAGATCCAGCGCGGCCGCATCCGCCACGCGGTCTTCGATTTCGACGGCACCCTCTCCCTGCTGCGGGCCGGCTGGCAGGAGGTGATGATCGAACACGCCGTCGAGGAACTCTCCCGCACGCCTGCGGCACCACCACCTGAAGGCTGGCGCCAGTTTTCGCGCGAGTACATCACCCGCCTGACCGGCGAGCAGACCATCTATCAAATGTTGCACCTGGAGGCCGAGCTACGCCGCCTGGGTGGCTCGCCGCAACCGGCCGCCGACTACAAGTGGGAGTACCTGCGCCGATTGGGCGAGCGCATCCGCGACCGGCTCGAAGCCCTGCGCCAGCACCGCGAATCCCCTGCCGCGTACCTGGTGCCCGGCAGCATCGAACTGCTGGAGGACCTCTCGCGCCGCGGCGTCACCTGCGACCTGGCCAGCGGCACGGACCACCCTTTTGTGGTCGAGGAGGCCGGGCTACTGGGGGTAGCACCCTACTTTGGCGGACGGATCTACGGGGCGCAGGAGGACTACAAGAGTTCCACCAAAAAACTGCTCATCGCCCGCATCATCGCCGAGAATAACCTGCACGGCGCTGAACTGGTGGCCTTTGGCGACGGGTCCGTGGAGATCGCCAACACCAAGGAAGTGGGGGGCCTGGCCGTGGGCGCCGCCACCTGCGAGGAGGGCGGGCAGGAATGGGACGAGTGGAAGAAGGGCCGGCTGCTGGAGGTGGGCGCCGACCTGCTGGTCCCGCATTGGGAGGAAGCCGAATTGTTGCTGGCCTACCTGTTCGGAGAGGTGGATTGATGCTGAGCGAATCGCGATTGCGCCACCTGCTCCGCTCCTTTGCCGACCTGCGCCTCGGGGTGGTGGGCGACTTCTTCCTCGACGCGTACTACGACTGCGACCCCCGCCTCGACGAGCGCTCCCTGGAAACGGGGCGCACCTGTTACCAGGTGGTGCGCACCCGCCGCCAGGCCGGGGCCGCCGGCACCGTGGCCGCCAATCTGGCCGCCCTGGGGGTGGGCCAGGTGGAAGCTGTGGGTTTCTGCGGCGACGACGGCGAAGGCTACGAATTGCGCCGCGCCATGCAGGGCCTGGGCCTGAATCTGGATGGTTTCCTCTGCCGGCCCGACCGCTTCACCCCCACCTATGGCAAACCCTGCTATGTCGATACCGCCCGCACCGGCCTGCCGGTGCGCGAGGAATTGGAACGCCTCGACACCAAGAACCGCCGCCCCACCCCGCGCGATCTACAAGATGCCCTCATCGCTCACCTCGAAGCACGCTTGCCGCACTGGCACGGCGCCGTGCTGCTCGACCAGGTGAGCGAGCCGGGTTGCGGGGTGCTCACCGACCGGGTGCGCCGTTTCCTGGCCGGTCAGGCCCGCCGCCGGCCGGAGCAAATCCTCCTGGCCGACTCGCGCCAGCTCATCGGCCTCTTCCGCCAGGTGATGATCAAACCCAACCAGTTCGAGGCGGCCCGCGCCCTGGGCAACCCCGCCCGCCACCCGCCCGCCCTGCGCACCTCCATCGCCCAGGCCCAGGCCCTGTCCCGCCGCAGCGGCCGGCCCGTCTTCCTCACCCTGGGCGAAGGGGGCATGCTGGTGGCACAGGCCAGCCAGGTGGAGCACGTGCCCGCCTATCGCGTCGAAGGCCCCATCGACCCGGTGGGCGCTGGGGATTCCACCTCCGCCGCCCTGGTAGCCTCGCTGAGCGCCGGGGCCGAATTACCCGAGGCCGCCCGGCTGGCCAACCTGGTCGCCTCCATCACCATCCAGCAACTGGGGACCACCGGCACCGCCTCGCCGGCCCAGATCCGGCGCCGCTACCGCCAGGTGCGCGATGCCCTATAAACGCCTCGACCCGCGCCAGATCCGCGTCCGGCCCCTGGCCACCCGCCAGAGCAAACACACCATCGAAGAAATCCGCATCGACCCCGATGCCCCGCCCCCTGATCCAGGGGACATGGCCCCAGGTATCGAAGCGCTGGCTGCACGCATCCGCGCCGCCCGCCGGCAGGGCGCTGCGGTGATCCTGGCCTACGGGGCCCACCTGGTCAAGAACGGCCTGGGCCCGGTGGTGACCCGCCTGCTCGAAGGGGGTTGGATCACCCACCTGGCCACCAACGGGGCCGGCACCATCCACGACTGGGAATACGCCTTCCAGGGCCGCTCCGAGGAGGACGTGCGCGCTCACGTCGCCCAGGGCTGTTTCGGCGCCTGGCAGGAGACCGGTTTCTACATCCACCTGGCGGTGCTGGCCGGCAGCCTGGAGGGCCGGGGCTACGGCGAATCCCTGGGGAAATTCATCCGGGAAGAGGGCTGCCTCCTGCCCACCCGCGAGGAGTTGGCCGCGGCCCTGGCAGCCTGGAGTAGCCACCCCACCGACGACGAAGGCATGCCGGCCCGCGCCGAGTTGCTGCAGGCCATGGCCCGCTTCGACCTGCGCTCCGGTCCCTGGCAGGTCCCCCATCCCCACAAAGACTTCTCCCTCACCGCCAACGCCTTCCGCCTGGGCGTGCCGCTCACCGTACACCCCGGCATCGGCTACGACATCGTCTACAACCACCCCCTGGCCAATGGCGCCATCCTCGGCCGGGGCGCCGGCACCGACTACCAGGTCTTCGCCGCCAGCGTGGGCCGGCTGGAGGGCGGGGTGTTCCTCTCGGTGGGTTCGGCGATCATGGCCCCCCAGATCTTCGAAAAAGCCCTCTCCATCGCCAACGACCTGCGCCTGCAACAGGGCCGGGAAGTCCTGCATCCCTATATCGCCGTCAACGATCTGGCCCAGCTTTCCTGGGACTGGTCCAAGGGCGAGCCCCCTGCCAGCGACCCGGCCTACTATCTGCGCTTCTGCAAATCCTTCAGTCGTATGGGCGGGGAACTGGCCTACCTGGGCGGGGACAACCGGGTGCTGCTGCAGAATCTGTGGAAAGCCCTGCGCGCCTGATCCAGAAGGGCCCCTCCCTTTGACTGGCCTGCCGCACTTAAGCAATATTAGAATATCTGGAGATTCCGGCGGCTGCACTCCTATCTGCCCCACCGCACCCATCGGCAGGTTTTCCCGACCCTCTGATTCTGGCGGCTGCACAGGAGGCCCGATTTGCCCATGGCCCACGGCGAGGCCCCACCCTCCCGCCCCTCCAAAGCGTCCCTCCGCTCGATCCACTCCACCCCCATCACCGCCCACCACCAGGTACCGCAGTGGGCGGGATATACCCTGGCCATCGGGCTGATCGCGGCGACCCTCCTCGCTGATTTCGCCGTGGGATCGGCTACTGGCAGCAGGCCACCCGTGATCTTTTTCACCCTGCCGATCATGCTCTGCGCCTACCTAGGCGGGCTGGGCCCGGGCCTGCTGGCCACCGCCCTCGCCGCCATCGGCATCTGGTATCTGCTGCTGCCGCCGACCTTCAGCTGGCAGATCGAGCAGTCCACCGACCTGGCGCGCCTGGTGACCTTGGCCGCCGCAGGCACCCTCGTCAGTTGCCTCAGCGAATCCCTGCACCGGGCACGGCGGCGGGCCGAGATAAACCAGCGCCAGCAGGCGGTGATCCTGACCAGCATCGGCGACGGGGTGATCACCACCAATACCCAGGGCCGGGTGACCTTCCTCAACCCGGAAGCCGAACGCCTGACGGGCTGGACGAGCGCCGAAGCCGCCGGCCAGCCCCTGCCAGCCGTGTTCCCCCTCATCGCGGAGCAGACCCGCGAGCCGGTGGAAGACCCCGTCCAGAAGGTCCTGCGCCTGGGCACGGTGGTGAACCTGGCCAACCATACCCTGCTGCTCAGCCGCGATGGCCGCGAGTTCCCCATCGCCGACAGCGCCGCGCCCATCCGCTTTGAAGACGGCAGGGTACAGGGAGTGGTGCTGGTCTTCCGCGACCATTCGGCCCCCAGGCAGGCGGAGAAGGCCCTGCGCCAGAGCGAAGAACGCCTGCGGGCTTTTTTCGACCATGCCCAGGCGTCGGTATGGCTCAAGGATCTGGACGGGCGCTTCCTCGACATCAACCAGTACGATCTGGCTATCCACGGTCTGCCAATCGCGCAGGTGCTCGGACACACCGTCTTCGAGATCTGGCCGCAGCCGCAGGCCCAGACCTATGCCGACAACGACCGCCGGGTGATCGAAGCCGGTGCCCCGATGATCTTCGAGGAAAAAGCCCTGCTCGCCGATGGGGAGCATGTCTTTCTGACGACCAAGTTCCCCCTGCGGGATGCCGCGGGGCGGATCTATGCCCTGGGGGCCATCTGCACCGACATCACCAACCGCAAACACGCCGAGGACCTTCTGCGGGAAAACGAGGCCCGCTTCCGCCACCTGATCGAGGCGTTGCCCGTCGCCCTCTTCATCCAGACTCGCGGTTGTTTTGCCTACCTCAACCGCGCCGCGATACGTCTCTTTGGCGCCGCCGGCGACGAGCTGCTCGGGACGCGGGTCGCCGACCTCTTTCCGCCGGAACGGCGGCAACTGGTGGCGGAGCGAATCCGCCGGCTCAACGAGGAGCGGCAACCGGTACCGCCCCTCGAAAACTCCATCCAGCAACCCGACGGCACCTGGGTGCCGGTGACCGTTGTGGCTGCCCCCTTCACCTGGCACGGGGAGGCCAGCGCCCTGGTGCTGGTCCACGATCTCACCGAGGCCAAAAAAGCAGAAGCCGCGATCCGCGACCGGCTCCGCCTGGAGGAGCAGTTCTCCCGGTTGGCCGCCACCGCGCCAGGGGGCATCTACATCCTGCAGACCTGGCCGGACACGCGCGCCCGCTTTCTCTACGCCAGCCCTGGATTCGCCACCCTGACCGGGGTTCCGCTCGAGCAGTTGCTCAACGACACCGAAGCGGTAATGGCGCAGATCCACCCCGATGACCAGCCGGGATATGCGGCAGCTTTCCGCGAGGCGTTGCAGCGGCTGGGTATGTTCGCGGCGGAGTTCCGGATCAGCCACCCGCAGCAGGGCTGGATCTGGGTGGAGGCGCGCTCCACCCCGCAGCCCCAACCGGACGGCTCGGTATGGTGGCACGGCTTCACCAGCGACATCACCGCCCGCAAACAGGCCGAGCAGGCCCTGCTCAACCAAGAAGCCCTGCTGCGCGAAACCGGCCACCTCGCCAAGGTAGGCGGCTGGGTCTTCGACACCACCACCGGGGAGAGCCACTGGACCGAGGAGGTCGCCCGCATCCACGATCTCGACCCGCAGCAATCGATCTCCAAGGAGTTGGGCCTCAATTATTACCAGGGCGAGTCGCGCGCCCGGATCGAGGCGGCCGTCGCGGCAGCCATCGCCCAAGGCACGCCCTACGACCTGGAACTGGAACTGGTGAGCGCGGCGGGAAAACGCAAATGGGTCCGCACCATCGGCCACCCGGTGCGCGAAAACGGCCGGGTGGTGGGCTTGCGCGGCTCCCTGCAGGATATCACCGAGCGGGTGCAACTGGAGGCGCAGTTGCGGCAGGCGCAGAAGATGGAGGCCATCGGCCAGTTGGCCGGAGGTGTTGCCCACGACTTCAACAATCTGCTGACGGTGATCATGGGCGCCGGGGAACTGGTACTGATGCGGACCCCGGCCGACGATCCCCGGCGGTCCCTGCTCGCCGACATCCTGCACGCCGGGGAACGGGCCGCCGCCCTGACCAGTCAGTTGCTGGCCTTCAGCCGCAGACAGATGCTCAACCCGGTGGTGCTCGACCTCAACCACGCGGTGGCCAATCCCGAAAAGATGCTCCGCCGGCTGATCGGCGAGGATATCACCCTGACCGCGGTGCTCTCTCCCGCGCTGAACCGGGTCAGGATCGACCCCGGCCAACTGGAGCAGGTGATCCTCAACCTGGCGGTCAACGCCCGCGATGCCATGCCCCAGGGCGGCCTGCTGACCATCGAAACCCGCGCTATCGAGTTGGACGAGGGCTACTGCCGCGCCCACCCCGAGGTCCAGCCGGGTCACTATGTGCTGCTGAGCATGACCGACACTGGTCAGGGCATGTCACCCGAGGTCAAGGCCCGCATCTTCGAGCCCTTCTTCACCACCAAGGTCGCCGGCAAAGGCACGGGTCTGGGCCTGGCCACGGTCTTCGGCATCGTCAAACAGAGCGAGGGCCATATCGAGGTCTACAGCGAGACCGGGGTCGGCACCGGGTTCAAGATCTACCTGCCCGCGGTGGACGCAGAGGCCGCGCCCGCCAGACCCGCCGGCCAGGACGAGGTGCCATCGGGCCACGAGACCATCCTAGTGGCCGAGGATGAACAAGGGCTGCGCCGCCTGGCCAGGGAGATCCTCGAAGGGTATGGGTATCGGGTGCTCGAAGCGGCCAACGGCCGCGAAGGCCTGGAACTGGCCCTGGCGCAGGAAGACCAGATCGACCTGCTGCTCACCGACATCGTGATGCCCGAGATGGGAGGACGCGATCTGGCCGCCGCGCTCCAGGCCCGCTGCCCCGGACTGAAGGTACTCTTCATGAGCGGCTATATCGACGATGCCGTGGTGCGGCACGGTATCGTCGGGGCCGGCGAGACCTTTCTGCACAAACCCTTTTCGCCCGCCGCGCTGGGCCGGAAGGTGCGCCAGCTCCTGGACCACACGCCGCCCCCCGCCTAGGCCGGTCTGAAAAGTCGCTTTTAGGCCCAAACCCGGCTGCAAGCGACGCCAGAATGGAGTTTGCAGACAGGCCCTAGATCCTGGTGGCCGCCTCGAGGACCTGGTGGTAGCGTTTGACCACCTCGCCGGGGACCACCTTCTTCAGGCCTTTGGTCAGGGTGCCGGCCTCCTCGCTCAGCGACTCGGGCAGCAGAACCACCTTCTGGGGCCGCTCGTGGGCCGGCAGACCAGCCTCGTCCGCCTCCCTCAACATGAGCTGGCGCACCCGCTCGGCCAGCGCCGGGAAAACCCGCAGGGCGCTTTCGTCGCCCAGGGGCAAGCCGGGCATGTCGGCGATCTTTCTGGCCTCCTCCAGGTCCACGGAGACCAGGGCCACCGGGGCGCTCAGGTGCTGGTCTCCCCAGATCAACACGTGCTCCACCAGGGTCGCCCGCGCATAGATGCGCTCCAGCAGTTCGGGGTTGATAAACTCTCCGTTGCGCAGCTTGAACTGCCGCCCCACCCGCCCGCCGAAACGCAGAAATCCCTCCTCGTCCATGCTGAACAGGTCGCCGGTCCGGTACCAGACCTTGCCGGCGGCGTCCTCGACCAGCACCCGGGCGGTCTGGTCCGGATCGTCGAGGTATCCCTTCATCACGTTCGGGCCGCTGGCCCACAGTTCGCCCACCCGGCCGCCGCTGCCCCGGTAGGTGCCGCTGGCCGGATCACCGTAACCGACCTCCTCGCCCTGCGGTCCCATCAGCCGCACCTCGATCAGGGGGCGGCCCACCGTGCCCACCTTGCGGCCTCCCAGATGGTTGGCGGCGATCAGCGGGGCGCATTCGGTGGTACCGTACCCCTCGATGGTGCGTATACCCAGCACGTCCTGGAAGAAATCGAGCGCCTCCGGGTCGGCCTTGGCCGAACCGATGATCAGCAGTTCGAGGTTGGCGCCCACCCGCTTGCTGAGTTGCTCGCGGATCTGGGCCACCACCTTGGCGCCGAGGGTAGCATCGACCAGCCGGTCCGCCAGGCCGCCCTCACCCCGCGCCAGCCGCTGCCGGGCCCGCACCGCCCGCTGGATCAGCCGGCCCTTGAGGCCGCCGGCCTGGATCTCCTTGCGCACGTTGCCGAAAACCTTGTCAAGTACCAATGGGACGGTGAGGAACCCCTCGGGCTCCGAGTAGCGGATGTCGCTGAGCACCCGGTCCGGCGAGCGGGCCAGATCCAGGACCCAGCCCTTGGCCAATGGATAATAGATATTGAGGATACCCATGGAGTGGTAGTCGGGCGCGGATTTGAAGAGCCGGAAGGGTTCGCGGGCGCTGATCAGATCCCACACCTCCTCGACGTTGGCGACGATATTGGCGTGGGTTTGCAACACCCCCTTGGGCAGGCCCGAGGAGCCCGAGGTATAGAGCACCTTCGACTCGTCGTCGGGAAGCACCGCCACCACCGGCGGGGGCGGGGCGTCGGCGCGCAGCAACCCCGCCCACTCTTCGCTCTCGACCGGTATGCGCCGCAGCGGGGTGCGGATGAAGGAAGCGATGCGCCCCATCACCTCCTCGCCCCTGGCGTCGGTGAAGAGCACCTCGATGCCCGAGTGGTGGATGGTGTGGATCAGGAGTTCGGGGGCCAGCTTGTTGCACAGGGGCACGGCGCACAGCCCCAGAAGGTCGGTGGCCAGGAAAACCAGCACCGATTCCAGTCCACCTTCGGTCAGCAGGCCCACCCGCTGGCCCTGCTGCAGACCCAGCCCGGCCAACCCGGCGGCCAGGCGATCGCGCAAGGCGTGTAGTTCGGCATAGCTGAGCGGCTGGTAACTCAGGTCGCTGCTCTGCCCCTTGAGCACCCGCACCGCCGTGCGCCCGGCGTGGCGGGAAAAACTCTCGTCCATCAGGTCCTTGAGGGTCCGGCTCATCGTCTCGCTCCCGTGGTTTGACGGAGATAATATAAACCCCTGGCAGATAAAACCCACGCTTTGCGCTCGGGGCGGCCACGTCCTTATTTTTGCTCCGCTCTCAGTCTGCCCCTTCACCGACACCGAGGATACCCAGATGAAGCGATTCTTTGCCGGCCTGCTGCTCCTGGCTGCCACCCAACTGGCCGCCGCCGAACCCGGCCTCAAGCCCAGCTACAGCGCCAGTATGGGCAGCGTCACCGTGGGCGACCAGCAGCTCTACCGCCTCAGCCTGCGCCCGGACATCCCCATCGGCAACTGGGGCGTGGCCCTCGACATCGAACTCTTCATCGACAGCCAGGGCGGCCTCAGCAAGCGCGGCTGGGATCTGGGCACCTCCACCAAGGCGACGGACACCTTCTTGCGCAAGCTCTATTATGTGCGCTACGGCAAACCCGAAGACCCCACCTTCGTCAAGGTGGGCGCCCTCGACCAGGTCACCCTCGGCTACGGCCTGATCATGGACGGGTACCGCAACACCCTCCAGTATCCGGGCCTCAAGAAGACCGGCCTCTATTTCCATCGCCGCGACCTGGGCGCCATGGGCCTGGGCCTCGAAGGGGTGATCAACAATTTCCAGGACTTCCAGGAGGGCAGCGCCCTGCTGGGGGCGCGGGTGTCGGCCAAGGCCACCGACCGGCTCGAGATCGGCCTCACCTACGTGATGGACCTGGATCAGTACGGCGGGCTGGTGGATGGCGACGGCGATGGCTACCCCGATGCCGTCGACGCCTTCCCCGGCGACAAGGGCCGCGCCCTCGACAACGACGGCGACGGCGTCGCCGATGCCCTGGACAGCGACGACAACAACAACGGGGCCCTCGATGCCGACCCCAACAGCGGTCTGCCACCGGCCCTCATCACCGACCTCACCAACCTCAGCACCAACTACGGCGACGCGGTCTTTCCGGTGGACCGGCTGGTCAGCCGCAAGCGCCCTTTCAACAAGGAGCAGGTGGGCGGCGACTTCTTCAGCATCCTCGGCTTCGACGCCGCCTACCCGCTGGTGCAGAGCAGCCAGCTCGGCCTCAAGCTCTACGGTCAGATGGCCATGCTCATCGACAACAACGACGGCCTGACCCCGGCCGAAGCCGACAGCCAGGGGGTGGAGGCCGGCAACCGCAAGGCCAAGGGTTTCGGCCTGGCCGCCCCCGGTCTGCTGCTGAACATGGGCCCCTTCAGAGGCCAATTGGAATTTCGCCACTTCCAGAAGGACTTCGATTCCAACTACTTCGACAACCTCTACGAGCTCGACCGCGCCCGCCTCGACGTGGCTACGGGCAAGGCCCAGTCCAAGGACGCCCGCCTGACCCGCGGCGAGACCCTCACCGGGGTCTTCGGCAAGGCCGGCACCAACCTCTACGGCATGGTGGACGCCAGCGCCGACTACCAGTACCTGACCGGCGCCGACGATCCCAAACAACAAGTGCACGCCAGCGCCAGCCTCTCGGGCCGGCTGCTGGAACAGATTCCGCGGCTGCGCCAGGCCCAGGCCTATTACCAGAAGAACAACATCGGCGTGTACCTGGACGAAAACGGGGAGAAGGACGCTTTCTTCGATCCCACCCCCGACACCTTCTACGGCTATCTGCTGGGCCTGGAAGTCAACAGCGGGGTCGCCCTCTGCTGGGATACCCGTTTCCTCTACCGGCGCACCGCCGTCGGCAAGTTGGAACGCCAGAAGGTGATGACCATCGAAACCGTCTTCACCTTCTGAAAGGAACTCCATGAAGATCACCCGCGTTTCCGCCATTGTTCTGCGCCTGCCCCAGGTCACCGCCGCCTGCGACGGCACCCAGGACACCTGTCTGATCAAGATCGAGACCGATGAGGGCCACACCGGCTGGGGCGAGGTGGATTCCTGCCCCACGGTGGTCAAGGCCATCGTCGAGGCCCCCCTCTCCCACCAGATCTGCAACGGTATAGCCAATGCCCTGGCCGGCGCCGACCCGCTGGCCCTCGACTCCTGTATGCACCGCATGCAGTCGGCGGCCAACTACTACGGTCGCACCGCCGCCGGCGCCCACGCCATGGCCGGGGTGAACATCGCCCTGTGGGACATCGCCGGCAAAGCCTGCGGCCGCCCGGTGTACCAGCTCCTGGGCGGGCCGCATAAAACCCGTTTCCGCGCCTACTGCTCCATCCTCTTCGGCGATACCCCGGCCGAGACCTACGAGCGGGGCCGTCGCTTCGCCGATCTGGGCTTCACCGCCGTCAAGTTCGGCTGGGGCCCCATGGGCCAGAGCGAGGCCAACGACATCGCCCTGGTGCGCGAGGCCCGGCGCGGGGTGGGCGACCAGGTGGACGTGCTCATCGACGCCGGCCAGGTCTGGGACTGGAAGACCGCCCTCAAACGCGCCCACCAGTTCACCGAGTTCCGGCCCTTCTGGCTCGAAGAACCCCTGCACCCCGAGGACGTGGCCGGGTACGCCCGCCTCTGCGCCGCCAGTCCCCTGCCCATCGCCACCGGCGAGGCCGAGGCGCGTTTCCCCGACTTCGAGCGCCTGCTGGTCGAAGGCGGCCTCGACTGGGTGCAACCCGACCCAGGCCGCTGCGGCATCTCCACCATGGTCGAGGTGGCCCGGCTGGCCCATCGCCTGCACCGCAAGGTGGTCAACCACAGCTTCAAGAGCGGCATCACCATCGCCGCCTCCCTGCACGGCCTGGCCGCCGCCCCCCACGGCGAGGTCTTCGAGTACTGCATGGCCGACTCCCCCCTGCGCCACGACCTAACGGTGGAGAAATTCCCCGTGGTCGACGGCTACGTGCACCTGCCCGAAGGCCCCGGCCTGGGCGTGACCATCCGCGAAGAGACCATCCAGAAATACCGCGTAGCCTGAGAGGTATCCATGCTGATCATCGATGGCCATCTCGACATGGCCTATAACGCCACCTACCACCGCCGCGACCTCACCCGCACCGTGCAGGAGTTGCGCGAGCGCGAGGACCCCGCGCCCCCGCGCGGCCCCGACCACCCCGATTCCCTGCGCGAACGGCGCGGCCTCGAACCCATGGGCAAAGGCGTGGTCACCGTCACCCTGCCGGCCATGCGCCAGGGGCAGGTGGGTATCATGCTCTCCACCATCATGTCGCGGGTGCAGATGCCCGGCATCACCATGAACGACGGCATGCGCACCCAGGTGGGCGCCGGGGCCATCGGCCAGTCGCACCTCTTCTACTACCAGGCCCTCGAACGCCTGGGGGAAATCAAGTTCATCCGCACCCTCGCCGACCTCGAAGCCAGCGTCAAAGCCTGGGAGCATCCCACCCCCCAGACCCCGGTGGGCCTCATCCTCTCCATGGAGAGTGCCGACCCCATCCTCGGCCCCGACCAGGTGCCGCAGTGGTGGGACTGGGGCCTGCTCTCGGTGGGCATCACCCACTTCGGGGTCAACACCTGGGGCCACGGCACCGGCACCCGCGGCGGCCTCTTCCCCAATGCCTACCCGCTGATGGACGCCCTGCGCGCCGCCGGCATGGTCCTCGACCTGACCCACGCCGCGGATCTCACCTTCTGGCAGATCCTCGAATACTGGGACGGCCCCGTACACGCCAGCCACTGCGTGTGCCGCGCGCTGGTGCCCGGACAGCGGCACCTCAGCGACGAAATGATCCGCGCCCTCACCGACCGGGGCGGGGTGATCGGCATGGTCTTCGCCGAGCCCATGCTCAACCCGGCGTGGAATTTCGACCACCCCGAGGCCTGGCCGCCCACGGCCAAGCGCTCGATGAAGGCGGCCATCGACCACATCGACCACATCTGCCAACTCACCGGCAACTGCGACCACGTGGCCATCGGCTCCGACCTGGACGGCGGCTTTGGCCGCGAGACCTCGCCGGTGGACTACGACACCATTGCCGATCTGCAGAAGTTCCTGGACATGCTGGAGCGCCGCGGCTTCACCCAGGAGCAGATCGCCAAGATCGCCCATGGCAACCTCTTGAACTTCTTCCGCCGCGTGTGGAGCTGAATCCCATGTTGATCATCGACAGCCATCTCGACCTGGCCTTCAATGCCCTGCAGCTCAACCGCGACCTCACCCTGCCGGCGGCGACGGTCCGCACCCACGATTCGGTGGCCCACCACGAGGCGTACGGCGCCTGCACCACCACCTTCCCTGAGCTGCGGCGGGGGGGCATCGGCATCGTCTTCGGCACCGTCATGTCCCGCCTCGATCCCAACGACCGCTGGACCCGCACCGGCATGTACACCCAGGACCAGTGTTACGCCGTGGGCCGGGGCCACGCCGCCTACTATCAGGTGATGGAGCGGCAGGGCCTGCTGCGTTTCATCCACAATACCCGCGACCTGGACCGGATGGTGGCCGCCTGGGCAAATCCCCAGGCCGATACCCCCTTCGGCCTGGTGCTGGCCATGGAGAGCGCCGATCCCATCCTGGGCCCGGACAACGTCGAGGAGTGGCGGCAACTGGGCCTGAAGGTGGTCAGCATCTCCCACTACGGGGTCAGCGCCTATTCCCACGGCACCGGCACCGAAGGCGGCCTGCTGCCCGCCGCCAAACCCCTGCTCGACGCCCTACGCGCTGCCGGCATCATCGTCGACATGACCCATCTCACCGACCAGGCCCACTGGGAGGTGCTCGAGTGTTACGAGGGCCCGGTCTGCGCCTCTCACCACAACTGCCGCGCCCTGGTCCCCGGCCAGCGCCAGCTCTCCGACGAGATGATCCGCTCCATCGCCGCGCGCGGCGGGGTGATCGGCACCGCCCTGGATGCGTGGATGCTGGACCCTGGGTGGAAGCGCAAAACCCCGGCCAACCAGCAGCGCACCGCCGCCACCCTGGAGACCGTGGCCGACCACATCGACCACACCGCCCAATTGCTGGGCACCGCCCGCCACTGCGCCATCGGCACCGACCTGGACGGAGGGTACGGCCAGGAGCAATCCCCCCGCGACCTGAACACCATCGCCGACCTGCAACACCTCGCCCCCATCCTCAGCCAGCGCGGGTACTCCACCGGGGACGTGGAGGGCATCCTGGCCGGCAACTGGATCAGGTTGTTGAAGGAGGTGTGGGGAAACTAGCGGGAGCGTCGCGGAAAGAT
>JADZBP010000111.1 GCA_020852055.1 Candidatus Latescibacterota bacterium
CGATTACAACCAGTCGCTGATCGAATGGCAGCGGCTCACCGGAGAGTGAAGATGAAACCCAGAATGTTCTGTGCCGCGATGGCTTCGTTGCTGGCCTGCCAGGTTTCGGCCCTGCAACTGGGCGTGGGCGGGTATGGTCTGGCCCTGGGCAACGAACCGGTGGCCAAGGGTCTGCGACTCAATCTGCGCGATCACCAGGTGCAGCGGGTGGATGGCCTCAACCTGACCCTGTGGAAGGCCAAGCAGAATCCGGAGGCAGCCATCACCGGGATCGGGGTGGGTCTGGTCGGTCCCGAGGGCGGCCGGCTCCGGGGGTTGATGGTGGGGGGCCTGGGGGTGCGGGCCCAGACCTCGCTCTCCGGTATCGCGCTGGGTGGCGCCGGGGTGGGAGTGGAGGGCAAGCTGAGCGGCATTGCCGCCGGCCTGGCCGGAGTGGGCACCGAGGGCGACGCCAAGGGGGTCTTCGTCGGTGGGTTGGGGGTGGGAAGCGGCGGCAGAATCACCGGGGTTGCCCTGGGTGGTCTGGGCGTGGGCGCCGGCGACGACGTCACCGGGGTGATGCTGGGCGGGGTGGGCGCCGGGGCAGGGGAAAACCTGAAGGGCATCGGGGCCGGCCTGGTGGGGGTGGGGGTGGGCGAGAACCTCGAAGGGTTGGTGCTGGGTGGGGTGGGCGCCGGCGTGGGTGAAAACCTGAAGGGGTTGGCATTGGGGGGCGTGGGGGTGGGGGTGGGTGAGGAGGCCGTCGGGCTGGTGTTGGGCGGGATCGGTGCGGGGGTGGGCGAAAACCTGAAAGGGGCTGGCGTCGGCCTGGTGGGCCTGGGCATCGGTAGGGACCTGAGCGGCGTGGGCTTGGGCGGGGTGGCGGTGGCGGCGGGCAGCGATATCCGCGGGATCGCGGCGGGTGGGGTGGTGAAGGCCGGCGAGCGGCTCACGGGCCTGATGGTGGGCGCCCTGGCGGTACAGGCGGAGGAGCGGATCAGCGGCATCGCCGGCAGCCTGGTCAGCATCGGCGCCCCGGCGATGCGCGGGGTGATGGTCAGCGGCCTGAACGGCGTGGTCTTCAGGGACTTCTGGTTCAGGAAGGTGAACCAGCGGATGAGCGGCATTTCCGTGGGCCTGCTCAACACTACCTCCCAGTTGCGCGGGGCGCAGGTGGGGCTGCTCAATTACGCCGGCAACAACCCGCGCTGGCTGCGCCTGCTGCCGCTGGCCAATATGCATTTGTAGGAGAGGCGCCGCGGAGCGGGTTTTCTGGATTCTGCCTGCCGAAACCAGCCACCCGCGGCGCTTGTCTTTGCCTCCCCCCTGCCCTACATTCCTGGCTGCCCAACGGGAGGGGGCCCCATGGACAGCCAACTTGCCGCTGCCATCCAGCACCTGGACACCTACGGCTATTGCCTGCTGGAAGACCGCATCCCGGTCTCGCTGGCGCAGGGGTTAGCCGCCCGCTGCCTCGAATTACACGCCGACCCGCAGTACCTGCCGATGATGGTCAACGACGACCCGAGATACCATACCCTCTTCGGCATGGTCAACCTCGACGACCGGGTGTGGCAGTGCGCCAGCCACCCGGATACCACGGCCATCGCCCGCCATTTCCTGGGCCCCCACTTCCGGGTGGTGGAGGCCTGCTCCAAACCCACCTGGCCCGGGGCGCCGGCCCAGCGCCTGCACGCCGATTCGGCCGGCAGCTTCCACCAGGTGCCCGACGTGCCCTGGATGATCAACACCATGTGGATGCTCACCGACTTCACGGTGGAGAACGGCGCCACCGGGGTGGTGCCCTTCAGCCACCGCTCCCGCTGCAAAGCCCCTCCCGCCGACTTCGACCACGCCCAGATCCGCCCCATCACCGGCCGGGCCGGCTCGGTGATGCTGTGGCACGGGGGCACCTTCCACATCGCCCGGGCCAATACCAGCGACCAGATCCGCGTGGGCCTCAACATCGCCTACTATCCGCGCTGGTTCAACAACTGGGTGGAGGGCGGCCACCAGCCGGTCTGGCCCGAGACCTACGAGCGCATGCCCCCCGAAATGCAGCAGTTGTGCCCCGGCAAGCTGGGCCGCAGCCGTGCCGAACTCTACGAGGTCAGGAGGTAGGACATGAAACTGGGCGTATTCATGATGCCGCTGCATCCCCCGGAAAAATCGCGCACCGAGTGTTTCGAGGAGGACATCGACCTGGTGGTGCTGGCCGACGAGCTGGGGTATGCCGAGGCCTGGATCGGCCAGCATCACACCCTGGCCTGGGAGCCGATCCCGGCCAACGATCTCTTCATCGCCAATGTCTTTCCCCGCACCAAGAATATCCGCCTGGGCACCGGGGTCTCCATCGTGCCCCAGCACCATCCGGCCAATATCGCCGTGCGCCTGGCCTATCTGGACCATCTCTCTCGGGGCCGGCTCAACTGCGGCTTTGGCCAGGGCGGGGTGCCCACCGACTGGGAGCTGTTCAATCTGCCCGACCCCAAGACCCAGGGCCTGATGACGGTGGAGGGGATCGACATGATCCTCAAGCTGTGGCAGGCCCAGGCCCCCTTTGATTTCAAGGGTCAGTTCTGGCATATCAAGGTGCAGAACCCCATTCCCGAACTGGGCATCGGCGAGTTGCTCAAGCCCTATCAGCAGCCGCACCCGCCCATCGCCATGAGTGTAATCAAACCCCAGTCCCTGGCGGCGCGTATGGCCGGCCAGCGCGGCTATATCCCCATCAGCACCAACCTGGTGCCGGTCTCCACGGTGGCCGAGCACTGGAAGACCTACAGCGCCGGGGCCGCGGAGGTCGAGCGCAAGCCGGCGCGGGCCGAGTGGCGGGTCTCGCGCAGCATCATCGTCGGCCGCACCCAGCAGGAGGCCTGGGAACTGGCCCGGCGCGGCTCCTTCATCGGCTCCTTCAAATACCTGATCACCATCCTGCGCTCCCTGGGCTCCCTCAACCTGATCAAACACGATCCCGAGTTGCCCGACGAGATGGTCACGCCCGAGTACATGCTGGAGCACCAGTGTATCATCGGCGATGTGCCGGGGTGTATCGACCAGTTGCAGCAGGTGTGGCAGACCACCGGCGGTTTCGGCACCCTGCTGATGATCGCCCACGACTGGGACGACCGGGAGGCCTGGCAACGCTCGATGCGCCTGCTGGCCGAGCAGGTGGCCCCGGCCCTTCCCTCCCTCTAGACCGCCATGCTCATCGACGCTCACACCCACATCTTCCCCCAGGTGCGCGGCCTGATCGGGGCCGGCCCCACCCGCAGCCTGGGATACGGGCGCATCGCCATCGGCGCCGAGGAGACCCAGCTCTTCCCTCCCTATGGGGAGAAGACGGCCTTCACCCCCGAGATGGTGGTGGCCAATATGGACTGGGCCGGGGTGGAAAGGGCGGTGCTGCTGCAGGGACCCTTCTACGGGGAATGCAACCAGTACGTGCTGGAGGCGCTGGAACGCTACCCCGAACGCCTGATCGGGGCCGCCTGCCTCGACCCGTGGGCAGCGCGCAGCCGCGCCCAGTTCGGCCGCATCATCACCCATCCGGGGTTCCGGGCGCTCAAGCTGGAGTGCTCCGAAGCCACGGGGTTGTGCAGCCTGCACCCGGACGCCAGGCTGGACGGCCCGGAACTGGTCTGGTTGTGGGAGGAGGTGGAGGCGGCGGGGTGGACCCTGGTGCTGGACCTGGGAGCGGTGGGCAGCCGCTCCTACCAGACCGCCGCGGTGCGGACCATCGCCCAATCGCGGCCGGATCTGCGCATCGTCATCGCCCACCTGGGCCAGCCCCGGCCCCAGGTGGAGGACGACATGAAGCTGTGGCGGCAGTGGATCGAGCAGATCGATCTGGGCCGGCTGCCCAATGTCTACTTCGACACCGCCTCGCTGCCGGCCTACGTGCCCGGCGAGGATTTCCCCTACCCGACGGCGGCCCGGTACCTGCGCCAGGCCATCAACCGCATCGGGCCGGCCAAGGTGCTGTGGGGCACCGACCAGCCCGGCCTGCTGAGCCACCTGAACTACCCGCAGCTGGTGAAGCTGGCCCAGCTACACACCCAGTTCCTCTCCCCGCGCGAGCGCGAGATGGTGCTGGGCGGCAACGCTCTGAAGGTCTACGGCTCAGCTCCATGAGCTCAGCGCGGGCCGCCTGCAACGCCCATGCTGCCATCACCCGGCCGCCGTCCTTTGGCCGAGCTACCGGTCAATCCCCCTTTTCAATGTTTGCCCTTCAACTCGGCCTTTGATCTGCCGGCCCTGATCATCTCATCGAGGTAGTGAAAAAGGGCGAGCAGGGGATGATAGAGCATCATGCGCGGCCCGGCATAACGCATGACCTGTCGCACCTGTTCCCGCATCGCGGGTTTGTAACAATGGGTGGGACACTGGGCGCAGGTTGGTTTGTCGTCCTGATAGGGACACTTGTCAAGGCGTTGCTGGGCATAGGCCCACAGTTGTTGGCACTCAGCGCATGGGCTTTCCGTCTGTTGATGGTGTCCTCGGCAGTAGATCTCAATCATGACCTGGATGGTATGTCGTTCTCGTGCCAAGCGGTCTTTCTTCACCAACATCATCAGGTCCTTCTCGACCCATTTGCGTGTATGGTACCTCACCCTCCCTCTCGCGGGGGGCCGCTGAGGGCTATTCGGCGACCTTGAGCCTCCGCGCCCACGCCACAAACAGGGGGAAGATCACTTCCGGTTCCTCCAGCTCGCGGTGCCAGCGTTTCTCGTGCTCGAACATCACCCATCCCGTATACCCCTGCTCGCGCAGGAGCCCGAGGGCCTCGGCCAGGGGCAACTGGCCGGTACCGGGGGTCACGTAGCGCCAGCCGTCCTTCATCGCCTGCGGGTGGGTGGGGTCGTGGATGGCGTCCTTGACGTGGGTATAGCCCACCCGCGGGCCCACCGCCTCCCAGGTCTGGCGGGGCGACTCGCCGCCCACTCTTGCGGTGTGGCCCATATCCCACAAAATGCCGAAGGCCGGGTCGGGGATACGCTCCAGCAGCAGCCGGCAGTCCTGCGCCCTGATCCACTCGTCGTGGGTCTCGAAGAGCCAGCGCAGGCCGCGTGCCCCAGGCAACGCCAGGATGGCCTCCATACAGCGCCGCCCCTGATCGGCCAGGGCCTCCTTGCCCAGGGAGGCGTCGCCGCTGCCAAAGACCCGCACCTGGCCGCAGCCCAGCTCTCCGGCCAGGGCGATGGTGCGCCGCGCTTCCTCGACATTCTCGGCCAACTTGTCGGCCACACACAGGCGGATACTGGAACTGATGCCGCACACCTCCAGGCCGGCGGCGCGCAGCTGGGCGCGACTCTGGGCCACGCCGCTGGTGAATTCGGGCATCACGGTGATATCGAGCTGGTCGCGGATGCCGCGGAAGTCCACACCGTCGAAGCCGCACTGGCGGCCTTTGCTGCAGATGGTGTCCAGATCCCAGTCCGGGCAGCCCAGGGTGGTAAAACTGAGTTTCATCGCCGTCCCTATTCGGAAAAGGCCCGGAAGGTCAGGGTGAAGCCGCCCAGACCGCCCAGGGCCGCACTGCTGAAGTACGCCAGATCGTCGAAGTGTCCGTCGGTGTCGGCCAGATAGGTCAGGCCCAGGCCCAGCAAGGTGCCGGCCAGCTCCCCGCCGCTGATGATCAGACCCTGGCCGAAGCTGAAGTCCTGCTTCTGCAGCAGGCGGTCGTTTATCCCGGTGCCGATGGCCATACCGGCCATGGCGCCGCCCACGTGGGCCCGCTTGCTCTCCGTTCCGGTGAGGTTGACCAGGGGCAGGGCGGCGAGGGCGCCGAGGAAGCCGCCGGCGCGCAGCACGTACGCGTCCCCCCGGGTGTAGTCGCGGTGCTGGGCCAGCCAGTCGCCCGCGTACAGGCCCGCCCCTGAGCTGAGCAGGGTCAGGCCGTCGCCCAGGCGGCGGGCGCGGTTGTCGTCGTACAGTCCGGTGACATAGGAAAGGCCCAGACCGCCCAGCAGCCCGAAGTCCCCCATCACTGCCCACAGCTCCGCCTGGCCGTGGCTGGAGCGGCGCCAGTCCACCGCCTTGAAGCCCAGGGCCGAGCCCAGGATCGCGCTGCCCAGCACCGTGGCCCCGTCGCTGCGGGAGCTGCGCTCCTTCTCGGCGGCCAGGTCGGCCAGGAGCAGGCCGTAGGCGATGCCGCGGGTGCCGCCGAACTGGGCCAGTTGCCGGTGGGCCGGGGTGACGGCGCGCTGGCGGGTGAGGCGGTAGGGCAGATAGAAACCGGTGGCGGTGGTGAGCATGTACGAGGCCAGGGCCGGTCGGCCGTCCAGGTCGAGCAGGGTGGGCACGGCCGGGCCGTAGGCGAAGAGGGAGAGCAACACCTGGTCGAGCAGCAACTCGCCGCGTCCCGACTGGTCGAACTGCAGGCCTACCGGAGGCAGGGCCAGGCGCCGCCGCAGGTCGAGGCGCAGGGAATCCACGGCGGCCGGCGACAGCAACTGCCGTTCCCGCCAGCGCCTGCCCTGCCGCTGCCAGGCGATCTCCAGCACGTAGGTTTGGTCCTCGCCCAGGAAGAGGCGGGCGTTCTGGAACTGCTCGATCTCGGGAAAGAGGCCCAGCCGGGTGCGCAGCGCCGGGGTGACCTCCTGCACCTTGCCTTCGGGGTCGAGGGGCACCTGTTCCTCGGTGCGCACCTCCCCGGCGCTGGCAGCCAGGGCCGATAGCAGCAGGGCGGCGAGGGTATGCCGCAGCAGCGATTCAGCTTTTCGCATAGGCCTTGCAGGCGGCGGCAAATTCCGCCGAGGTGGAGGTGTAGCCGATGATGTGCTCGAAGTTGCGGAACATGATCTTGCGCAGCCAGCCGCCCTCGGGCAGGGAAGGGTCGAGGGTGTCGGGGTACTCCGAGGAAAAGGTGCAGTCGCGCAAGAGGATCACCCGGTAGTTGTGCTCCACCGCCCCGGCCAGGGTCTGGTACAGGCAGGCCCGCTGGCTGAAGCCGGTGGCGATCAGGGTCTTGATGTCGTAGCAGCGCAGGTGGTAGTCCACATGGGTCTCGTGGAAACCGGACCACTCGCGCTTGGGGAAATCCGGCTCGTGAGGCAGAGGCTGGATGGAGGGCGAGTACCGGGGTTGATGCGGGGTGCGGGCCGGGGGCGGGCGGTGGGCCGCCTCGGCATTGCCCCAGCGGGTGCCGTGTAATTCGCGTTTGATGCTGCCCGGCTCGTCGGCGAGGGAGAAATCGTTGTGGATGAAGATCACGTGCATCCCGGCGGCGCGGGCGGCCTTGAGGGCCGGAGCGATACCGTTTTCCACATACTCGTTGCCCGCGCCGCAGTCGCTGTCCACCACCATGAAGGCGGTGCGTTCCAGCTCGATCTCGAGGTCGGCGTACGCGTGGCCGTCCCCCTGCTCCTTGCCCTCGTAATAACCCGTGCCGCGGTACCAGCGCACCGGCACCTTCAGTATGGCCATGGGTCTCCTAGTAGGTGGAGGGTTTGGGGGTGGCCGGCGGCCAGTACCCCGCGGGATTCTCGTCCCACTCCCGGCCGCACAGCCGCGAGATCACACACCATTCGGCGGCGGTGAGGTGGTCGTGGTTGTGGAAGAGGAAACGCTGCAGCCCGGCCTGCTGCGAGGCGGTGAGGATGCGGTGCAGGTCGCCGGCGGTCATGGGGTCGCCCCCGTGCGGCATCCGCCCGGTGTCCACCCAGGGCACCACCTTGCGCGCCTCGCCAGCGGCGGCGATGGCCCGCCGGGTTTCCTCCTGCACCACCTGGTCGAAGAAGACCTGCGGGAAACCCAGGTCCATGTCGGCCAGGCAGTTCACGCCGGGCAGCTCCACCCCCAGCCAGGCCTTGACCACCGTAAAACAATCCCGCTCGCTGAGGGCGGGGTTCCAGGCGGCGATCTGCTTCACCCAGCGGGTCACTGTGCCGTACAGGCCGTCGAAACCGCGCTGCCAGAAGTAGTGTTTGACCAACAGGAAGTCGAGCACCTCGCTCCAGCCCAGGAAGTCGAGGGCGGTCATACCCGAGAACACCGCCGAGCGCAGGCCGTTGCCTAGCAGGAGCCGGCGGGGCAGGGTGTCCAGGGCGGCGCGCACGGCGCGGCCTTCCTTGAGCCCGTCCTCCCGCCGCCAGCGCAGCCAGTAGGTGGCGTCCTCGTTGATATCGAAGAGGTTCATGGCGGCCAGCACCCCGCCCGCTCCGTAGTAGTGCACCTGGGCGGGGGTCAGGGAGCGGAAGCGGTCGAAGAGGTGCTGCCGGCCCCGGTCCAGGCGCTCGGGGTCGTAGCCGCGGGCCAGGGCCGTGGCGCTGGTGTGCTCGCTGATCTCGCGGAACACGGCGTTGCCGTGATGGTACTGCAGTTCGTACGCCGACTCGGTCCAGCCGTCGTTGATGCCGCCGTCCACCTGGGGGAAGGCGGAAAAAACCTCGTCCCAGACGGCGGTGTGATGGCGGGCGCCGTAGGGATCTTCGGCCTCGGGCAGACGCTGGGCCGGGGTGCAGCCCGAGCCGGGGCAGAAGACCATGGTGAGCCAGCCGCGCCGCTTGGCGTCGTCGAGCATGGCGTGCAGGCGCTTTTCTTTGGCGGCGTCGGGTTGGCCGGGGCGGGGGGTCACCCTCATGCCGCGGCTGGTGTAGGCTTCGGGTTTGGCCGGAAAGGCGGGCACGGTGAACTTGCCCTCCCCGTCGGTGAAGAGCAGCCGGCCGAAGACCAGTCCTTTGATGCCGCCTGCTTCCCAGGCGTCGAAGATCCGCGCGTAGTCGTCCACCACCGTTTCGAGGGGCTGGCCGATGCGCATCCAGGCTTCCATTGGCATAATGAAGTCCTCCTACGGCTCAATATAGATCGGCAGGCGGGCAAAAAAAAGCCGTGTCCCTGGCGAAGGGACACGGCTTTGGGTCGGCAGGAAGAGAACCGGAGGGTGAGTTAGGAACTCACCGCGGCGGTGCTCACGGGCGTCTCACTTGCCCTGCGACTTGATCTGCCCCCAGGTCTGTTCCATGGGGGTTGCCGGCTTGGTCACTGCCCCTGAGGGGGTCGCCTCGGCGGGGGCCGGCGCTGCGGGATGGCGGTCTTTCCAGCTCTGTTTCTGCGCCTCCCACTTCTGGAGCTGCTCGGTGGTAAGGATGGCTTCGAGGGCCTTCATATGCTCGGCGAAGAGCTGGCGCATGACCTCCGGATCGGGTTTCTGTCCGGACTGCCGCAGCTCTTCCATCTTGGCGCGGTGCTGTTTGGCCACTTCCTGCCACTGGGCCTTCTGTTCTGCACTCATACCGAGGGCGGTGGCCATCCGGTCCAGACCGCCTGGCCCGCCCCTGCCCCTGCCCGGGCCCATCATGCCCGGCCCACCTTTGCCCCAACCTCGGCCCGGCCCCATCATGCCTGGCCCACCCTTTCCCGGACCTGCCGGGCGGTTCTGCTTCAACTCCGCCAGCTTCTGGCGCTGTTCTTCGGTGAGCAACTGTTCGAGGGCGGCGCGGTGGGCCTGGGCCCCGGCCTGGAGCTGGGCCCGGCCCTCTGCGGGGGGCAGGGTGCCGGCTTTGATCTGTTCGCGGATGGCCTGCTGGGCCTGCCGGAATTCGGTGCGCAGGGCTTCGAATTGGGTTTGCTGTTCATCGCTCAGGCCCAGTTGCTGGAAGACCGGCCCCTGGCCCTGCTTTGTTTCGTGTTTTGCCTGGCGCCCGTGGCCGCGGCCGCCGGCCGTCGCCGCGCTGGAACTGCCGGCGGCGATCACCAGCCCGACGCAGCACAGGATGGCAAACCTCTTCATGGTCAACTCCTCGGTTGGACAAACGCCGCCGCAGCGCAGCGGCAAGGGGATGTTGTCTGTTAGACCGGGGGGACCGCGAAAAGGTTTCAGGGCTGCGGCGATTTTTCGGCGGCCTTGGCCTGGCCCCACGATTGGGGAGCCACGGCGGTGAGCCGGCTGCCGAAGATCACCCGGCCAAAACGCTCGGGCACGTGAAAATCGACCTTGCCCACCGGCGACCAGGCGCTGGCCTGCACCTCGTTTTTGCTGCCGCTGCGCCGCGCCTGCTCGTAGCGGTAGAGGTTGAGGTGCCATTCATCGCCCGGCTGGGGCGGCAGTAGCTGCGATCCGGGCACGTCGACCAGCGGCGAAACCAGTTCCGCCCAGGGCAGGGCGATTTCGGCGCTCCAGCCCTGGTCCACGTCGGCGGCGTCGCCGACGGTGCCGTTCACCTGGACGGCGTTGAGCAGGGCGGGATTCCAGGCGTCGTAGCCTTTGCCGCCCTGGCTCCAGGGTTTGGAGAGCAAGAGGTCGAAGACGGTGTTGAGGGGGTTGATTTCCACCTCGGCGTAGTTCTGGCCGTCGCCGTCGGGATCGATGAAGATCTCCACCACCTCCTCCTCGTATAGCGGCAGGTCGCGCTGCTCGTAGGTGGACCAGATATCCGGGTCGGCGGCGGCGAAGTAGAAATAGAAATACCGGGCATCCCAGAGTATGCGCGCCTCGGTGCGGCGGGTATGGTAGCGGTCGCCGCTGAGGTACCGCACGTCCACCAGGTCGATGGGGGAGGCATCCTGCCAGGCGGGCTCATCCGCCTTGCCGTCGATGACGAGGGGTTGGGAGGTCTTCCAGCAGGTATAGGAGGGCCGTTCCTGAGCCCCGGCCGCCAAGGCCAGCATCAGGGGCAGGAGCCAACCGCACAGAGAACCCATGGTACACGCTCCTTTCCAGCGCGCCCGGGCCGGATCGCCGCCCCGGGTGCGTTCAGGGTGATTGCAGTTCCAGCCCCAGCGGGCAGTGGTCTGATCCCGGCACCTGGGGCAGATGGTAGACTCGCTTCACCTTTGCCCGCAGCGCCGGGGAGATGAAGTGGTAGTCGATGCGCCAGCCGATGTTGCGCTCCCGCGCGCCCGAGCGGTTCGACCACCAGGTATAGTGGCCCGGCGCCGGGTTGAGTTCGCGGAAGATGTCCTGGTAGCCCAGGTC
The DNA here is from genome assembly GCA_020852055.1 of Candidatus Latescibacterota bacterium. Classification (GTDB taxonomy): domain Bacteria; phylum Latescibacterota; class UBA2968; order UBA8231; family UBA8231; genus SICG01. Next base: position 10,898 of record JADZBP010000111.1, read on the forward strand.
GGTGAACCGGTCCATCCAGGCCCTTTCCAGGGGCAGGAAGCCGGTGGTGTTCTGGTTCTCGCGGGGCCGCGCCAGGTCGATCTCGCGGTGGGCGGTGTTGAAGTCGCCGCACAGGACCAGATGCTCGCCCCGGCTGCGGCGGGCCTCGCAGAACGCGGTGAAGGCCTCGCAGAACTCCATTTTGTACGGCACCCGGGCGTGGTCGCGCTGGCCGTTGGGGAAGTAGGCGTTCACCAGGGTGAAGTCGGCGAAACGGGCCGCCAGCAGCCGGCCCTCGCAGTCGAAGCGGGGAATGCCCAGCCCTTCGGTCACGTCCAGGGGTTCGACCCGGCTGTAGATGACCACGCCGCTGTACCCCTTTTTCTCGGCGCAGGCCCACCAGCTCTTATACCCGCGCGGAGCGACCAGTTCCGGGTCCACCTGTTCGGGGCGGGCGCGGGCCTCCTGGATGCAGAGGGCCAGAGGTTTGGCTTTGGCCAGCCAGGGCAGGAAACCCTTGGTCGCCGCCGAGCGGATGCCGTTCACGTTCCAACAGAGCAGCTTCATCTTCATAATATGATCAACCCCCCATGGTTGGGCCATCGGCGGGCCAGCGCTCCAGCCGGCCAGATGGTTGTCAGTGCTGTCAATTTACTTGTCGGTTCCCCTTAACCTGCTGTTTCTCCAGACTTAGCATCTCCCTCACTCCCAACTGTCCATTCCCTTGGCACCTGCCTCGCGGTGGGTTGTGTCCGCCATCGCGGGGCAGGCGATGTGCTGAGAATATAGCAAGAGCTTGTTTTTAAGGCGCCTGCGAACTTCTTGGGGCAAAATCCATCCCCGCTCCCCTGTCGCTGGCACGGCCCTTGCAATATCCCCTGCCAGAAGCGAAGAAGCCAACCGAAACAAACCAGAAAACAAAACCCAACCAAGGAGCCCAGCCATGAAACGCACCCTGATCATCGCCGCCGTCGCCATCGCGACCTCCCTCTCCGCCGTCACCCTCGGCCCCAAGGGTTCAGTAGCAAAGATCAGCAGCAAGGAACTGAGCACGGTCCGCTCGCGGGCCTCGGCCTCGGCCTACGAGGTGATCTCCCAGCACCCGGAACTGAAGAGCCTGGTGGTCTGCAAGTAGGCATCCGCTCCCTCTCCCCAACGCGAACGCGCGGCCCCGCTTCCGAGACCGCGCGTTCAGGTGTGCCGCCTAAATAATGCATATTATCCAGCAGAGTATAGGGCGATGAAAACCTCCGGCAGCCGATTCCTCTGGATCCTTTTTGCATTCCTGGCGGCCCCGGCCATTCCGGCGCAGGCGTACAACGCGCAGGTGGCGGTGGCAACGCCGGTGACGGGTATCGCGCTGGACGGCGACCTGTCCGACTGGCCGCCAGGCCTGACCCGTTATGTCATCACCTTTCCCGAATACGGCGAAGCGCCCCGCGATACCGCGGACTTCCTGGGGGAGTTTCGCGTTGGGTACAACGAGGCCGAGAATGCGCTGTACCTGGCGGTGGAGGTGCAGGACGAGTCGGTGATGGTCACCGCACCGGAGGGCGCCGGCTGGAATACCCAGGATGGGTGCGAGATCTTCCTCAGCCTGGGGCAGCCGCCTATTCCGGGGGTGATCCAGTATACCTGCTACGGCAACACCCTGCTCCTGTATGGCCGAGACGGCAGGCTGGAAGCGGCCCGGGTGGCGGTGCAGCGGACCAGCGGCAGCCACCGGTACGAGTGGCGACTGGATCTGGGGCAGGTGGCGCCGGAACCGGTTCGCCTCCAGCCGGGGGGCGTCCTATGGCTCGACGTGGCGGCCAACGACAAGGATGCGGATGGGTCCTTCTCGTGGATGGCCTGGGGCAAGGGGGTATCCAAGCTGCAGTACCCGGACCGCTTGGGCCTGATGGTGCTGGTGGCCGGCGACGCCCCGCCAGGGGAGGTGGTCACGCAGGTGCAGTTGGCCGTGGCCGAGCGGGCGGCGCAGACCGGCAGCATGATCGCGCAGGCCACCGGATACCAGATGTTCTTCACCGGGGTGCTGCTGGCCGTCACCCTGCTACATCTGCTGCTCTTCCTCTTCGACCGGCAGTGGCGGCCCAATCTCTACTACGCTCTGTACACCGGTTTCATCGCCGCGGCCATCTTTCTGGCCTTCCAGACGGAATTCGCGCCCGGGGTGGTGGTCAGCTACGTCGAGCTGCTGCGCGATGTGGCCCTGGGGCTGGTGGGGGTGCTGGGGCTGCTCTTCCTCTACTCGCTCTTCTATCCGCGTTTCCCCAAGCGCTTCTGGATGCTGCTGCTGCTCCTGTCCGGCCCGGCCTACTTCGTGTACCTGGGTCTGACGGGCCAAATGGATCTGCCGGCCTTGCCGCTGCCCTATCCTCCCCCGAGATGGTTGCTCGGCGGGTCGCAGACCCTGGAGCAGCTGGTGTTCAACGGGATGGGCCTGTGGGTGGGGCTGGTCTGGCTGATGGTCTATGTGGAGTACGTGCGGGTGCTGCTGCGGGCTGTGCGCCAGAAACAGCCCGGCGCCTGGATCATCGCCGTCGGTTTCCTGGCCTTTGCCCTCAATCTCTCGCCCCTGTTCAGCCGCGACCAGATCGACCTCTCCCTGCTGGGCTGGGTGCTGCTGCCCCTGATCTCCATGTCGATGTACCTGGCCCACCGGGTGGCGCGCACCAACCGGGAGTTGCAGGTGCAGCTGCGTCAGGTCCGCGAGTTGTCGGCCAGGGCCCTGGAGCAGAACCAGGCCCTGACCCAGGCGAATCTGCAGATCCAGGCGCAGAACCGCGAACTGGAGGAGGCCAACCGCCAGATCCAGGAGGCCAACCGCCTCAAGTCGCAGTTCCTGGCCAATATGTCGCACGAGCTGCGCACCCCGATGAACGCCATTGTCGGGTTCTCGAAGATCGTCTACCGCAAGGCCCAGGGGCTCTTGCCCGCCCGCCAGTTGGAGAACCTGGAGCGGATCAGCCAGAGCGCCGAAATCTTGATGAACCTGATCAACGACATCCTCGACCTGTCCAAGATCGAGGCCGGTAAACTCGAACTGCAGCCCGAGCGCTTCTCACTCCGGGAGTTGGTGGAGGGCTGCGTCAGCACCGTCAGCCCGATGGTCAAACCCGGGGTCGAGCTGCGCACCGAACTGAGCCCGGAGCTGCCCCCGGTCTACACCGACCTGCCGCGCCTGCGCCAGATCCTGATCAATCTGCTGAGCAATGCCGCCAAGTTCACCGAAAAAGGCAGCATCACCGTCGCCGCCCGGCCGGCAGCGGCGGGGGGGTTCACCCTCTCGGTCACCGACACCGGCATCGGCATTCCGGCCCAGGCCTGCGATTATATCTTCGAGGAGTTCCGCCAGGTGGATGGCTCCACCACCCGCAAGTACGGCGGCACCGGCCTGGGATTGTCCATCTCCCTGAAACTGGCGCGTATGCTGGGCGGGACCATCGCGGTGGAGAGTGAGGAGGGCAAGGGTTCGGTGTTCACCGTGACCCTGCCCCTGCAGTGCGGCCCCGAGCCGGGCCCGGTCGCCGCCGCCGAAGGCAACCCTCCCGCCATCGACCAGGCGCGCCGGCTCATCGTGGCCATCGACGACGATCCCAACGTGCTCTCGCTGCTGACCCAAGAGCTGGAGGAAGAGGGGTACCAGGTGAGGAGGTTCACCCGCGCGGCAGCGGGCATCGAAGGGGCCAGGACCCTGAACCCCTACGCCATCACCCTCGACATCATGCTGCCCGGCATGGATGGCTGGGAGGCCATCGGCCGGCTCAAGAGCGACCCGGCCACCCGCGACATTCCGCTGATCGTGCTCTCGATCATCGACAATCGGGAACTGGGTTTCCGCCTGGGCGCCGACGACTACCTGGTCAAGCCCATCGACAAGGAGGCCCTCTTCGAGGCGCTGCGCCGTTTCGAGGGCCGGGGCCGGCACCTGCTGGTGGCCGACGACGACCCGGCCGTGGCCGAATTGATGCGCCAGTTGCTGGGAGAGGAGGGCTGGCAGATCAGCGCCGCCGCCGACGGGCAACAGGCCCTGGACCAGATCGCCCTCCAGCAACCGGATCTGTTGTTGCTGGACCTGATGATGCCGGGGGTCGATGGCTTCGAGGTGTTGCGCCGGCTGCGGCAGCAGCCCGAGACCGCGGCGTTGCCGGTGGTGGTGATCACCGCCAAGGACCTGAGCGCCCGGGAGCGGGAGGAGTTGCGGCTGAGCACGGTGCGGGTGATCGAGAAGGAAGGCCTGGCGCGCGAGCGCATCCTGCGGGAGTTGCGGGCGTCGCTGGCCGGACTCAAAAGGAGTACCCTCTAGGCCGGGGCGGGGTCCCTGTTGCCGGAGTAGGCCGATGAAAAAAATCCTGATCGTGGAAGATGTGGAATTGAACCGCGACCTGCTGGTCCAGTTGCTCGAAGACCGCTACCTGCTGGTCGAGGCCGACTGCGGGCAGGAGGGCCTGGCCCTGGCCCGGCGCGAGCGGCCCGACCTGATCCTGCTGGATATCTCGCTGCCGGGCATGGACGGGTACGAGGTGGCCAGGCAGTTGCGGGCCGACCCGGAACTGGGGCGCGCGCCGCTGATCGCGGTGACGGCCCACGCCATGGCCGGTGACCAGGAGCGGATCTTTGCCGAGGGTTTCGACGATTATATCGCCAAGCCCATCGACGAGGACGAACTCTGGGCCAAGGTAGCAAAACACCTCGCCTGAGGAAGGGTGATGCCCGAATCTGCCCGGATCCTGATCGTCGACGACGAGCCTTTTAATATCGATCTGCTGGAACAGGAGTTGGAGGATCAGGGGTACCAGACCTGCGCCGCCCGCAGCGGCGAGGAGGCGCTGGCCCGGGTGGCCGAATACCAGCCCGACCTGGTGCTTCTGGATTGGATGATGCCGGGCATGGCCGGCATCGAGGTGCTGCGCCGTCTGCGCGCCGAGCCGCAATGGCGGGCCCTGCCGGTGATCATGGTCACCGCCCGCGCCTCCACCCGGGACAAGGTGGCCGGCCTGGACGCCGGGGCCGACGACTACCTGACCAAACCCATCGACGACGCCGAGCTGGGGGCACGCATCCGCGCCATGCTGCGCATCGCCCGGCTGGAGCAGGAGAACCTCACCCTGCGCCGGGCGGTGCAGAGCCAGGTGCAGTTCAAGGGGGTCATCGGCAGGAGCCGGGCCATGGAGGCGGTGTACCAGCTCCTGCGCAAGGTGGTGGACAGCGACACTACGGTGCTGCTCTCCGGCGAGACCGGCACCGGCAAGGAGGTGCTGGCCCGCTGCATCCATCAGGAAGGGCCGCGGCGCGACAAACCCTTCGTGGCGGTCAATTGCGGGGCCATGGCCGAGCAGCTGCTGGAGAGCGAGTTGTTCGGCCACAAGAAGGGCGCCTTCACCGGGGCGGTCAACGACCGGCCCGGGCTCTTCGAGACCGCCGACGGGGGCACCCTCTTCCTCGACGAGATCGGGGAGACCACGCCAGGGTTGCAGGTGCGGCTGCTGCGGGCGGTGCAGGAGGGCGAGATCCGCCGGGTGGGGGAGGAGCAGGTGCGACACGTGGACGTGCGGGTCCTCGCCGCCACCCACCGCGACCTGAAACAGGCGGTGGCCGAGGGCGCCTTCCGCGAGGATCTCTATTACCGGCTCAATGTCTTCCCCATCGGGCTGCCGCCTCTGCGCCAGCGCCGCGAGGACATCCCCGAGTTGGCCCTGCATTTCCTGGGGCAGTTGCGCCAGCGCGCCCCCCGCGCTCCCGAGGGATTCACCGCCCGGGCCATGGATGCCCTGGGGGCGTACGAGTGGCCGGGCAATATCCGCGAATTGCAGAACGAGGTGGAGCGGGCGGCCCTGCTGGGGGCCGGCGAGGCCCGCATCGACCTGGGCCATCTGTCGGAGCGGCTGGTGGGCGGGGTGCCGCCGGCGCCGCGGCGGGGCAAACTCAAGGAGGTGCTGGCCCAGGTGGAGCGGGAGCTGATCCTGCAGGCCCTGGAGCGGCATCAGGGCAACCGCACCCACGCTGCCGAGGAACTGGGCATGAGCCGCTGGGGCCTGGTGCAGAAGGTCCGGGATTACGGGCTGGAGGTCTGAGGGGGGCTTGACGGAAAAGAAAATCGGGCGCATCCTGAGATGCGCCCGATTTTATCTGAGGACAGCGGGTCTTTACAGACGGGCCGTCCTGTTCCAGGCGGCTACCACCTGGAGCTAAAACCTAGGTGGTAGACCTCCCTGTGGATTCCATATAATGGACCACCTCCTTTCTTTTAGCGCCCGCACGGTGCGGGCAGATGAAACGACCCTGAACCGTTTCCGGCCCAGGATGAACTAAATTCTGCTTTAATATACCTCGGCGCTGTGCCCATCTGCAAGAAGAAAAAAAGAGGATTTCATGAGTGATCAGCACCCTGCCACCGTGGCGGTGATCGGCGCCGGCGTCACCGGCCTGACCCTGGCCCATCTGCTCGACCGCCAGGGCATCCCGGTACGGGTATATGAAGCCCAGTCCCGGCCCGGAGGCGCCATGCACACCAGCCGCGAGCAGGGCTTCCTCGTCGAACATGGCCCCAACAGCGCCCAGGAGACCACGCCGCTCTTGCGCCAGCTCTTTGTCGGCCTGGGCATCGATGACCAGTTCGAGTACGCCAGCCCGGCCTCCAAGAACCGCTACGTGGTGCGCGGCGGCAAGTTACACGCGGTGCCCCTGGGGCCGCCGGCCCTGCTGGGCACCCGTCTCTTCTCGGGGGCGGCCAAGCTGCGCCTGCTGGCCGAGCCCTTTGTCCGGCGCTCCGACCCGGACCAGGACGAGGACCTGGCCCATTTTGTGACCCGCCGCCTGGGCCGCGAATTCCTCGACTATGCCATCGACCCCTTTGTCTCTGGGGTTTTTGCCGGCCTGCCGGAAAAACTGAGCGTGCGCAGCGCCTTTCCGCGGCTGTGGGAGCTGGAGCAGGAGTACGGCAGCCTGATCAAGGGGGCGGTGCTGGGGGCGCGGGCGCGGCGCAAACGCCAGGAGCAGTCCAAGCAGAGCGCCCAGTCCTTTTCCTTCAAGGAGGGCCTGCAGACCCTGATCGATGCCCTGGCCCGCTCGCTGGGGGACAAGGTGCAGACCGGGGTGCCGCTGCGGGCGGTGCGCAAGACCGCCGCCGGCTATACCCTCGAACTGGCCAACCGCGCCGAGGCGGTGCCGGCCGCCTCCGTGGCCCTCACCATGCCCGCACACGGGTACGAGCAACTGGAACTGGGTTTCGAGTGCGACGCGGCCCGCCAGGCCCTGGCGAAGATCTACTACCCACCGGTGGCGGTGGTTTTCTGCGGGTACCGCCGCAACCCCCTCGACCATGCCTTGGAGGGTTTTGGCTTCCTGGTGCCGCGCCGCGAAAACCGGCAGATCCTGGGATCGCTGTGGAACTCGTCGCTCTTCTCGGGGCGGGCGCCCGAGGGCGGCCTGGCCCTGACGGTGTTCGTGGGCGGCAGCCGCCAGCCCGAAAACGCCCTGTGGCCCGAGGACAAGCTGATGGACACGGTGGCTGCGGAGCTGAAGGAGTTGCTGGGGTTGCAGCCGCGGCCCGATCACCAGGTGGTCTTCCGCTGGCCCCGGGCCATCCCCCAGTACCAGGTGGGCCATCGCCAGTTGATGGCGGCGGTGGAGGCGTGCGAGGCCCGGCATCCCGGACTTTACCTGGGAGGCAACTTCCGCGGCGGCATTTCGGTGGCCGACTGCGTCAAAAGCGCGCACGCGCTGGCCGACAAGGTGGCCGGCGACCTGCGGGGCAGGGGGGCGCTTGCCGGGTAAGGGGGTTTTGCGGTTATTCCTATGGTTAACCTCCTAACTCCGATCTGGCGAAACGCAGCGTGCACATCCTGGCTCTAGGTCTCAATCACACCACCGCTCCGGTGGAAGTCCGCGAGAAACTGGCCTTCCCCGAACCGGTCCTGCCCCAGGCGCTCCGGGAGTTGACCGGCCGCTACGGGTTGCACGAGGCGGCCATCCTCTCCACCTGCAACCGCGCCGAGATCTACGCTGCCAGCGAGGGGGAAAGCGACGAGGGCCTGTGGCGTTTTCTCGCCGAGGTCCACGGGGTGGACCCCGAAGCCCTGCGCCCCCACTTCTACCACCACCGCGACAGCGAGGTGGCCGGCCACCTCTTCCGCGTGGCCTGCGGCATCGACTCGCTGGTCATCGGCGAGTCGCAGATCCTGGCCCAGGTGCGCACCGCCCTGGAGGCGGCCCAGCAAAACGGCTCGGCCCGGCTGCTGATCAACGAACTCTTCCAGCGTTCGCTGCACGTGGGCAAGCGGGCCCGCTCCGAGACCGAGATCGGCCATGGCCGGCTCTCGATCAGCACGGCGGCGGTGGAGCTGGCCGGCCAGGTCTTCGACCGGCTCGAAGGCCGGCAGGCCCTGCTGCTGGGGGCCGGCGAGATGGCCGAACTGACCGCCCAGTACCTGGTGGAGAGCGGCATCAGCAAGCTGCTGGTGGTCAACCGCACCCACGAACGCGCCCGGGACTTGGCCCGCCGCTTCCAGGGCGAGGCCCTGCCCTTCGAGCAGATGGCCACGGCTCTGGGCACCGTCGATATCGTCATTTCCTCAACCTCGGCCCCCGGTTTTGTCATTCTCCCCCCGGCCATCCAGCAGGTCATGCGCCAGCGCCGCGGCCGGCCGCTCTTTCGCATCGACATCGCCGTGCCGCGCGACATCGACCCGGCAGTCAAACAGTTGGACAACGTTTTCCTCTTCGACATCGACGATCTGGAGCAGGTGGTGCGCGCCAACCGCCAGGAGCGGGAGCGCGAGATCCTCAAGGTCCAGGGTCTGATCGACGAGGAATTGAAAGGGTTCCAGCATTGGTTCAATGCCCAGGGCACCGGCCCGCTGATCCAGTCCCTGCACCGGCACGCCGAGGCGTTGCGCCGCGCCGAACTCGAGCGCTGGGGGGCCAAACTGGCCCACCTCTCCGAACAGGACCGCCAACTGGTCGAGAGCCTGCTGCGGGGTTACGCCAACAAGATGCTCCATCAGCCCCTGGTCCAGATCCGCGAGTTCGCCAACGCCGAGGACGGGTACCTGCGCCTCGACACGGTGCGGCAGCTCTTCGGCCTGGCCGGGCCGCCGGAGCAGGAGGGCTGAGATGACGGCCGCCTGCATAACCTTTCTGGGGATCTCGCTGCTGCTCTACCTGGCCGGGGCCCTGTTCTATCTGAGCCATTTCCTGCATCGGCGGGGCACCTGGGAGGAGTGGGGTCGCCGTGCTCTCGAGTGGGGGGTGGTCATCCACGCGGTGGGCATCCTCATGCACTTCTTCTTTTCCGGGCTCTCGCCTTTCTCCAACCTGTTGCCGGTGATCTCGCTGCTGATCATCGCCGGTCTGGTCGTCGGCCTGATCCTGGAGCGCTATACCCGCATCCGCCGCCTGAATCTGTTGCTGGCGCCGCTGGCCTTTTTCGGGTTGCTCTACCTGCTGCTGATGCCGGTGCGCCTGGAGGGAGCCACCTCGGTGCTGCTGCACTATCCCTGGCTGGGGGTGCACGTGGCGGCCACCCTGCTGGGCAACGTGGGTTTTGCCCTGGCCTTCGCCTCGGCCACCATCTATCTGGCGCAGGGCCGCCTGCTCAAGCAGGGCCGCCTCAACAGCCTGCTGCCGGCCCTCGACACCGCGGCCAGCGCCACCTATCGCTTCGCCGCCGTAGGTTTCGCTTTCTTCTCGCTGGGGCTGGGCATGGGCATCCTCTGGCTCTTTGGCGCTCCCGGTGAGTACCTGGCCCGGGGCGATATCAAGATCTGGATGGCGGTGCCCTCGTGGGTCCTCTTTGCCACCTACCTGTACCTGCGCGGGTTGCGGGGCAGCCACGGCAGCCGGCTCAAGTGGCTGATCATCGCTGGCTTCCTCACCGCTGCCGCCAATCTGTTGGTGGTGCGCCACCATTTCATCGATAACCCCTGAGCTAGGGGCAGCCACAGCACCTAAAAATCGCGGCCCCGTCAGTACCACTGGCGGGGCCGAGCCGTATCAGTCCTCCACAGAAAGGATCGGGCAATGAGCGAGTTCCGCAATGTCACCGTGGTCAAGAAGGCCAACCTCTTCTTCGAGGGCAAGGTGGCCAGCCGCACCGTGATCTTCGCCGATGGTTCGAAGAAGACCCTGGGCATCATGCAGCCGGGCGAGTTCGAGTTCAACACCTCCGAGAAGGAGATCATGGAGATCCTGGCCGGCGAGCTGGAGGTGCTGCTGCCGGGGGCCAAGGACTGGCGGCAGGTCAAAGGCGGCGAGTCCTTCGAGGTGCCGGCCGGAGCGAAGTTCGGGTTGAAGGTCAGAACCCTCACCGATTACTGCTGTTCTTTCATCGCCTGAGCGACCAGGCGGGAGGGCGGCGATGACCCAGATCAATGTCGGCCTGGTGGGCCTGGGGGGACGGGGCCTGGGATGGCTCAAATTGCTGCAGCGCCTCAAAGGGTATCGGGTGGTGGCCCTGTGCGACCCCATCGCCGCCCTGCACCCGCGGGCGCTGGAGTTGCTCGCAGATCGCACCGGGGTGCGCCTGTATCAGAGCTACGCGGAGATGCTGGCCGATGCCCGCGTCGAGGCCGTGGCTTTGTGTGTGCGCTGCCCCGAGCAGGGGGCGCTGGCGGCGCAGGCGCTGCTGGCGGGCAAACACGTTTCCGCCGAGGTGCCGGCGGCGCACAGCATCGAGGACTGCTGGCGCATCGCCCTGGCCGCCGAGCGCTCGGGCAAGATCTTCCACCTGGCGGAGCAGACGCGGTACTGGGGGTTCGTGGAGCGCTGGCGCCAATTGGTGAGCGCCGGCCGCCTGGGCAAGGTCACCTTCTGTGAGGGCCAGTACCTCGGGTACTACGGCACCCGGCAGTTCTTCCAGGACCCGGCCACCGGCCAATTCTGCCCGGTCGAGGAGTTGGCCGCTCACCCGCAGATGCGGCCCACCTGGCTGCAGGGCATGCCGCCCATCCACTACCTGCCCCACGAATTGAGCCCCATGCTCAAGGTGCTCGACGACCGGGTGATCGAGGTGGTGGGCATGGGCACCGACGCGCCCAGCGCCGCCCATCCCCAGATCCACCAGCCCGACATCCAGGTGGCGCTGATGAAGACCGAGAAGGGCGCGGTGCTGCGTATGGCCGCCGGCTTCACCCAGCCCATCCCGCACCGGGACCACCACTGGTACCAGGTGATGGGCACCAGAGGCTGTGTGGAATGGCGGCGGGCCCACCACGAAAAGGCCAAGGTCTGGCTGGCCGACAGCGGCAGCAGCGAGTGGGAGGAGGTGGACTGGGGCTTTTCCCGCGACGACGCGCCCGAGGAGGCCCGCAACAGCGGCCACGGCGATGCCGACTACTATGTGCACGCTGCCTTCCGCGACGCAGTGTTGCACGGCCGCCCGCTGGAGTTGGATCTGTACCGCGCCCTTGACACCGCGGCCCCGGCGATCCTGGCTGCCGACTCCATCGCCGAGGGCAGCCGGCCCCGCCAAGTGCCCGACTTCCGCCCCGGACCGCAGCGCACCCTGGGACAGGCCCCTGCCGGCGAGGCGGGCTGATGCGCGTCGCCATTCTGCAGCAGCCCGGCGAGGGGCTGGCGGCGTACCTTGCGGAGATCCTGCACACCTGGGGCCTGGCCGAATACGGGGTGATCGACCAGGCGGCGGCCGGCGCTCTCGATCCGCGTCAGACCCCGGTCCTGCTCTGTCCGGCAGGCGCCGGCAGCGAAGGGGTACTGGCCTTTGCCCGCGCCGGCGGCACCGTGGTGGCTTGCTGCCCGGACGAGGCGTTGGCGCAGGCCTGCAGCCTGGTAGTGAGAGGGGACCTGGAAACGCCGGTGTGGCTGCTGCCCTCGGCCCTGCCCGCGCCGGGCTTGTCTGGAGAGCTCTTGCCGGTGGTGGGGCGGGTCCGGCGCCTGGAGGCGGCGGCCGGGGCGCGGGTGCTGGGGCAGCCTGCTGCCGGCCGGCTGCAGCTGGCGCTGAGCGGGGCGCAGCGGCCGCGCGAGTTGCGGTTGATGCTGCCGGCCCGGTATGCGGGGGCCGCTCTGTTGCGGGTGTTCATCGACGGCCGGCAGGTTGATTGCCTGCGGGGGCGGCGCTACGGCGAGGAGATGGTCTTTGTCGAGACCGGCTCCGGTGGGATGGCGATGATCGAGGCGGAGTACGGGATGGGGTAGTGGCCTCGTGGTCTCTGGTAATCGCGCCCATGCTTCCGGCCCTGCCATCATCGGCGGGGCCGGTTTTCTGTTGGTGGCAGGCTGAGGCGCTGTCGGCAAAAAAACCATTTGGTGCCGGACCAGGTTGTCGGGTACCCTTCCCGCAGAGGGTCGCCGCACTCTGGCCGCCATGCCTTCGGGAGAATGCCCATGCTCTATCTGTTGCTGCTCGCCCTGCTCTGGTTGACGACCCCGGTGTTGGCGGAGGGTTTCCGCTGCGCCGGCAGCCAGGGTGCCCCGACCGAAGAAGCCCTTCCCGCAGGGGTAGCCGCCAAACCCACCCGCATCACGGCCAACACCACCGGCACCCGCCGCGCCCTGGTGCTCTTTGCCCGCTTCAAGGGCGACCCGGCTAACCCGGTACCCGTCTGGGCCGCAGACCTGCTCAAGCCTGACCTGCCCGGCAGCATCTCCCACTTCTACGACACCATGTCCTTTGGCAAACTGCAACTGCGCGGGGTAGTGGGGCCACGGGTGTACGAATCGGCGCAGCCGGCCTCGGCCTATCTGGCCAGCGATCCCTCCGAGCAGGGCCGCTTCGGGCAGTTCACCCAGGAGATCCTGGCCCAGGCCGACCAGGACCTCGACCTGGCGCAGTTCGACAACGACGGGCCGGATGGCGTGCCCAACTCCGGGGACGACGACGGGGTGGTGGATGTGGTGTTTCTGGTGCTGGAACGTATCCCGGCTGGCTTCCTCCTGGCAGAGGCTACAGGAATTGGCGACCTGGGGTTCAGTGGGGGATATGACTCTCGGGATATCGGTAAGGACGGGTCGGCGATTGCGGTCCGCGGCGAGCGGGGCACGATTCAGCAAGGGCGGTACTTCGCCGAGACCGTGGGTTCGATCTGCCATGAGTACGGCCATGTGCTGGGTTTGCCGGATCTATACAACACGGAGTTTCTGCGCACGGCTGGTGCCGGCCCGGAGGAGGACAGCGCCGGGGTGGGGGCCTGGTGTCTGATGGGTTGGGGCGCGACGGGCTGGAACGGAAACGACGGCCCCAACAGTTTCTGCGCCTGGAGCCGGGTACAATTGGGCTGGGCCGAGGTCGCGACCCCGGCCCAGGAGTTTCAGGAACTCCACCTGCAGGAAGTAGGCGCAAAGGGAAGCGTGTTCAAGGTGCCATTACATCACGACGAACACTTCCTGGTCGAATACCGGCGCCGCACCAGCACCTACTACGACCGCAATATACCCGCCGAAGGGTTGTTGATCTGGCACGTCACCGCCACAGGTCTGGATCTGGAATGTGCCGACGGCAGGTGGCAGGATGCGGGTTACCCACAAGGAGAGACCGCTCATCCCCGAACGGGGGGAGACAACCTGGATTTCTGGGCCCACGATGGGGTATATGCCCAGGCCCACGGGGGCAACCTGGGGGATGCCACCGATCCTTTCGACGGCGCCCGCTTTACCTCCTTCACGCCGAGGAGCAACCCCTCCTCATACAGCGCCGATGGTCGGCTGAGTGTGCGGATCGAGGGTATGCACTTTGAGGGGGACACGGCCCTTGCCCAGGTGCAGGCCCTGCCTCTGAAGGCCAGTACCCGCAACCTAACCCTCAGGGCAGAGGGTTCCGGCCAGGTGTTGCTGGCCGGAGAGCGGATTCAGGTCACCTTTGTGGTGACCAACGAGGGTGGGGCGCCGCTGGAAAAGGTGCGGGTGCAACTGCGCAGCGACGACCCGCTGGTGGAGGTGGTCAGGGCCGAGGTCGACTTCGGGAATCTGGACCCAGGAGAAACCACGGCCAGGTACGCAAGTGGAGCCGTGGAGAATCTGAGCTTCCGCTTCACCACGGGTTTTGCCGGCGTCCACACCGCGCACCTGGTGCTCGATACCTTTGCCGATGGCACCCTGACCGGGCAGTTGCCCTTTGAGGCGAGCGGCCTGTCCCCCCGGCAGGAAGTAAGGGCAATCGCCGTTGTGGACAGCACCGGCAATGGCGATGGACAGGCTCAGGGCGGCGAGATCATCCGGCTGAGGGTGGCATTGGCGGGCGAGCCGGGCGTGTTACAGGAATACCTCCACTTCTCCTTCCGGCCTTTGGGGCCAGGCATGGTGTTGATCGGCAGCCCCGAGGCTCGTTTCGATGCGTCGGGAAGCCTGGTATCGCCCGAAATGGTGGTGCCCGCCGGCCTGGCGCCAGGCACGCGCCTGGAATTCCAGTTGCTGTCCCTCAGCCAATACAGCACCTGGGCCGATACCCTGGCCATCGAGTTGCAGCCCGGACCGGACCAGACCCCGCCTCGGATCTTGTCGCTCGGCTCATCGAGCGGGAGCGAAGGTTTTCGCCTGGTGTTGGCGGAATCCAACCTGCTGGATGGCAGTGGGTTGACCAGGGTGTACGCCGTGGTCTATACCCGCAAGGACACCACCAGGATAGTTACCGTGCCTCTCAACTATACCGGGCATCGCTACGAGGGATTCTGGCCCGAAGAGGAGGAGGGTGAGTATCTGATCGAGGTGGTGGCCACCGACGCTGCCGGCAACGTGGGCCGGAGCGCCCTGCAGGAATTCGAGATCTTCTTGCGGCAGGGCGAGGGCGCGGGGAGCATTGCCAGCCGCTGGGAGGCGCTGCCTTTCCCCAGTCAGGAGCATCTCCTCTCTAATGCCAACCTACACCTGGCCCCCGGTGATTCAGGGGGGATCTACCTTTCGGTTTCGCAGGGGATCTGGCACAGTGTGGACGGTGGCAGATCGTGGGTGGGCGTTGCCATGACCGGCTGGCTCGTCGGGGCGGGGATGCTCGTCGATCCGCAGGATTTGCAGGTACTCTACCTCAAGGGGTCGTATCCTCTCAAGAGCAGCGATGGAAGGCAACACTGGCAGCCGGCTTTTCCGGACCTGGGGGTCGTGTTGCTGGCCACAGACCCACTAGATCCGGAACGCCTGTACGGAACCCGCGATGGCTGGTTAGTGATTTCGGCAGACGGAGGTAGGTCGTGGACGGCAACCTCAATCCAGCCCCGAGCTGTGATCCGGGTGCATCCGCGCGATCCGCAGGTACTCTACGCTGGCGCGCTGAGTGATTACGACACCAAGCAGGGGACCACTCCGGGTACACTCCACCGGAGCGGGGACGGCGGGCAGACCTGGGATAGCTGGAAACTCGATCAGGTTTTTACAGATCTAGTGCTCGACCCTCAGGTTCCGGAAAGGTTATACGCCACAGCGCAGGGGACCGCCTGGGTCAGTACGGATAGCGGGAAGAAGTGGCAGGTCCTGCCGGGATTCGAGCTTGCCGGGGGGCTTCCCGCCATCGGCCTTGCTGCAGGCACCGGTGGTAATCTGGTGGTCTGGGACTTAGCCGGGAAGGTGCTCCGGCAGTCCCAGGATGGAGGGCAATCGTGGACACCGCGTGTCTTGCCCCAGGGTGCTGCGGGAAGGATCGTCCTCGATCCCCGTGATCCGCAGCATTTCATGATGATCGCTATCGCTCAGGGATGGCTATACCAGAGTTATGACGGCGGCCTGAACTGGGAGAGCTATCCGCTGCCGCAGGTCAATCCCCCCGCAGGAACCCTGGCCTTTGACGCCGCCGGCAGACTATTGGCCAGTGCTGCACGGCAAACCTCACAGGGGCAGGTCAATGGGCTATTTTCCAGTGACAACCGGGGCAGCACCTGGCGGCAACTGGGAAGGGAGGGTCAGTTGAACGGTTTTGTCGAGGGGCTGTACGCGGATCCGTACGATGTCCAGTTCCTGGTGACACGAGCAGCCAGCGGGTACGCGATTATTGAGGGCGCCAATCAGTCGCGTTGGATGTTTGCCCCTTACCTTGGCTTTACCACTGCCTATCCCGAGATCGTGGTGTCGCCGCAACGACGCGGGGTCTATTACCTTGCCGAACTCGGGGTGTGGCGGGTATCGCCAGCTGATGATGGGTACCTCACCCAAACCCGATCTACCGGATTGCCGCAGGTACTGGATTCAAGAAGGGTGGTGCGATATACCCCCGAGATCAGCGGCCTGGCCATTGACCCGGGAAACCCCGCCACCCTCTATGCCGCCATCGGCGACAGCCTGTGGCGCACCCAGGACGAGGGGCAGCACTGGGAGTACTACAACCAGGTGGGCGAGGGCGGCACCATCTACGCCCTGCACCGCCATCCCCTGCAGGCGAATAAGCTCTATGCGGCTACTGAAGGGGGACTCTACCTGTCCCAGGACGAGGGCAGGAACTGGGCGCTCCTGGCCCGTCCGGAGATCAGAGGGCCGCGCAAGATGCGCCTGCGCTTCGACACCCACGATCCACAGCGGATTCTGTGGATCACCGGCACCCAGTTGCTCGAAAGCGAGGATGGTGGCCGCACCTGGTATTCGTTGACGGAGGGGTTGGCGGGCCTGCCCTGGATCAACGACGCGGCTTATGATCCGCAGGACCCGGCGCTGATCTACGCGGCGACTGCGTGGGGGGTATATCGCCTCGATACCTACCAACCCGAAACGGCCGTTGGCGAGGCGCAACTCACGCCCGTTGTTTTTGCGCTTCACCCCAACTACCCCAACCCTTTCAATCCCAGCACCACGATCCGCTTCAGCCTGCCCCGGGCCGGCGAGGCGGAGTTGTGCATCTACAACCTGATGGGGCAGCGGGTGGCCACGCTGATGTATGGGGTGCAGGAAGCCGGCCCGCACGTCCTCCAGTGGAATGGGCGGGATGAACAGGGAAGGGAACTGGCCAGCGGGGTGTACTTCTATCGGCTACAGGCCGGCGGGCGGGTGGAGACGCGCAAGCTGCTTCTGCTCCGGTAGGCTACTGAGACCGGTTGCGCCTGGTCGGATGGGGGGGCCATGATGGACAAGGCGACCGACCAGGGCCTATCAGCTCAGGGGATTGCGCGAAGGTGCGGTTCCGGGGTAGGCAGCCGGGGGCGAGGCTGGTCTGCTGAGCGGTTCAGGCAGGCATCTTCAAGGGTTGGACCTCTCGCGCTACTTGGGCGCCCAGGGAATCCTCGGCGATATCCATATCGTACCGGCTTTGCAGGTTGAGCCAGTAACGTGGACTCTGGCCAAAGAACTGCCCCAGGCGCAGGGCGAGTTCAGCGGTTACCGGTCGCTTGCCCCGGACAACGTGGGAGATGCGCATCGGCGACACCCCCAGGCAATGGGCCAAGCCGTATTGAGACAGGGAGAGCTCGTCCAGCAGTTCTTTCAGGTATTCACCGGGATGGATGGGGTGCAGGCGTTTGGCCATAGGTTGGTCTCCTCAATGATAATCCACGATCTCGACCTGCTCCGCATGCCCTTCCACCCAGCTGAAGCAGAGGCGCCACTGCTGATTGATGCGGATGCTCCACTGCCCTTTGCGATTACCCTTGAGGGCTTCGAGCTGATTCGAAGGGGGCAGGCGCAGGTCTTCGAGGGCACCGGCAGCATCGAGGGCATTGAGCTTCATGAACGCCCGCTGCTGGATGGAGAGGGGAAACTTCCGCGAGGGCTTGCGCTGAAAAATCTTCTGGGTTTCGCGGCAGCGGAAGGTTTTGATCATGGCCAAAGCATAAACAAAAAGTTTATGAAAATCAAGGTCGACACGGCTGGAGATGGCGAAAGTCTATTTGGTGTCGGACCAGGTTGTCGGGTACCATTCCCAGCAGGGGAAGAGGTTCCGGTTCTCTGGCACCCATCTGCTCAGGGGGGTAATCATGCTCTATCTGTTGTTTCTCTCTTTCCTCTGGTTGACGACCCCGGTGTTGGCGGAGGGTTTCCGCTGCGCCGGCAGCCAGGGTACCCTCAGCGAAGAGATCCCTCCTGCTGGCGCAGCCGCCAAACCCACCCGCATCGCCGCCAACACTACCGGCACCCGCCGCGCCCTGGTGCTCTTCGCCCGTTTCAAGGGCGATCCCGCCAACCCGGTGCCCTCCTGGGCCGGTGATCTGTTCAACCCCGATCTTCCCGGCAGTATCGCCCACTTCTACGACACCATGTCCTTTGGCAAACTGCAACTGCGCGGGGCAGTGGGGCCACGGGTGTACGAATCGACGCAGCCGGCCTCGGCCTATCTGGAGAACGACCAGACCCCGGAGGAAGACTTTGGCCGCTTCAGTCTGGAGATCCTGCGCTAGGCGGACTTGGACCTCGACTTGGCGCAGTTCGACAACGACGGCCCAGATGGGATACCCGACTCCGGAGATGACGATGGGGTGGTGGATGTGGTGTTCATCGTGATGGACCGGGTGCCGGCGGATTTCCTGCAGGGAAAGGCGACGGGAATCGCCAATCTGGGTTTCCCCGAAGTGTTCCCGACCAGCGATACCGGCGCCAAGGGGAAGGCCATCCTGATCTTCCCCGGCCAGGGGACCATTCAGCAGGGTCGCAGCTTCGCCGAGGCAGTGGGCTCCATCTGCCACGAATACGGACATGTGCTGGGCTTGCCGGATCTGTACAACACCAGTTTTCTGGGGAAGGAGGGGGCCGGCCCGGAGGAGGACAGCGCCGGGGTGGGGGCTTGGTGTTTGATGGGCTGGGGGGCGACGGGCTGGAACGGCAACGATGGCCCCAACAGCTTCTGTGCCTGGAGCCGGATGAAGCTGGGGTGGAGTCCGGTGGTATCCCTCTCCCATGACCGGGAACAGGTCGAGCTGAAAGACGCAGGGCAGGGAGGCGTCATTTTCCAGCTTCCGGTGAACGACCGCGAGGTTTTCCTGGTGGAGTACCGGCGGCGCGATGGCAACTACTACGACCGCCATATCCCGGGGGAAGGAGTGTTGATCTGGCACGCAGTACCCCGGCCGCTGATCGAGAGAAAATGGTCTCCGGTCCTGGTCGATCTGGAATGCGCGGACGGCCGCTGGCGGGATGCAGGGTATCCTTGGGGCAAAGAGGTGGACAGCGAAAGAGGTGGCGATAACCTGGATTTCTGGGCCCACGATCAAGCCTACCTCAAGGCCCACGGCGGCAACCTGGGGGATGCCACCGATGTTTTTGATGGGGTACGCTTCGCGACCTTCACCCCCCAGACCAACCCCAGTTCCTTCAGCGACGACGGGCAGTCCAGCGTGCGCATCGAACACCTCCAGATTGACGGGGAAGTCGCCCGTATGGAGGTCCAGACCGCCCCCCGTCTCCTAGCCGTTGAGAACATCCGGCTTGTCGATGCCAGTGGCGATGGGGTCATCGCTGTGGGGGAAGAGGTGGAACTGCTTTTCTGGGTGGCCAATCGGGGCGGGGTGGAGGTGCCACAGATCGAGGCGGTGTTGAGCACTGAGGATACCTTGGTGGAGATCCTGCACCGCGAAAAGGCTTTTGGGGATTTGAGGGTGGGCAGGACCGAGGTGGGCAGTTTCGGCGGGGTATCTCCCAGATTCAGCCTGCGCGGCGGTTTTGCCGGCACCCACACCGCCTCTCTGTATCTGGATCTGTACTCCGGCAGCGAAAGGGTCGGCCAATACCCCTTGGTGATCACGGCTGGTGCGGCGCGCCAGGCCATACAGGAGGTGAGCCTGATCGATTCCTCGGGAAACAGAGACGGCCAGGCCCAGGCCGGTGAGATCGTACAACTCTCCATCGCCCTGGGCAATCAACACGAAACCGTGCTGCCAGCGGTGGGTTTTCTGGTGCAGGCCCTGGACAGCCGCGTCCAGCAATTGGGCAGTCCGGCCATGTTCTTCCGTATGGTCGATGCCTCGCTGGCTCTCAGCGCCAAAGGGCCGGAATTCCTGCTGCCCTCCACCATCAAAGCGGGTGAGATCCTTCCCTTTGAGCTGGAGGTAAAGGGCATCGGCTCCTGGAAGGACACCATCGAGGTGCAGGTCCAGCAAGGGAAAGACCAGACCCCGCCGCGTGTCAACCTGCTCAGGGTGCAGGTTGGGACGCCGGAAGGGCTGGGTCTGCTTTTGGCGGATCGCTGGGTCGTCGACGGCAGCCCGCTGCGTTCGGCTCAGGTCGGCTTCTACAAGCCCCAAGATACCACGCTGGTCGCGGTGGTTCCCCTGGAACGCCAGGGCGAGGGGTTTGCCGGTTCCTGGCGGGAGGCGCCGCCTGGCGTTTACCTGGTGGCGGCCGAGGTCGAGGACGCGGAGGGCAACCGGGGCCGCAGTCCATTGCTCAGGGTCGTGGCGTTAGCGCCCGGCAGCGCGGGAGAAGACCCCGCGCAAGCGGGAGAGACCCAGCTTTGGGAGCCCTTGCATTTGTCCACCGCGCAGAGCGCCGCCGAGATCTCCGGGGTCACCATTGCGCCGGGCAACCCCAAGGTCGTCTATGCGGCAGGTCCGATGAGCCTGTGGCGCAGCGAGGACAGCGGCCAGACCTGGAGCAAAACCGGGCTGATGTTCAACGGCTTGTACGGTGGCGTCTTTATCCAGCTCTTTGCCGATCCCCAGGCGCCCGGCACGGTGTACCTGAGCGAATACCCACTGGTGCTGAAAAGCAGCGACGGAGGCCGGCGCTGGGCGCCTATGGGCCTGCCGGATCAAATCCTCAGTCTCCGCGTGGACAGTATCCTTCCCGGCCGCCTCTATGGGTACAGCTATGCGCTGCAGAAGCTGTTTGTTTCTGAGGATGAGGGGCAGTCGTGGCGGGAGTCAGGGCTGACCGAGAACCCTTCGCTGCTCTTGACCCATCCGGCGGCGCCCCAGCATCTCTACGCGGGTGTCCGCATAGGAGAGACCAAAGGGGTGCTCTGGCACAGTGGCGACGGGGGCCATACCTGGCAGGGCATCGAGCAGGGGCAGGTGATTCGCGGCCTTAGCCCGGACCCGCGAGACCCTAACGCCTTGTACGGAGCAGGGGTCAGCAAGGTGCTGTACAGCCCGGACCTGGGGCGCACCTGGCAGGAGTTGGGAGGCGTAACGGGTGGTATCGACGGAATCCAGGTGCATACCAGGGTGCCGGAGGTGATTTATGCCTGGGGCGGGAGCAAGCTCTGGGTTTCGCGCGACAGCGGCAGGACCTGGAAGATGACCGGGCTGCCGGGTGGCGTGAAACAAGTGGCCCTCAACCCCGATGATCCGAGCCAGCTTTTTCTCGTCCTGATCCTGAACAAGAAGAGCACCCTTTGGCGGTGCTGGGACTTTGGCGAAAGCCAGGCGCAGGTGGAGATCCATCAGGAGGACACCCCGGCAGGCGGCATGGCTTTTACCCCCACGGGCCAGCCCTTTGTCGCCTCACTTCAGGAAGGCGCTCCGGGATTTTTCACGCGCACAAATGATGGGCGCTTCTGGGAATGGCAGGAAAGCCCGGCGTTGTACGGCGTATCTATTGGAAGCACGCCTTCTTTCTTCGAGATGTTGTACATCGACCCGCTACAACCGCAGGTCATGATTGCCCACTATGCCCTGGGCCTGAATCAGTTCGCGCGCAGCGCGGACGGGGGCAGGACCTGGGAGCGGATGAAAGTAGGGCTGGGATCGGGGTGGGGATATGGAGGGGCTAGGTATGTGCCCAAGGTTGTCGGCAGACCCCATTCCCCGGGGGTCTACTTCCTGGTTAGCCGGATCGACGCTTCCCTCCAGCGCAGTATCGATTTTGGCGAGACCTGGGAGCAAGCGGGAAGGTTGCCGGTAGAGAACACCATCTCCACTCCGGGCCTGGTGATTGATCCGCTGAACGACGAGACCTTCTATGCTGCCGCCAACGAAAACACCTAGTTCAGCGAGGACGCCGGCCAGCACTGGACCGAGATAGGTCCGGTCCACCAGGGAGAGATGATCCTGGAGATGGCGTTTCACCCTGAGGATCTGGTGAGTCTGTACGCCGTCACTGCCGGGGGGATCTACCTCTCAGAGGACCGCGCCCGGACCTGGGAACCGGTTTTCAGACCCCAGGGTCTGCTCTGGTCCAGCGCCCAGTTGCGTTTCGATCCCCATAACCCACACCACCTCTACCTGGTGACCAGCCGCGCACTGTACGAGAGCGGCGACGCTGGACGGACCTGGGGGGATGTAGGGCAGCAGTTCGAGGGATATCCCTGGTTCAACGACCTGGCTTTCGACCCCTTCGACCCCTCGGCAGTCTACGTGACTACCACCTGGGGGGTCTACAGGTTGGACCGCACCCCGGCAGTGACCGCAGTGGAGGAAACCGTCGTCGTTCCGGTTGCCTTCTCCCTCCAACCCAACTACCCCAACCCCTTCAACCCCAGTACCACGATCCGCTTCAGCCTGCCCCAGGCCGGCGAGGTGGAGTTGTCCGTTTACAACCTGATGGGGCAACGAGTGGCCACGCTGGTGTATGGGGTGCAGGAAGCCGGCGCCCATCTGCTGCAGTGGGACGGGTGGGATGAACAGGGAAGGGAACTGGCCAGCGGGGTGTATTTCTATCGGCTACAAGTCGGCGGGCGGGTGGAGACGCGGAAGCTATTGTTGTTGCGTTAGCGGGAGGAGTTACCCTTACAGCGCGTCCCAGGTTGCTCGCGGGACATCTGCTTCTCTGAGGATCTGGTTCAGCAGGTGGGGGCCGATGTCGCTTTGGTGGGGATTGGGAATCCGCACGCGCAG
>JADZBP010000112.1 GCA_020852055.1 Candidatus Latescibacterota bacterium
AGGGCGGCCACCGAGACGCCGCAGCACTTCCCCCAGCACGATCCACCCGGATGCCGCGTGGTACCCCGCCCGTTGGCCCGGCACCCAACCCCGTTCCAGCGGGGCGGCGCACACCTGCGCCAGGGTCTCCTCCCAACTGCGCCCCTGCCACTCCAGGTCCACCCGCGAGCGGAAACCACCGGTGTGGGTCAGCACCTGCCAGAGGGTCACCGCCTCCTTGCCGGCCTGGCCGAATTCGGGCAGGTACGCGGCCACCGGGGCCTGCAGATCCACCAGCCCCTGCTCCCAGTAGCGCGCCACCGCTAGGGCGACCAGCGGTTTGGTGGCCGAAAGCCAGGCCAGCAGGCTGTCGGGGGTCAGGGGGATTCCGGGACGGGCTTCGCCGAGGGCCGTGTCGAGCACCACCTGCCCCCGCAGCGAAACATAGACCTGCACGCCGGGATGTACTCCTGCAAGCCGGCCCTCCTCCAGGGCGGCGATGGCCGTCGGCGCCTTCAATCCAGGGACACTCCCAGCTTGGTGGCCCAGGCCCCGATCTGGTTCCAGGTCTCCTCCTCCACCAGGATACCCTCCTGGTCCCGCCGCATCCGCTGGCGCGCCTCGATCTCGCCGGGCAGCAACACCTCGGCGAACCCCGCCAACAGAGGGGTGGAGCGCAGGAAACCGGCGAGGTCCCCCACCTCGCCGTGGAAGGCCTCAAGAGGGAGGAACTGGGCGGTGTCGAGGACCAGCAGGAAGGCCCCGTTGCCAAAGGGCACCTCCAGGTTGCCGGTACAGCCGTCCCCGGTCAGGGCCCCGGCCAGCAGATCCACCACCACCCCAAGGCCGTACCCCTTGTGGCCGCCAAAGGGCAGGATGCTGCCCCGCGGGTCTGCGTAGAGGGTCTGGGGATCGGTGGTCGGCGCGCCCTCGTGGTCCAGCAGCCAGCCCTCGGGGGCCCGGGCCCCGCGGTTGCGCAGCACCCGCACCTTGCCCTCGGCCACCATACTGGTGGTCATGTCCAGGACCAGGGGATCGGCCCCGGCCCGCGGCACGCCGATGGCCACCGGGTTGGTGCCCAGACGCGAGGCTCTGCCCCCCCAGGGCGCTACACAGCCGGCATTGCCGTGGGTGTTGACGAAGAGCAGGCCAATGGCCCCCTGCCGGGCCAGGTCCTCCACGTAGCTGCCGAGGCGCCCGATGTGGTTGGCGCCTTTGAGCGACACCCCGCCTATACCGCTCTGCCGCGCCTTTTCCAGCCCGACAGCGGCCATATGAGCAGCCGCCACCTGCCCGAAACACCGGTTGCCCTCGACCACGGCGGTGCACGCGGTTTCCGCTTCCACCCGCGGCACGGCCTTGGGGTCCAGCAGGCCTTTTTCGATCTCCGCCAGGTACTGCGGGATGCGGATGATGCCGTGGGAGTCGTGACCGGTGCGGTTGGCCTCCACCAGGAGGGAGGCGACCTGCCGGGCGTGGTCCGGAGCGGCGCCGGTGGCGGCGAAGAGCCGGGCGCCGATCTCGGCCAGTTGGGGTGCGGAAAACCGGGGCATGCTTGGCGATCCTTTCTGTCGGGACACGGTCTTGTTGGTGGCCAAAGGCCGGCGTATCTTGTTGCCCACCCCAGCCCAACCAGGAGAGGACCGATGAGCGGTGGCCCCTTGTGTCAGACCCAGGTGGAACGATTCGCGCAGGACGGTTTTCTAGTGGTGGCGGACCTCTTGTCCCCTGACGAGTTGGCCGCCTTCGCCGCCCACGAGCGCGCCACCGCCGCTGCGCCGCGCAACCTTCAACACCACCGCATCGACCCGCAGTGGGCCCATCTCGCCAAACACCCCGGCATCGTGCCCATCGTCCGCCAGCTCCTCGGCGGCAGACCGCAGATCGCCCAGACCATGTACCTGGCCAAGGCGCCGCAGGGCGGCACCGGCATCGCCCTGCACCAGGACAGCATGTACATCCGCAACACCCCCAACACCCTGATGGCCTGCTGGCTGGCCCTGAGCGACACCGACCGCGCCAACGGCGGCCTCTGTGTGGTGCCCGGCAGCAACCGCGAGGGGCTACACCCGGCACATAAGGCCCGGGACACCCGCCAGCACGCCTCGTGGGAGACCGATTACGAGATGCGCGCCCCCGATGGCCGCGAATGGAAGGAACGCCTCGTCTCCTTCGAGATCAGCGACCTCGACCCCTCCCGCGTCGAGTACCTGAGGGTGCCGGCCGGCAGCGGGGTGTTCTTCACCGGCATGACCATCCACGGCTCCTACGCCAACCCCTCGGCCGACCGGCCCCGCCTGGCCTTTGCCACCCACTATGTGCGCGAGGGCACCTGGATCGACCGCCGCGACCTGCAAGACCTGGTCGACGCCGAATGATCCGGGCGATCCTCCTGCTCGTTCTTTTCTCCCTGCCCGCCCACCCCCAACAGGAGATGCCGCCGATGATCCGCGGTGCCTACGCCCATCCCGGGGAGTTCTGGAACACCGGAGCGCGCCTCGACGAATTCGGGATCAACGCGATCTTCGTGCACAGCGGCGGCCTCGATTCGGCCACCGTGGCCCGCGCCCGCGCCGAAGGCTGTCAGGTCTACGCCGAGTTCGCCACCCTTAACGGCGAATACGGCGACTACCTCAAGCAGCACCCCGAGGCCCACCCCCTCGGCGC
>JADZBP010000113.1 GCA_020852055.1 Candidatus Latescibacterota bacterium
AGCAGGCCGACCTGCTTCACGGCGTCGAGGCGCAGGAAGAGCGCGGCCCCGCAGGCCCAGAAGAGCGGCGCCGGCCGGTCGTACTGGCCTTCGTCGCGCTCGCGGTGGTCGAAGAGCCGGCCCCGGCAGAAGGTGTAGCCCAGGCCGTCGATATATCCCCCCGCGGCCCCGGCGTAGTCGAAGAGGCCCGGGTCGGCGGCCGAGAGCAGCTTGGGCTGGCAGGCAGCCAACTCCGGGTCGGCCTCGGCGGCCGCGACCAAGGGCCGCAGCCAGCCAGCCGCGACGATGGTGTCGTCGTTGAGCAGCACCGCGTACCGAGTACCGGCGCGGGCCAGGCCGCGGTTGCAGGAGACGGTGAAACCCAGGTTGCGCTCGTTGCGCAGCACCTGCAACTGGGGATAATCCCGCCGCGCCGCGAGGATGGCCGGCCCGTCCGGCCCGTCGTCGACGACGATGACCTCGATGGGCCAGTCACTGCGGGCATAGAGCGCCTCAAGGCAGGCGCCGAGGGTCGAGGCCCGGTAATGCGGGATAACGATGGCGACCGGTTCGCTCACAACCGGGGTATGGGCTTAGGGCTGGGCCGGCGCGCTGGGTTCCGCGTTCCGGCTCAAGGCCCGGTGCAGGATGTCCTCGGCCTTTTTCAACTCCTCTTTCTCTCCGTACTTGGCGCGGTACTGCTCGAGCATCTCGAGGGCCTGCTGGGGCTGCCCTTTGGCCTGGAGGGTGGCCGCCAGCTCGTAGTAGGCATCCCACTGCCCCGGGTTGCGGCCCATGGCCTGCCGGTACAGGCCTTCGGCCCGGTCGTACTCGGAGTAGCTGTTGAGCAGGATGCCGGCCAGGGCCAGGGTGTTCTCGTAGGCGAGTTTGGGGTCCTGGTCCCAATCGGCCATGGTCAGTTTGCCGGCCTGCTCGATGTACTCGGCGCCCAGGGCGTTCTGTTTGGCCTGGCGCAGCAGCTCGCTGGCCGCGTAGTAGTCGCGCCACGAGAAGGGGAAGCGCTCCTTGGCCCACTGGAAGAGCCGCTCCATATCCGGTCCCCGCCCGACCCGCTGGTAGGACTGGGCCAACTCCAGCACGCAGGCCATATAGTTGCCCATCA
The DNA here is from genome assembly GCA_020852055.1 of Candidatus Latescibacterota bacterium. GTDB lineage: Bacteria > Latescibacterota > UBA2968 > UBA8231 > UBA8231 > SICG01. Next base: position 1,103 of record JADZBP010000113.1, read on the forward strand.
GCCGGTCGGCGTCCTCGTCCTTGAAGATCTCCGGATCGTTGACCCCGCGGAAGCGGTAGACCTCGAGCAGGTTGTGCTCCAGCGCCGCCAGGTCGGTGCCGGCGTCCTTCTGCCGCACCACCCGCAGGCCCATGCCCGTCATCTGCAGATAGGGGTCGAGGTTGAGGCGGTTCTCCCCCGACACGGTGATGGCGAAGTGCACCGGCCGCTGCCACTGGTTCCAGTAGAGGATGCCGATAACCATGATGTCCTGGACCCGCAGGATGCCGCCGTCGGTCTTGGCCGGGACCTCCACCTCCAGGCCCAGCTTCTTGAACTCGACCGGGATGCGGGTCTCGGGCCAGACGCGTTTGTACAGATCGACGAGCTGGGTGTCGCAGAGCACCGAATCGATGTAGGTATCGTCGAGCTGGATGTTGATCTTGGGCTCGCGGTCGCGCAACTGTTTGATGTACCAGCCGGTGTTGAGCAGGCTCAGGTTGACGACGCTGACGTCCTTGCGGATGCCCTCCACCTCCTGCAGATACCAGAGCGGGAAGGTGTCGTTGTCGCCGTTGGTGAAGATGATGCCGTTGGGATCGGCCGACTGCAGGATATTGTAGCCGTAGTCGAAGGCGATATAGTCGTCGGTGCGGTCTTCCTGGTGATAGAGCTGGGTGGCGATGCCCACCGGCAGGATCAGGCCCAGGCAGGCCACGGTGGTGGCCAGGTGGTTGCCCAGTTTGAACCGCTCGCGCAGGTACTCGACCAGCCCGGTCCAGCCCAGGCCCATCCACAGGGCAAAAGCATAAAACATCCCGCCGAAGACATAGTGCCGCTCGCGCGGCTGCGGGTCGGGCATGTTGAGGTAGAGCGAGAGCCCGAAACCCATGATCACGAACATGGCGAAGAAGGCCAGAAAGCGCCGCCGGTCGCGCTGGGCGTGCCAGACCATGCCGCCCAGGCCCAGCAGGTAGGGAATCAGCGACACCGCCACCGGGTCGGCCGCGTTCTCGGTGGCCTTGCGGAAGACCACCATCTTGGTCAGGAAGGGGAAGGGGAACTGCTGGAAGAAGTACTTAGCCTGCAGGTACCAGAACTGGTAAGTACGCGAGGCCTGTGGCGAAAACATCTCCAGCAGATTGCTCTTGGTGCCGTACTGCTCTCGGTTGAAAAACTTGATGAAAGCGGCCCAGGTCTCCGGGTCGTTCTCGTCGATGGTGGGGTTGAGGCCCGAGCGCACGTACAGGGCCGCGTAGGTGGAATACCCCAGCCCGAAGAGCAGCAGCGAGCCCAGCAAGAGCCAGCAGGCGCGCTGGTCGGTGCGATAGAGGTAGTAGGCCAACCCGGCCAACGCTATGGCTATGGGGAGGTAACCTCCCCTTGACCCTAGAGCGGCCATCGAGAGCACGCTCCAGCCGGCCAACACCAGCAGCAGCACGATCAAGCGGCGCAGCTTCTCGTCGGCGTACCAGGCCAGGATCAGCAGGGTGGGAATGGTGAGCAGGCAGAGCATGTGTAACCCGCCGCCCAGGCCAAAGGCGTAGGCGATCAGGTAGAGCCACTTGTCGTTGCTGGTCCCGTGCTGGGTGCCTTCCCAGAAGAGGATGAGCCACACCCCCAGGGCGGTGAAGAAGATCGAGTACCCGTAGACCTCGGCCTCCACCGCGTTGAACCAGAAGGTATAGGAACAGCCCAGGCACAGGGCCGCCACCGCCGCGCCCAAGATCACGCTCAGGTCGCGCTGATCGCCAAAGGCCTGGTGGGAGGTTCCCCCCATCACCCGCCGGCTCAGGGCCACGGTGCTCAGGTACACACACCACACCGCCAGCGCCGAGGTGAGCCCCGACATGAAGACCACCCGCGCTGCCGGACTGCCCAGGGGCAACAGGGTGAAGACCCGACCCAGCAGCACGTACAGGGGGGACCCGGGAGGATGCGGCACCCCCATGGTGTAGGAACAGGCGATGAACTCACCGCAGTCCCAGAAGGACACGGTGGTGGCCATACTCTTCAGGTATAACAAGAGTGCGGCCAGAAAAACACCGGCACCGGCCAGGCGGTGCAGCTGCTCAGTCCGCGGCATAAGGGGCCTTTTCGCAATGTTGGAGGTAAAACCGAATAAATCTAAGCAATTACAGGCGGATGTGAAAGGTTTCGGGGCGGATGCGGGGCGCGATCAGGGCTGCAGTTCGAGGGTGCCCCAGGCCGCCGGATCGGCGCTCTGATCGCGGTCGGCGGTCCACGACTGCAACCCCAGTTCGGTGTCGTGCAACACGTAGTTGAAACCGAGCCGGCTGAATTCCTGGGGTTGATAGCCATTCAGACCCGCGGCCGGCAGGCAGAGTTCCAGCTGATAGCCGCGTTTGAGGCGGCGCAGGGCCACCTCGATGGACTCTTCGGGGCAGGGTGGCGCCTGCTCGCGGGCCCGGTCGATGGGCACCTGCCGGGCGATGGGGCTCTGGCCGTCCTTGCCCCGGCCGCCGGGCAGCACGTAGAAGTGGTGGCAGTAGCGGGTGGCCCGCCGGCTGTCCTTGAGGTCGCGGGTATCCACCCACACCTCCAGGCAGTCCCCCTGCCAGTAATTCTTGGGGTCCAGCTTGTACCTGGTCTTTCCCTTGACCTGCACGCCCAGGCAGAGGCCCCGCTCGTTCCAGGCCACCTGCACCTGGGCGAATTCCTCGCGGCCCTCCACCCCCATCAGGCCGGGCAAGCGGCAGGCCTCATCCCACTCCCCCAGCACCCCGTCCACGGCAATGAGCCGGTTGGGGCAGGCAAAGGCGAAGGAGAAAAAGGCGCGCTGCGGCACGTTGAGATTGAGCATGCCCCTATCCTCTGGCCAGGATCTCTTTGAGGAACCTGCCGGTATGGGATTTCTTCACCCGCGCCACCTTTTCGGGCGGGCCACAGGCGATCACCTCACCGCCCTGCTCGCCGCCCTCGGGCCCCAGATCGACGAGGTAGTCGGCGGTCTTAATCACGTCGAGGTTGTGCTCGACCACGATCAGGGTGTTGCCCGCCTCGACCAGGCGCTGCATCACCTGCAAGAGCTTTTCGATGTCGGCGAAGTGCAAACCGGTGGTGGGCTCGTCCATCAGATACACGGTGCGGCCGGTGCTGGGCCGCGAGAGTTCCTCGGCCAGCTTGAGGCGCTGGGCCTCCCCGCCCGACAGGGTGGTGGAGGACTGACCCAGGGAGAGATAACCCAGCCCCACGTCGGCCATGATCTGCAGGCTCTCCCTGATCTTGGGCACCCCGGCGAAGACCTGCAGGGCCTGGTCCACGGTCATCTCCAGCACCTCGGCGATGGAGTAGCCCTTGAACTTCACCTCGAGCACCTCGCCGCTGTAGCGCTTGCCCTGGCAGGTGGCGCAGCGCACCCACACGTCGGGCAGGAAGTGCATCTCGATACATTTCCAGCCCAGCCCCTCGCAGGACTCGCAGCGGCCGCCGCTGCGGTTGAAGCTGAAACGGCCGGCGGTGAAACCGCGCAGCTTGGCCTCGGGCAGCTGGGTGTAGAGCTGGCGGATCAGGTCGAAGACCCCCATCACCGTGGCCGGGGTGCTGCGCGGCGAATGGCCGATGGGGGCCTGGTCGATGTAGATGACCTTGTCGAGGTGCTCCAGGCCCAGCAACTGGCGGAAATCGCCGGCCGGGCGGCTGGCCCCGTTGAGGCGGCTGGCCAGGGTGTTGTAGAGGATATCGTCGACCAGGGTGCTCTTGCCCGAGCCCGAGACCCCGGTGATACACACCAGGGTGCCCAGGGGGAAATCAATATTGATATCCTTGAGGTTGTGCTGCCGGGCCCCCTCCACGCGGAGGAAGTGCCCGTTGCCCGGCCGCCGCCGCGCCGGCACCGGGATGCCCAGCTTGCCCTTGAGGTACGCGGCGGTCTTGGAGCGGGGGGCGCGGCCCAGGTGATCGGGCGGACCAAAGGCGACCAACTCCCCGCCCTGGGTGCCGGCCCCCGGCCCCAGGTCGAGCAGGTAGTCGGCGCTCTGGAGGGTCTCCAGGTCGTGTTCGACCACCACCAGGGTGTTGCCCAGGTCCTTGAGTTCCTCCAGCGCGTCGAGCAGCCGCCGGGTGTCGCGCGGGTGCAGGCCGATGGTGGGCTCATCGAGCAGGTAGAGCACCCCAGTCAGGCCCGAGCCGATCTGGCTGGCCAGGCGGATGCGCTGCGACTCCCCTCCCGAAAGGGTGGAGGCCCGCCGGTCCAGGGCGATATAGCCCAGGCCCACCCGCTCGAGGAAACGCAGCCGGCTGCGCACCCCCTGCAAGAGCTCGCTGGCCACCCCGGTCTCGCGCTCGTCGAGGGGTAAGTTTTCAAAAAAGCGCAGGTTGTCCTGCACCGCGCTGCCGGTGAGGGCCGCCATGGTCTGGCCGCGCAGGCGCACCGCCCGGCTCTCGGGTTTGAGGCGGGTGCCGGCGCAACTGGAGCAGGGCACGGGCTGCAGCAGGGACTTGTGGCGGCCGTGGGTGCGCACGTATTCGTCCACCGCCGGCAGCACCCCCTGGTAGACGAAACTCAGGCCGCCCGCCACGGCGATGCGGCGCTCGGATGCCCCGTAGAGCAGGGCGTGCCGCCCTTCGGCGCCCAGGTCGCCGAAAGGGGTGTCCAGGTCGAAACCCAGAACCTTGCCGGCCTCTTCGAGGCAGGCGATGAACTGCTCGTCCTCCAGCGGTCCCCACACCGCCACCGCCCCCTGGCGCAGGCTCAGGCTGCGGTCGGGCACCAGGGCCTCGCGGTCCAGGCCTTCGCTCAGGCCCAGGCCCTCGCAGTCGGGGCACATGCCCTGCTGGTGGTTGAAGGAGAAACTCTGCGGCACCAAAGGCTCGAAGCTGCGGCCGCAGTCGGGACAGGAGAAGCGGCGGCTGTAGCGCTCCTGCTGCTCGTCGTCGGGCGAGGCGATGACCAACTCCCCGCCCGACAGGGTCAGGGCCCGCTCCACCGATTCGTTGAGGCGGCTGCGCTCGCGCAGCCGCACGCTGAGGCGGTCCACCACCACCTCGACGCGGTGGCGCAGGCGGCGGTCCAGTTCGGGCTCGGCGCCCAGCTCGCAGACCTTGCCATCCACCCGCACCCGGTTGAACCCCTCGTTGCGGGCGCGGCGCAGCAGGGCTTCGTACCCCTCGTGGCGGGCCGGCTCCAGCGGGGCCAGCACCAGGAGGCGCCGCCCCTCGGGCAGGCGCAGGATGCGGTCCACCATCTGCTGGGCGGTCTGGGCCCCGGCCGGCACCTGGCAGCGCGGGCAGTACTGCACCCCCAGCACCGCAAAGAGGGCGCGCAGGTGGTCGTAGATCTCGGTGACCGTACCCACGGTCGAGCGTGGGTTCTTGCTGGGGCTCTTCTGCTCGATGGCGATGGCCGGCGACAGCCCGGTGATGCGCTCGACCTTGGGTTTCTGCATCTGGTCGAGAAACTGCCGGGCGTAGGCGGAGAGGGACTCGACGTAGCGGCGCTGCCCCTCGGCGTAGAGGGTGTCGAAGGCCAGGGTGCTCTTGCCCGAACCGCTCACCCCCGAGACCACGGTGAAGGCATCGCGCGGGATACGCGCATCCACCCCCTTGAGGTTGTGCATGCGCGCCCCGACCACCTCGATCTTCTTGATCCAGCTCTCGCCGGGCCGCCCCTTCTTTCTGCCGCCCTTGCCCGAGGCCGGCACCACCGGCTGGTGCCCGAAGACCTCGCGCAGCGCCTTGCCGGTGTGGGAATCCTCGATCCGGGCCACCTCCTCGGGGGTGCCGCAAGCCACCAGTTCGCCGCCGGCCACCCCGCCTTCGGGGCCCATGTCGATGAGGTAGTCGGCGGTCTTGACCACCTCCATGTTGTGTTCGATGACCAACACGGTGTTGCCCTGGTCGGCGAAGGTGTGCAGTACGTGCAGCAACTTCTCGGTGTCGGCGAAGTGTAACCCGGTGGTGGGCTCGTCGAGCAGGTACAGGGTGCGGCCGGTGCTGCGCCGGCACAGTTCCTTGGCCAGCTTGACCCGCTGGGCCTCGCCGCCCGAGAGGGTGGGCGCCGGCTGCCCCAGCTTGATGTAGCCCAGGCCCACCTCATTGAGGGTCTGGAGGATGCGGTGGATGGGCGGGATGCTGGCGAAGAACTTCAGCGCCTCCTCGATCTCCAGGTCGAGGACCTGGGCGATGTCGAGGTCCTTGAACTTGATCGCCAGGGTCTCGCGGTTGAAGCGCCGGCCATCACAGGCCTCGCAGCGCACCCAGACATCGGCCAGGAACTCCATCTCGACCTGATGGGCGCCGTTGCCCTCGCAGGATTCGCAGCGCCCGCCCGGCACGTTGAAGCTGAAATGGCCCTGCTTGAAGCCGCGCACCTTGGAGTCGGGCAACTGGGCGTAGAGCTGGCGGATGGGGGTGAAGACGTCGGTGTAGGTGGCCGGGTTGGAGCGCGGGGTGCGGCCGATGGGTTTCTGGTCGATGCGAATGACCTTGTCGAGGTGCTCGATACCGCGCAGGGCCTGGTGCGCTCCAGGGGTGTCCAGGGCGTGATGCAGCTGCTGGTCGAGGGCCTTGAAGAGGATGTCGTTGACCAGCGAACTCTTGCCCGACCCAGAGACCCCGGTGACACAGGTGAAGACCCCCAGCGGGATGGAAACACTCACCTCTTTCAGGTTGTGGTGCGTGGCCCCGACGATCTCCAGCCATTTTTCTCCGATCAGGCGGCGCTGGGCGGGGATGGGGATGGCCCGCTTGCCGCAGAGGAACTGCCCGGTCTGCGACTCGGCGCAGGCGGCCACCTCCTGCGGGGTGCCGGCCACCACCACCTTGCCGCCCCGTTCGCCGGCCCCCGGCCCGAAGTCCACCACCAGGTCGGCCTGGCGGATGGTGTCCTCGTCGTGTTCGACCACCACCACGGTATTGCCGATGTCGCGCAGGCGCTTGAGGGTGTCGAGCAGGCGCTGGTTGTCGCGGTAGTGCAGGCCGATGGAGGGTTCGTCGAGGATGTAGAGCACCCCCACCAGCCCGGAGCCGATCTGGCTGGCCAGGCGGATGCGCTGGGCCTCACCCCCCGAAAGGGTGTGGGCGCCCCGGTCCAGCGACAGGTACCCCAGGCCGATATCGGCCAGCAGTTCGAGCCGGCCGCGGATCTCCTTGAGGGCGTCCTCGCCGATCAACTCCCCGGTGGCGTCGAGCTGCAACTGGCGGAAGAAGTCGCGGGCCTCCTCGATGGGCTGGCGGGTGAGGGTGGGCATGTTGATGCCGCCCAGGCGCACGGCCAGGGCTTCGGGCCGCAGGCGCCCGCCCTCGCACGAGGGACAGCGCTGGGGCGTCATGTAGCCTTCGAGGCTCTGGCGCACCCGGTCCGAGCGGTGGAAACGCTCCTCCAACTGGCGCAGCACCCCTTCGTAGCGGTCGCGGTGTTTCCAGCTGTGGCCGCCCTGGTTGGTGTAGGTGAACTCGATGCGCTCCTCGCCCAGGCCCTGGAGGAAACCCTCCTTCTGGGCAGGGTTCAGTTTTTTCCAGGGGGTATTGAGGGTGAATCCCAGGTGTTTGGCCGCCCCCTCGTACAGGTGCAGACGCCACTTGTTGCTGGTCACCTCGCCCAGGGGTTCCACCGCTCCCTCCAAGATCGACTTGGCCGGGTCGGGGACCATCAACTCCTCGCTCATCACTACCTTGGTGCCCAGGCCGTGGCAGGTGGGGCACATGCCCTGGGGGTTGTTGAAGGAGAACATCTGCGGCGTGGGTTCCTGGTAGGAGATGCCGCAGGCCGGGCAGTCGAAGTTCACACTCAAGAGCCAGTCGGGCTGATCCTCGCGGGCCACCACCAGGCTGCCCTTGCCCTGGCGCAGGGCATGGTCCACCGCCTCGGCCAGCCGGCTTTGGGCCATCTCCCCCACCACCAGCCGGTCGATGACCAGGTCGATGTTGTGGCGGCTGTAGCGGTCCAGAACCGGGGCCCCGTCGAGGTTGACGATGCGGCCATCCACCCGGACTCTCAGATATCCATCCCCCTGCAATTCGGCAAAAAACTCGTGGTACTCGCCCTTGCGCTCCTGCACCAGCGGGGCCAGGATATGGATGCGCTCGCCGGGGGGCAGGCCGCCGATACGGGCGGCGATCTGCTCGCGGGTCTGGGCGCCGATGGGCTGGCCGCAGCCCACGCAGTGGGGCGTGCCCACCCGGGCGAAGAGCACCCGCAGATAGTCGTAGATCTCGGTGATGGTGCCCACGGTCGAACGCGGGTTCTGGCCGCCGGTCTTCTGGGCGATGGAGATGGTGGGCGAGAGACCACTGATCAGGTCTGCATCCGGCTTTTCCATCTGCCCCAAGAACTGCCTGGCATAGGCCGAGAGCGAGGCCACATAGCGGCGCTGTCCCTCGGCGTAGAGGGTATCGAAGGCCAGGGAGGACTTGCCCGAGCCGCTCACCCCGGTAAAACAGATGAGCTGGTTCTTGGGCAGTTGCAGATCCACGCCGGTCAGGTTGTGGACCCGGGCGCCCTTGACGAGGATGTCGCGGGTTTCCATGTTGCTCCTGGAAGGGAGAAGGCAAAGGGTTCAATCTAGGATAGGGATGTTACCGGTGCAAGGGCGGCTTGCCCCGGAGGCCGGGGCCGGATTATACTGACAATCCTTTCAGGAGGGGCACGATGATCAAACTGGGCGCCAATACCGTGTTGTTCGCCGGCTACGACCTCGAAACGGCGATGAAACACCTGGCCTGGGCCGGGTACGACGGGGTCGAATTGTCGGCCATCAAGGGCATGTGTGAACACCTGGTCCTCGACGAGTACCAGGGCCAGGTCTCCCAGATCAAGGACCTGGCCGCCCAGTACCAGCTCGGGCTGCTGGCCATGGAGGTCGCCTCCCTCGAAGAGGAGCGGCTGCAGAAGGCCTTTGCCGCCGCCGCCGCCCTCGGGGTGCCGGTGGTCAATGTCGGACCGGGCGGCAAAACCGGGGTCGAGGGGGATATCGAGCAACAGGCCGCGCTGATCAACGGGCTGGCCGACCAGGCCGCCGACCACGGGGTCAAACTCTGCGTCAAGGCCCATGTGGGCTGCTGCGTCGACAACACCCCCACCACCCTGCGCCTGATGGAGTTGGTCAAATCGAAGGGTTTTGCCGTGGACATGGACCCCAGCCATATCTACCGGGCCAAGGAAAACCCGGTGGACGCCCTCAAGGCGGTGGTCGGCCGCGTGGGCCACGTACATATCCGCGACTGCATCCCCCGCGAAGGCGGTCCCGGTGCCCCGGAGCTGCAGGCCTGCGGCCGCGGCCACATCGACCTGGCCGGCTACATCCGCGTGTTACACGAAGCCGGCATCAGCGTGGCCGCGGACCTCGAAATCATCGGGGCCAAGGAATACGAACTCTCGCGGGTCACCACCATCGCCGCCGAGAGCCGGGGCTACCTCAACGCCTGCCTGAAGGCCTGCGGGGCACGGTGATCCGCAGCTTCATCGCCCTGCCCCTGCCCGGAGCAGTGCAATCGGCGCTGGGCGAGCTTGCGCGGCAACTGGCCGCCCAGAGCCAGGGGGTGAAGTGGGTGAAGCCGGAGAACATCCACCTCACCCTGCGCTTCCTGGGCGACACGGCCCCCGAAAAGGTGCCCGCCCTCAGCGCCGGCCTGGACGCCTTCGCCGTGCAGCCGCCTTTTTTTCTGCGCCTGGGCCAGATCGGCGCCTTCCCCAATCTGCACAAGGCACGGGTGATGTGGGTGGGACTCGAAGAGGAAGGCGAACAACTGCACCAACTCCAGCAGGCCGTCGAGACCCTTGCCCGTTCCCTGGGCTGGGAACACGAAACCCAGGACTTCAAACCCCACCTCACCCTGGGCCGGGTGCGCGAGGGTGGCAGGGTCCCTCAAGAAGTCCCAACCGTACCGCCCCTGGAGTTCCAGGCCGACCGGATCGAACTCATCGAGAGCCGCCTCAAACCAGCAGGGCCGGAGTACCTCACCCTGCATCGGGCGGTGTTGGGCGCCAGCGCCTGAGGGCTTCACAGCAGCGAGAGATGCCCCATAGCCGGGTGAACCGCGAGGATTAGCGCAGCGGCGGGGAGATGACCCTGGAGGGTTTTCCCTGGGGAGTGGTCGGGGAGGGGAAGGACGCGGGAGGCGGTGCGGGGAGAGCGGAGCGCTAGCGAGCGGGGTGGCAAGTCCGCGCCTTGGGAAAACCCGGAATGGGTCGCTCCCCGACGCGACATAGGCAACCAACCACCACAACCAAGAGAGGTCCCCATGCCAGGCCGTCCCTACATCCTCGCCGAAACCAACTGGAAGGTGGTCAAGGACACCCCCTACCAGGTCGCCGTGCTGCCCTGGGGCGCCACCGAGGCCCACAACTACCATCTGCCCTACGCCACCGACGTCATCCAGTGCGACCACGTCGCCGCCGAAGCCGCCCGCGTCGCCTGGGACCAGGGCGCCAAAATCATCGTCCTCCCCACCATCCCCTTTGGCGTCAACACCGGCCAGCGCGAGATCAAACTCGATATCAACATGAACCCCTCCACCCAGCTGGCCGTGCTGCGCGACATCGCCGAAGTGCTCGCCCACCAGGGCATCCCCAAGCTGGTGATTTTGAACGGCCACGGCGCCAACGACTTCAAGCAGATGGTGCGCGAGCTGTGGCCCCTCTATCCCAACCTGTTTCTCTGCACCCTCAACTGGTACCAGTGGATCGACCGGGCGATCTTCGCCGAGGTGGGCGACCACGCCGACGAGATGGAGACCAGCCTGCTGCTGCACTGCGCCCCCCAGTGGGTGCTGCCCCTCGCCGAGGCCGGGGAAGGCCGCGAGCGCAAGTTCAAGATCGAGGCCCTGCGCAGCGGCCTGGCCTGGACCCAGCGCGATTGGGTGCAGGCCACCGCCGACACCGGGGTGGGCAACCCGGCCGCCGCCACCGCCGACAAGGGCCGGCGCTGCCTCGAAGCTCTGGGCCAGCGCCTGGGCGGGTTCCTCGCCGAGCTGGCCGCCGCCGACCCGGCGCACCTGTACGAGCAGGGTTGAGACTCCAGCCCCCCGTGGGTATATTCTATATAGGCCCCCACAGGAGCAAGTCATGGAAAATCAACGCGATCCCGAAGGAACAACCTCCCCCGGAAAAGAATCCCCCTCCAGTCAGGATGGGGAGAGCCGGAGGGCGTTCATCAAAAAGCTCCCCTACATCGCCCCGGTGGTGCAGACCTTCCTGCTCAGCGAGACCGCCTTTGGCAGCGACCGGCGCGGCGGCGAGGGAGAAGACGACCAGGGAGGCGACGACAACGACCAGGGCGATGATCACGGTGACAACCAGGGAGACGACAACGACAACCACGAGGACGACAACGACCACGGCGGGCGCCGGCGCCGGCGCCAGGTCTCCCCGCAGACCCGGGGCCGCGGGCGGGGCCGCGGTTGATTGATGGCTGAGTTCACCAATAAGAATGTGATCGTCACCGGCGGGGCCAAGGGCATCGGCCGGGGGCTCTGCCTGGCTTTTGCCAGGGAGGGGGCCCGGGTGCTCTGCGCCGACGTGGACGAGCCCGCGGGGTTGCAACTCGAAAAGGACGCCGCCGACCTGGCCGGGCTTCTCCGCTTTCAGCGCGCCGACGCCTCGCAGGCCGCCGATTGCGAGGCCCTGGTCCGCCGCGCCTCGCAGTTGTGGGGCGGGGTGGACGTGGTGTGCAACAACGTGGGCATCCAGCCCCCCGACAGCTACATCCCGGCCCACGAGCTGCGCGAGGATCAGTGGGACCGCATCCTCGATGTGAACCTCAAGAGCTGCTTTTTGATGACCAAATACTGCGTGCCGGTGATGAAGCAGCGCGGCGGCGGGGTGATCATCAACACTGCCAGCGTCCAGGGCCTGCAGGCGGCCAAGGGCGTCGCCGCTTATGCGGCCAGCAAGGGAGGCCTGCTCTCCCTCACCCGCCAGCTGGCCCTCGAGTACGCCGCCGACCACATCCGGGTGCTGGCCGTCAATCCGGGCACCATCGACACCCCGTTGGTCGACGAGTTCGTGGCCGCCCTGGGCATGGACAAAGCGCAGGTGGCCGAAGCTCTGGCCAAGATCCACCCCCTCGGCCGCATCGGCCGGGCCGCAGACGTGGCCGAGGTGGTGCTCTTCCTGGCCAGCGACAAGGCCTCCTTCATGACCGGCGAAAACGTTTGTGTAGATGGCGGGATGATGGCCAAAGGCGCCTGGGCGAGTTCATAGACGGTTCAATCTGAGGAGGACACCATGATATTCGGTATCCATTCCCTGCTTTTCAACGAAACCTTCCTGGAAAAAGACCTCCCCCTGCTGGACAAGTGCAAGAAGATGGGCTTCGACGCGGTGGAGATCATCCCTTTCGATCCTGACGGCTTCCCGGCAAAAAAGGCCAGGCAGGCGGCGGCGGACCTGGGTCTGATCCTCAACCTGGGCTACGGCATGCCACCCGAGTACAATGTCATCTCTCCCGACCCGCAGGTGCGCGCCCGTGGCATCGCCTTCACCAGGAAATTGATCGATCTGGCCAACGAGGCCGGGGCCGTGGTCTTCGGGGGAGCCATCTATTGTGGATGGGGGTACCTGTCGGGCAAGATGCGCACCGCCGACGAGTGGCAGTGGGGGGTCGAGGCCTGCCGGCAGGCGGCCGAGTACGCTCAGTCGAGTTCCAAGCTGATCATCGGCATCGAACCGCTCAACCGCTTCGAATCCCACTTCATCAATATCGCCGCCGATGCCGTGAAATTCATCGAGGCGGTGGGCATGCCCAACGTCCGAGTTCATCTCGATACCTTCCACATGATCCGCGAGGAGGACGACATCGCCCTGGCGGTGCGCCAGACCGCCGGACACCTGGGCTACGTACACGCCTGCGAGAACCAGCGCGGCATTCCCGGCCGCGGCCTGGTCCCCTGGGTGCCCTTCTTCGCGGCACTGAAGGAGATCGGCTACGACGATTGCGTCACCATCGAGTCCTTCGACCCAGACATGGAGCGCATCGCCAAACTCATCTGCATCTGGAGGAAGCTGGCCGATTCCCCCGATCAGCTGGCCAGCGAGGGTTTGAGTTTCCTGCAGCAGATCCACCGCCAGGTCTACAAGAACTGAGGTCCAGACGATGGACAACCGGCCATCTCTCCCAGCGGGGAGCCGGGAGGGATGGCCGGAGGCGGCCCCGGCCGCCCCGATCCCGAGCAGGTGGCTGCTCGGCGCCCTGGCCGTGGGCCTCTTCCTCAACGAGACCGCCGTGCATTTTGCTATGGCGCTGACGGTGGGACAGCGGGGCCTGGGCCAGGCCTGGACCGAAGCCTTTGCCGGTTTCACCCTCGACCGCTACCTCTTCTTCACCCTCTTCCGCTTTTTTCCCTACGGCATGCTGGCCCTGGCGGTGCTGCGTATGGCCCGCACCCCCTGGCGGCAGGCGATGCGCCCCGTCCTGCTGGGCGGCTTGGCCGGCATTGCCGGCTTTCTGGCCTGGGGCATCTGGGAGGCGCTGCTGCCCATCTACACCGGCCCGCACCCGGAAACCACCCCGGCCTTTGCCCTGCTCTTTCTCTCGGTAGCGGCGGTGCCGGCCGGCGCCGTGGGGGCGCTGGCGGGGTACTGGACGATGCTGGTGCGCCATGCCCGGGCGCGGCACCGCCGCGCCTGAGGCTCAGCGGGAATCCTCCTCGGGATAGAACTGCCCGTAGGGTTCGGCCGGCAGCAGCAACAGGGGCCGGCCGTTGTGTTGCAGGCGGAACTGCAGCAGGGGCAGCCCGGCAGTCCGGCCCAGGCCCTTTTCCAGCAGGGACGGCCGGAGGAAGGCGGGGTTGAGCAGCGGCTTGCGCGGGAACTCGAGGATCTCGACCTCTGCCTCGCCCAGTCCGGCCTGCTCCCGCGCCAGCGCCAGGGCGGCCTGTAGGCCCCCCAGCCGGTCCACCAACCCCTTTTCCACCGCCCGGCTGCCCGACCACACCCGCCCCTGCGCCACCGAATCGATGGCCGCCGCGCTGCGGCCCCGGCCCTGGGCCACCGCAGCGACGAACTCGTCGTACACCGCGCGGATCGAGGCTTCGGCCTGGGCCCGTTCGGCAGCGTCGAGGTTGCGGTCGGGCAAGGAGATGCCCAGCAAGGGCAGGGTGGCCCCGAAGCCCAGGTCGGCGTGCCGCCCCTCCTGCACCTTGTCGGTGGTCAGGTGCAACTTCTCCTTGAGGCCGGTGTTGTAGAGCCAGCCGCCGATCACCCCGATGGACCCGGTGATGGTGTTGGGCGCGGCGAGGATGGCGCTGCCGTTCATCGAGAGCTGGTACCCGCCCGAGGCCGCCACATACCCCTGCGAGACCACCACCGGTTTTTCTTCCTTGCACCGGCGCACCGCCTCGGCCACCAGGTCGCCGGCAAGGGGATCGCCGCCGGGTGAATCGACCCGCAGCACCACGGCGGCGATACGCGGGTCGTCGCGCACCTCGTCGATATCCTCGGCCAGTTTGCGGGCCTCGATGCCCTCTTCCAGATCACACAGCCCCAGGGCGTAGATCAGGGCGACCCGCGGCGGCTCGCCCCAGCGCTCCTCCTGTGGCAAGGGATAATCCTCGGGGGGGCGCAGGGTGCGGGGTTGTCCCTCCAACTCCTCCACCACCTCGTCGCGGTCCTGCCAGCGGCCCAGCCGGTCCACCAACCCGGCGGCCAGCGCCGCCTTGGGCAGCAGCAGGGCCTGCTGGTCCAGCAGGCTGTCGAGGCGGCCCGGCGGCAGGTGCCGCGCCGCGCCGATCTCGCCGGCGGCCAGCTCGTAGTTGTCGGCCAGCAGGGCCTGCAACTGCTCGCGTTCGGGCGGGGACATATCCTGCCGGGTATAGGTCTCGAAGAGGGACTTGTACGGGAAGAGGCGCCACTCGTCGAAACCGATGCCCAGCTGGTCGAGGGCCCCCTTGAAGTAGGTCTGCCCCGCCACCATGCCCTCCAGGCCCAGCTCGCCGGCCGGGTCCAGCACCAGGTGGTCGGCCACCGAGGCGAAGTGGTAGTCCTCCAGGTCGGGCCTTTCGGCATAGATGACCACCTTCTTGCCGGCGCGCCGGAACTGCTGCAATTGCTGGCGCAGCTCCCAGGCCATCTCCGGATTGATGCGCATGCCGGCGGTGTTGATCACCAGGCCGCCGATCTGCGGGTCCTCTTCGGCCCGCTCGATCAACTCCAGCAGCTCCTTCAGGGTGGTGCCCGGGTCGAAGAGGGCGAAACGCCGGTGTTTGACCGGGCCGTCCAGGCTCAGCTCGAGGTACTGGCGGCGGGGGCTGAGCCACTGGCGCGGCGCGCTGCGGCGATAGGCGCCCAGCTCCAGGGCGTACACCGCATAGGCGTGTTCGCCGTTCCGGTCGAAACGCGACTGGGTGTGCACCGCCGCCTGCCCCAGGCCCAGGCGCAGCCCCACGCTGAGGGTGCGGTTGTCGAAGTACCGTCCGGTCAGGGTCAGGCCCGGGCGCAGGGTCAGCGCCGCCCCCACGCTCCATTCGTCCTGGCCGCCGGCCCGGGTCCTGGCTCGGGCCCCGTCGGCAAAGAGGGTGAGGCGCTCGTCCCCCCAGGGGCGCAGCGACAGGTCGCCGCTCAACTCGCGCGAGCGGAACGAGGGGCTGGCAGCTCCCACCCCGGACAGGGAGAGCTGTGGCCGGGGCCGCCACACCGTGCCCAGCAGCCAGAGCTGGGCATGGCCGCCGGTGGACCAGCCGTAGCCCAGCCCGGTGCTCAACTGCCGGTCGCCGCCCCCCAGCGAAAAATGGTAGCGCGTCGATTCGCTCCTGGACTCTTCCTGGTGCACCGCGGCGAATCCCAGGCGGTGAAAACTGGAGAAGATCCCCCACTGGCCGGCCGGCGCTCCCGACCAGGCCAGGGTGGTCTCCAGGCCCTGGTTGTAACTGAGCAGGGCGGGGTTGGCGTAGCCCTGCAGGCCGGTGCCCTGGCTGCCGGGCGGGGCGAGCAGGAATTCGCTGCGGCTGGCATAGGGGGAAAAACCGGCAACCGGCAGCGGCAGCAGGCAGAGGACGCACCAAACCCACAGCGGAACGCGTTGCGTTTTAGCACTCTTTGATCGATCTTTCACAGCAATTCAGCCAGAGGAGGTAGAGAGATGGAAGAGATACCCAGGTTGCCCGATCAGTACCTGGCCAACGCCAGAGAGATGGTGGCCAAACACAAGGCCAAGAAGAACTGCAAGCGCTGCTACGACCGCGGCTTTTTGGGCGTGGACCAGCACAATCTGCTCATTCCCTGCCCCAAGTGTGTGGCCGGCGACACCTTGCTGGTGGAGTGGCGGCAGTTTGTGCGCGACACCCCCGAACTGACCCAGCTCTACGGGACCTACTTTGAAGAAGAAGAGGCGACGGAGCAGGATGCGGAGCAGGCGGGGCAGCCGACCAAGGTCAACCATCCTCCCGGAAGTAACTCAGATCGCCAAGGCCCTCGCGGAGGATCTGGGGGCGGTCGCCAACCAGGGAGATCACACTTGACCCAAGCACCGGGAGCTCGCCGCACTCCAGTATGAGGTCCACCTCCCCGCCCAGGTCCGCCTCCAGGTCCTGGGGCCGGGTGATCACCTCCTGCCCGCTGCGGTTGGCGCTGGTGCTGAGGATGGGGTTGCCCAGCAGGCGCACCAGCTCCATGGGCACCGGGTGGTCGGGGATGCGCAGCCCCACCGTCTGCTGGCGGCCCTGCAGGATACGCGGCGCCTCGCGGGTGGCCGGCAACACAAAGGTATAGGGCCCGGGCAGGAAACGCTTGAGGATGCGGTAGGCGTAGTTGGAGACCTGGGCGTAGTGGCTGACGTTGGTCAGGTCGGCGCAGACAAAGGACATCGGCTTCTTGGCGTCGCGGCCCTTGATGTGGCGCACCCGCTCGATGGCCTTCTTGGAGGTGATGTCGCAGCCCAGCCCGTAGATGGTATCGGTGGGATAGGCGATCACCCCGCCGGCCCGCAGCACCTCCACGGCGCGTTCCAGCAGCCGGCCCCGCAGGTGGTCCGGATCCAGGTGCAGGACCTGGGCCCTGGCCATCTCAGGCCTCGGCCTTGATCTTGGCCACCCAGGCGGCGACCACCGCGTCCACCATGCGCTGCCCGTGTTCGGCGTTGGCGGTCCAACTGTTGAGTTTCTCATCCTGGCGGCAGTACCAGGGCGCGTGGTCGTCGAGTTTGTCCTGCTCCACCAACTCGGGCCGGGTGGCCAGCAGGAAGGAAGTCTCGTTGTAGCCGGCATGGTCCCCGCCCGCCTCGGTGCCGGGCAGGATCATCGGCTGCACCTCGACGCGGCCCCAGATGGCCCCGCCCACCTCGCGCATCAGTTTGCCCTCGCCCCACCAGCCCCGCGGATACCCCCGCTCCAGCACCTCCTCAAAGGTCAACTCCGCCGCCGCCTTCTTGAAGGCCAGGGCCAGGGGCGCCTCCATACCCTGGTGCATGATGGGCACGTAGATCTTGCGGAACCCCATCTGGCGGAAGTTTTTCAGGATGCTTTTGACGTAGAGCCCGAAGGAATTGTATTCCGGGTCTATGGTGCCGTCCTGCGGGCCGCCCAGGGCATAACCCGTGGGGCCGTAGTCGAAGGACGGGGCGATGACCACCGGAACCTGCGCGGCGATGCGGCTGCAGATCTCCTCGACGATCAGGGTGTCGTGGCCGATGGCCATGTGGGGTCCGTGGGTCTCGATGCAGCCGGCCGGCACCAGCAGGGGCCAGCCCTTGGCCACGGCCTCGCGCAACTGATAGGGACGCATTTCTTTCAGGTACATAGCTCAGGCCCTCCTCGGGGGGAGAATATAGGTGGGGGCTCGTACGCCTTCAAGTTGGTGCCCCGCGCCGATGCGGGTATCTTTAGAGGCATGAAAACACTCGTCGCTGGTTTCAGCCTCCTCTGCCTGCTCACCACCGCCCACGCCATCACCTGGAATTTCGACCGCGACCCGCAGGGCTGGGCCGCCACCGAGGCGGAGGGCACCGGCACCCACCCGAAACTGCCGCTGCTCCAGGGCACTGTCGACCAGGGCATCTGGACGGTGCCGCTGCTGCCCTACCAGCAGGGTCGCAGCCCGGGTATCACCCTCTATTCCCCCTTCATCGACCACAACTCGCGGCTCTTCGACGAATGCACCATCCGCCTGCGCCTGGTGCATTCGCGCCCGGTGGTCTCCAGCCTGATCTTAAGTTGGACCATCGCGGCCAACGACCTCTACCCCGGCAATGATCCCGACTTCCTGGGCGGGGGCTGCCCGCCCAATCCGTACTGCCACCCCCGCTTCTGGCTGGTGGCCGACCCCACCCATTACTCCACCGGGTGGCAGGAGTTGACGGTGAGCGACCTGCGCTCGCGGGTGGCCACCTGGCCCGGCGGCGAGGAATACGAGATCCTCTGGGAAGACCGGTTGCGCGATATCCGCCTGACCCTGCCCTTCGTCGTCGAGGAAGACCCCGAGGACCCGCAGGGCGCCCAGCGCCCCGACCAGGTCCCGGTGGCCGTGGAGATCGACTGGATCCGGCTGACCGGCCCGCGCGAACAGGCCCAGGGCGAGTTGCCGCCGCCAACCCCGCCGGTCGCCGCCGGCGGTCCACTCTTCGCCCCGGCGGTGTTCCAGCAACTGGGCCAGGTCGAGCAGCTCAGCGGCTGGGATTGGGAGGAGGAGGCCGGCGCCCTGGGCGACCTCGATGGCGACGGCGATGCCGACCTCGTCACCCGCTGGCAGCGCGGCCAGGAAGGCGGCTGGCTGCTGGGCTATAACGACGGGCGAGGGTTTTTCGCCCGCGTCCAGACCGAGTCCTTCGCCGCGGCGGGTTTCGCCATCAAGGACAGTTTCGTCGGCGGCGCCGACCTCGACGGCGATGGCCGCCTCGACCTGGTGCTGGACAGCCCCGTCGACCAACTGCCGCCCCAGGTCTGGCTCAACGACGCTCAGGGCGGCTGGGCCCGGCAATCCCTGCCCAGCTTCTTCGCCCCGGCCCAGCTCACCGATCTGGACGGCGACGGCCGCCCCGACCTGTGGGGCTACCGCCGCGGCACCCTCGACGCCCAGTTGCTCTTCAACGACGGGGCCGGCCATTTCTCCTCCCCGCAGCAACCCCCTTCCGCCGGCGGGGGGTACTATGTCTGGACCGCCGCCTTCCCCAGCCTGCCCTCCCGCCAGCAGCCCCTGGTCTGGCGGCCGGCCTACGAGCAGCGGCTGCAGGGCCTGATCTCCACCTATACCCTGGCCTCGGGCGCCCGGGTGCAGGAGCCGCTCCGCCACAGCCAGGGCTTGGAGCCCGAGCGCCTCATCGGCGCAGGCGACCTCGACCTCGATGGGCCACTGGAGTTGATACTCAACGACGAGGGCGCCCTCTTTGCCCAGGGCCCTGAAGGAAGGCCGGCCCTGGGCCTGAAAATCCTGCGCCAGGAGGCCAGCGGCGCGATCGATACCACCTTTGCCCTGCCCGATCTCTACTACCACCGCCGGCCCCTGGTCGTTGACCTGAATGCCGATGGGTTGTTGGATCTGGTGCTGGTACACGACGAACTGCGCCAGCCGGCCGTGGTGGTGCTCACCGGCCGGGGCGAGGGCCGTTTTGAAGTGGAGGGGCGTTACCCGCTCTCGCCGGGCCGGGGCGGAGCGGTGCTCGCCGCCGACCTCGACGGCGAAGGGCATCCCGACCTGGTGGTCTTCGACTCCTTCGTCTCCGAGGGGGCGGGGATACACGTGCTGCTCAACCGGCTCGGCCAGGGCACCGCCGTCGAGGAGGAGGGCCCGCCCCGACCAACGCGCACCCATCTGGACCCGGCCTATCCCAATCCCTTCAATCCCGGCGTGGTGATCCCCTTCACCCTGAGCGCCCCGGCGCAACGGGTGACCCTGCGCCTCTACGACCTGCTCGGCCAGGAGGTGGCGACCCTCGACCTGGGCGCGCTGCCGGCCGGCGCGCACCACCCCCTCTGGGACGGCCGCGACCTGGCCGCCGGGGTCTATCTCTACCGCCTGCAGGCCGACGCCTGGAGCGCCACCGGCAAACTCACCAAGATCGACTGAGATGGCCCACACCATCATCGGCACCGCCGGCCACATCGACCACGGCAAGACCCTGCTGGTCAAGGCCCTCACCGGCATGGACACCGACACCGCCCCCGAGGAGAAGGCCCGGGGCATCACCATCGAACTGGGCTTCGCCTTCCTCGGCGACCAGGCCACCCTCATCGACGTGCCCGGCCACGAGCGTTTCGTCAAGACCATGGTGGCCGGGGTCAGCACCATCGACATCGCCCTGCTGGTGGTGGCCGCCGACGACGGGGTCATGCCCCAGACCCGCGAGCACCTCGACGTGCTGCAGTTGCTGGGCATCGAGCGCGGCTTGATCGCCCTCAACAAGACCGACCTGGTCGAGCAGGAATGGCTCGGTCTGGTGGAGGAGGACCTGCGGCAACTGGTGCGGGGCACCTTCCTCGAAGGGGCACCCCTCGTCCGGGTTTCGGCCCATACCGGGGCCGGGATCGGGGAACTCAAACAACTGCTGCTCGGCCTGGTAGCCCAGACCCGCACCCGCCGCCAGGCCGGCCCCTTCCGCCTGTGGGTGGACCGCGCCTTCCTGGTCAAGGGTTTCGGCCTGGTGTGTACCGGCACCGTCTGGTCGGGGACCTTGAACAGCGGCGACCACGTGGCATTGATGCCGGCAACCCGCCCCCTGCGGGTGCGCGGGCTGCAGCAGCACGGCCGCGAGGTGGCCCAGGTGCAGGCCGGCGACCGGGCCGCCCTCAACCTGCCCGGCGTGGAGGTGGACGAAATCACCCGCGGCGATGCCCTGGTCGCTCCCGAATACTTCCGCCCCACCCAGTTGCTCGACGTGCGCCTGCGCCTCTTGCCCTCCTGCCCCAAACCCCTGGAGACCCGCACCCGCGTGCGCCTGCACCTGGGCACCGCCGAGGTGATGGCCCGGGTGGTGTTGCTGGAAGGCCAGACCCTGGAGCCGGGTGGCAGCGCCCTGGCCCAGCTGCGCCTCGAAACCCCGCTGGTGGCCGCCTGGGGCGACCGCTTCGTGCTCCGCCGCTACTCCCCGCCCCTGACCATCGGCGGGGGCCGCATCCTCGACCCGCACCCCGTCAAACACCGGCGGCGCGAGGCCGGCCTGGCTGAACACCTCGGCGCCCTGGAACAGGAGGACCGGCCAACGGTGGTCGAAGCCATGCTGCGCTGGGCCCCCGAGGGGGCCAGGCCCTGCCAGGCCCTGGCCGGCGACTTGGGGCTGAGCCTGGAGGCCCTCGACAAGTCCCTGGCCGCGCTGGGGGGTCAGGTGGTCCGGGTGCAGGTGGGCGGGCAGCCGGCGGCCATACACGCCAGCCAGTGGCAGGGGCTGCGCCAGCAGACCGAGCAGACCCTCGCCGCCTTCCACCGGGCCCAGCCGCTCAAAGCCGGCCTCAATCGCGAGGAGCTGCGCCGCCTGACCGACCGCCGCGTCGATCCTGAACTCTTCGAGCAGCTGCTACAGGCGCTGGAGCGGGAAGGCCGCGTTACCAGCGAAGGGGGCCTGGTGCGCGCCACCGCCCACCAGATCCGCTTCTCTGCCGAGGAGGAGACCCTGCGCCGGCAGTTACTCGATGCCCTCAACCATCCCTCACTGGCCGAGGTGCCCGACGCCGAGGGTTTGGCCAGGCTCCTGCAGGTGGACGCCAAAAAGGTGGACGCCCTGCTCAAGGCGGTGATGAGCCTGGGTGCGGTGGTGCCCCTCGAAGGCGGGCTCTTCCTGCACACCGAAGCCCTGGAGCGGGTGCGGGTGCAACTGCAGGCCCATCTGCACCAGCACGGCTCCGTCACGGTGGCCGCCTTCCGCGACCTGCTCAATGCCAACCGCCGCTGGGCCCTGGCCCTGCTGGCCCTCTTCGACCGCGAAGGCCTCACCCAGCGCCAGGGGGATGTGCGGGTGCTGCGCGGCTAAACCCCGATACGCGACAGCGCGGTCCCTCCGATCGGCCGCAGCCGGGACCCCTCTGTCCCGAAAACCAGCCCTTTTCCTACCCCTCCGTCCCGGCACGGATCTTGCCCCTCCATCTCCCGATGACCCATTCCCCCAGGAGGTGGACCATGGACTCCCGCGACCGCGTGCTGCAGGCCCTCAACCACCGGGAACCCGACCGGGTGCCCTTCGACCTTTCCTCCACCCCGGTGACCGGCATCCACCGCGAGGCCCTGGTGCGCCTGCGCCGGGCCCTGCAACTGGAGGAGCGCGAGCCGCGGGTCTGGCACCTGATGCAGCAGTTGGGAGTGGTGGATGATGACCTGCACCAGATCCTGGAGACCGATGTGCGCGGCGCCCGGCCCAATGCCCAGTCCAACTGGAGCCTGGCCTACCGCGACGAGGGCGAGTACCGCTACTGCACCGACGAGTGGGGCATCACCCGGCGTATGCCCGTCGAGGGCGGCCACTACTTCGACCTCTGCGCCTCGCCCCTGGCCGGGGCCCAGACGGTCGCCGACATCGAGCGCTACGCCTGGCCCGACCCGGTGGACCCAGCCCGCTTCACCCACCTCGAGGAGGTGGCCCGGGCCACCCGCCAGGCCGGCAAGGCCTTTGTGCTGGGCGGCATCGCCCCGGGCATGCTGGAGATGGGCCAGTGGCTGCGCGGGTACGAAAACTTCTTCTGCGACCTGGCCGCCGACCGCCCCATGGCGGAGGCCCTCTGCGACCAGATCATCGAGCTGAAGCTGCGTTACTGGGAAGCCGCCCTGGGCCGGGTGGGGCAGTGGGTGGATGTGGTGCAGGAGGGCGACGACTACGGCGGCCAGCGCAGCCTGCAGATCGAGCCGGCCCTGTGGCGCGAGATCTTCAAACCCCGCCTGGCCCGGCTCCTGGGCGGCATCAAGAAACTGGCGCCGCACAGCAAACTCTTCTTCCATTCCTGCGGCAGCATCCTCTCCATCCTGCCCGATCTGATCGAGGTGGGGGTGGAGGCGCTCAACCCGGTTCAGGTGGCCGCCGAAGGCATGGACAGCCGCGAACTCAAACGGGAATTCGGCGCCGACCTGACCTTCTGGGGCGGGGGCGTGGATACCCAGCGGGTGCTGCCCACCGGCAGCCCGCAGCAGGTGCGCGACGAGGTGAAGCGCCGCATCGACGATCTGGCTCCGGGCGGCGGCTTCGTCTTCACCGCCGTACACAACATCCAGCTGGACGTGCCGCCCGAGAACATCCTGGCCATGCGCCAGGCCCTGCGCGACTTCGGCGGGTACCCGCGGCCCTGAAGCTGCTCACACCTCCACCTGGATGGCACTGCCGCTCTCGTACCGGCGCAGGCCCCAGTGGAAAACCGCCAGGGCCAGCAGCAGGAAGACCAGCGATGCGCCGGTGAGCTGGGCCAGGCCCAGCCAGGTGAAGCAGCGCACGAACTCGGCCGGCACCGCCCCCATGAAAGCCGCCGGCAGCACCGTGAAGAGCACCAGTTTGGCCGTGCCGTCGAAGAGATCGAGCGGATAGAGCGCAAAACTAATGAGGGCGTTGATGGCCTGGCTGCCCACCAGGCCGGCATGTCCCATCCAGAAGGCCAGGCTTTGCACCAGCACCACGAATCCCAGGAACACCGCCATCGCGAAGACCAATCCCAAGGCAAAGCGCAGCACCTCCTCAATGGAGCCAGGCCCGGACAGGGCAAAGCTGAGGCAGCCGTACAGGAAGTCGCCCAGGCCGCTGGCCGCGCTGCGACTGGCCAGGGCGTGCAGCAACGCCGGCCGCGGCAGCGACAGGTAGTAGTCGAGCCGGCCCCCGGCGATCAGCTCCGCCAGGCGCAGCGCGTTGCCAAAGAGGTAGACCGCCAGGCCAAAGCCGCCGGCCGCCACCCCGAAGAGCACCAGCATCTCGTGAATGCCCCAGCCCCGCACCGCCGGGAAGCGGTCGAAGAAGAGGATCCAGAAGGTGAAGTAGATGGCGTTGTTGAGAGCCATGCCCGCCACCTGGGAGAGGAAAGCCACCCGGTATTCCATGGCCGCCAGCAGATTGGCCTTCCACAGCGCCCCCAGAAACCGCACCGTTTGCATTGCATTACCCTCCGTTGATATTCAGGTGGGCGACACTGCGGCGGTATCCCAGGCACAACAACCCACCCAGGACCACCAGCCAGCCCAACTGCCCGGCAAAGAGCGCCATGAACGCCCCCGGGTCCGGGGACACAAAACAGCGCGCCGGCCCGTAGACCATATAGGCGAAGGGCAGGTGCCCGGCGGCCTCACGCAGCCACCCGGGGAAGAAGTCCAGGGGGACCAGCACCCCGCCCAGGATCAGCGTCAGTTTGGAGTAGATCCACTCGAAGGCCGAGACCTCCTCGGCGACAAAGGCCAGGAGACCGATCATCGCCCCGATGCAAAAGTCGATGGCCCAGGCCCCGGCGATGGCCGGCAGCACCAACGACCAGTGCCCCAGGTCCGGTGGCGGACCCACCATCCACCAGGTGAGCGCCCCGCCCGCCAGGGCGTTGCACAGGAGGCGCAGGGCGCTGTCCCCCAGACCCACCCCGGCCTGGTAGAGCAGGAAGTTGTAGGGCCGGTTGAGCAGGTAGGCGATGCTGCCGCTCTTCACCCCCTCGGCGATGGCCCCGGCCAGGCGCGGCCGGCTGAGCACGATGACCTCGGCGATCATCAGGTACCAGAGGGTGTCCCGCCGCGAGAGCCCGGCGATGCGCTCCTGGCCGGCGCTGGCGTACGCCGCCTCCCACAGGTGGGCGAAGATCCACAGGAAAAGCACGATGGTCAGGCTGCGGCTGAAGAGGTCTGCCGGATAGGACAGGCTGTGGACCAGCTGCGTTTTGAAGATGGCCCAGTACTTGACTATGGTTCTCCTCATGGCGGGGCTCCTTCCCCGGGCTGCAAGTGGCCCGCTTCCTGGTAGATCTCGCGGATCACCTCTTCGAGGGCCGGCTCGGCGATCGCCAGGTCGACCAGGTTGCCGGCAGCGGACAACTGCTCGACGATGGCCCCGGCCGGCGTCTGCCGCGCGTCGAAACTCAGTACCACCTCGCCCTCCTCCAGCCGGAGCACCTCGGCCCCGGCCACGCCGAAATCCGGCGCCAGGGGCCGCTCGAAGCGGGCGGTCACCTGCTTGAACTTGAGGTAGCGCTTCTTCAGCGCCGCCACCTGGTCGTCGAAAACCGGCTGCCCGTGGTTGACGATGATCACCCGCTGGCACAATACCTCGATATCGCCGGCGTCGTGGGAGGTGAGCAGCACACTCACCCCCTCCTGCTCGTTGAGGTGCTGGATGGCCTGGCGCAGCCGCTGCTTGGCCACCACGTCCAGGCCGATGGAGGGTTCGTCCAGCAGCAGCAGGCGCGGCGCGTGCAGCAACGAGGCCACCACCTCGCAGCGCATGCGCTGACCCAGGGAGAGCTTGCGCACCGGGATGTCGAGCAGGTCCCCGAGGGCAAAGATCTCGGCCAGCTCGCCGATGCGCCGGCGCAGGACCCGCGGCTCCACCTCGTAGATCTCGCCGAAGAGCAGGAAGGTGTCGATGGCCGGCAGGTGGTACCACAACTGGGGCCGCTGCCCGAAGACGCTGCCGATCCGGTAGGCCAACTGGCGGCGCTCCTGCCAGGGCACCAGGCCCAACACCCGGGCCTGCCCGCTGCTGGGGTGGAGGATGCCGGTGAGGATCTTGATGGTCGTGGACTTGCCCGCCCCGTTGGGGCCGATGAAGCCCAGCAACTCACCCTCGTCCATGGCAAAGGAAACCTGCCGCAGCGCTTCGACCACCTGCATCTGGGGCCGCACCAGGGCGCGCAGGCTGCCCCGGAAGCCGGCGGCCTTGTGTTTGGCGAGAAAGGTCTTGCTCAACCGGTGGACCTCGATGGCCTGCATGGCGCATCCTCCAGGTAAAAAAGAAAAAGCCCGCTGTCGAAGGTTTTCGACGGAGGGCTGGGAAAGGGATCGAGTGGTTCAGCCTAAGGCTCTTCCCTCCACCGCGCGCCGCGCGCCGCAATAATCATGGCGACCCGGACCATACCCCGACCTTGGGGTTTGGGAGTGTGAAGGAGAGCTGCAAAGACTGAGTTCATCGCTCGGTATTTTCTCGAAAGTGTCGGTGGATGGTTTCAAGATACCATCGGCGCTGCGGCAAAGTCAAGTCGAAAACCACCGCCGGTGGCCCCGCCTAGGCGGGTTTAATAGATTCTACCTCAACCTTCGCAACCAGGGGAGCTGCCGATGAACGCCGCCTATACCTTCCGCACCGCCCAGGGGGTCTGGATCAACGACATGCGCAACCGGGCCCTCTCCAGCCACCAGTGGCCCAGCGTGGTGCTCGACGAGCGGGCCGTGAACGACCTGTGCGCCAGCATCCGGCTCCAGGCCGAGTCGGGCTTCAACTGTTTCACCACCTTCGGCCTGCTCACCGCCAGCGACTGGCTCACCGATCTGCCCAAGACCGTCTCGCGCCAGCGGCAGCGCCAGGTGCGCCGGGTGGCGGCCGAGGCCAAGGCCTGCGGGGTCAAGCTGCTCTATGGCCTGGGGGTGTACAGCTGGGGTTTCGACCGCATCATCGAGGCCGACCCGGCGGTGCGCGGGCCCAATCCACACGCCATGTGCGGGGCCAGCGAGGAATCGCGGCGCTGGATGGAGAAGGTGATCGACTACCTGCTGGCCGAATTCTCCTTCGACGGTTTCCACCTCGAAGCCTCGGACCGGGGCCGCTGCACCTGTCCGCGCTGCACCCCGCAGGGCAACACCGAATACTACTCGCGCCTCAACGCCCACGCCGCCCGCTATATCCGCCGGCAGCAGCCCGACGCGGTGCTGATGGTCAACATGTGCGGGTACCTGCCCTGGGGCACCAGCGCCCCCCGCGCCGACTGGCCCCACCTCGTCGAGTTGGGAAAGGAACTGGACTTTTTGATCGACGCCGGCCACGCCGGGTACTTCATCTCCCCGACTGAGCGCGCCCGTTTCATCCGCCAGTTGCCCTGCGCCTTCGGCTCCTCGGGCGGCACCTGGGTGTACCCGCCCCAGCGCTGGAGCCGCCGCCGCTGGTTCCTGCCCTATACCGGGCGCAGTGGCACCCATCTGGAGGAGTTGTACGCACAGGGAGGACGGGCGGTGGAGTACTACATGGGGCCGGCCATCAATCCGGGGGTGGAGGTCAACATCGCCTTCGGGGGCCGCAAACTCAACGCGGTGGAGCGCGACAACCGCGAGTTGCTCGGCGAGGTGCTCGAAGGCCTGTACCACCCGGCCGACAGTCGTGCCGCCACCGCGCTGACCAGGTTCTTCGTCGAGGCCGAGGAGGCCTTCTTCGCCTCCTTCGACCCACTCCTGCCGGAGGGCGGCAAAGCGCGCGGCGAGATCCACCTCTGCCCGCTCTTCGGCAAAAACCCCGGCCCGCCCATCTACCTGCGCGACTGTATGACCGCCAAGGGACGGCAGGCCTATGGCCGCCGGCTGCAGGGCCTGCTCAAAGACCTGGAGATCCTGGCCCCGCGCCTGAAGAGCCAGGGCCGGACGGCGCGCATCGCCGCCTGCATCCGCGGCACCCTGGGCGACCTGGCCAGGTGCGCCTGATGGCCCAGAGCGCCCGCGACCTGGTGCTGGGGGCGTTTCGCTTCGAGCCGCCCCCGCGTATCCCCCGCTTCGACAACTTCTGGGAGTATCCCCAGTCCTGGGCGCAGCGGCTGGGCCCGGCCCACGCCCTGAGCGACATCGCCATCTGGGTGCCCGAGGAGGGGGCCTTCTGCACCCGCGCCCGTTTGCTCAAGGAGGAGGAGGGCTGGATCTACGAGGTGGACACCTGGGGCCGCACCATCCGCCGGCGCCGCGACGCCTACTTCGTCGAGACCCTCGCGGTGCCCATCCCGCCCGGCGCCGATCCCGACCGGATCAGCTTTGACTCCCCTGCCCTGGACCAGCGTTACCTCAAGGCCGGCACCGAGGCCGAAACCCTGCAACTGCTGGCCGCCGACAAGGAACGCCACTGCGTCTTCGGCAAGACCGGCGGCCCGTACCTGCGCACCACCTTTGTGCGCGGGGAGGAGCAGTTCCTGCTCGATATCGCCGGCGACCCGCCCCTGGCCCGCGCCCTGGCCGACAAGATGGCCGACCACCTCATCGGTCTGGCCCGGGAGCAGTTGCGGCGCTGGTCCCTGCACGACACCGGGGTGTGGATCTACGACGACATGGCCTACAACGAGGGGCCGATGTTCAGCCCCAGGTCCTTCGAGCAGGTCTTCCTGCCCGGGTACCGGCGCATGATCCGCGCCTTCAAGGAGGCCGGCGCCCGCTGGGTGCTGCTGCACTCGGACGGCAATATCCTGCCCATCCTCGACATGCTGGTCGAGGCCGGCATCGACGGACTCAATCCGCTCGAAAAACGGGCCGGCATGGATGCCGCCCTGATCCGCCGGCGTTATCCGCGCCTGATCCTCACCGGCGGCATGTGCAACACCCACACCCTGGTCGAGGGACCGGCGGCGGCAGTGGAGGCCGAGGCCCGCGAACTCATCGACCTGGGCCAGGAGGGCGGGCTGGTGATCGGCACCCACTCCATCAGCCCCGAGATCCCCCTGGCGCACTACGAAGCGTACCACCACACCTGCCAGACCTACGGCAACTACCAACAGCGGCTGGCAGTCCCCCAAGACGAGCAGAGAGGAAAACGATGAGCAAGATTCAGCTGGGTTTCATCGGCTGCGGCGGCAATGCCACCGCCCATATCGGCCGCGCCCTCGAGATGCCCGAGGTCCAGGTCGCCGCCCTGTGCGATACCAGCGAGGCGAGCCTGTTGCGGGTGCAGGAACGGTACCCGGCGCTGGAAGGAGTGCCCACCTACACCGACTACCACCAGTTGCTGGCCCAGGCGGACCTCGATGCGGTGGAGATCTCCACCCCCCATACCCTGCACTTCGAACAGATCATGGCCTCCCTCGCCAAGGGCCTGCACGTACTCACCGAAAAACCCATGGTCTGCAGCGTCGAGCATGCCCACACCGTGATCGCCGAGGCCGAGGCGCGGGGCAAAATTCTAATGATCGCCTACCAGCGGCACCTGGCGCCGCAGTTTCGCTATATCCGCAACCAGATCCTGGCCGGCGAGTTGGGCGAGATCCAGTTCATCTCGGCCCTGCAGGACCAGAACTGGCTGCGGCTCACCGTGGGCAGCTGGCGGCAGCAGTTGTCGCTATCGGGGGGCGGTCAGTTGAACGATTCGGGCAGCCACCTGCTCGACATCCTGCTGTGGATGACCGGGCTGGAGGTGGATGAGGTGCAGGCCTTCCAGCAGAATTTCACTTCGGAGGTGGACATCAATTCGGCCCTGTCGCTGCGTTTCCGCAACGGGGCCCTGGGGACTATCTCGGTGGTGGGAAATTCGCCGGCCAACGGCATGTGGGAGGATCTGACCATCTGGGGCAGCAAGGCGGTGATCTACCTGCGCAACGGCGAGATCACCTATCGCACCGCGCTGTCCAACGACAGCCACACCCCGAGCAACCTGCCGGGAGGCACCACCCCGGACCGCAACTTCATCGACGCGATCCTGGGGCGCGACAGCGTGCAGGTGCCGCCGGTGTGCGGGCTGCGGGTCATCGAACTGACCGAAGCCGCCTGGGAATCGGCGCGCACCGGCCGGCCGGCCAAGGTGAAACGCAGCAACACCGGCCGGGGAAAAACGCGCCAGACGCGCGAATAACTACGGGGTGGTCGGCGGCGGCGGCGCGCCCTCGCGCGACTGGTGCAGGGCTTCCTTGAGCTGCTTGCCCGGTTTGAAATGCGTCTTGCGCCGGGCCGGCACATAGACGATCTCGCCGGTGCGCGGATTGCGGGCCGCCGGCTTGGGCTGGGTGTTCTTCACCTCGAGCACGCCGAAACCCCTGATCTCGATGCGGTTGCCCTGGATCAGGTTCTCCCGCATGGCCTCGAAGAGGCTGTCGATCATCTTGGCGGCGGTGTTGTTCTTGCAGCCGATGGCCTCGGCCACCGAGCCGGTGAGATCTTTTTTGGTGATGGTCTGCAAGGGGACACCTCCTCTCACGCTGCTGTGGATTCTGGCAACACACAGCATTAGTAGCTGATAAACAAAAACTTATAACATGCCTAAATAAGTTCAGAAGCTCTGAAAAGTCAAGGAGATTTGTATTTTCGCCGCGCCGCCGGTTTTGGGGCGCGGTTTTTCTGTGTATATTGCCGCAATTGCCCAAGCCCAATAATACAGGAGGTTTGCATGGGAGCACCCCCGCTGAGCGCCGAGCAGCTCCGCCAGTTCGACCAGGACGGGTACCTGATCCTCGAGGACTATTTCCCCCGCGCCGACATGGAACTGCTCAGCCGCATCGCCCGCGCCGACCAGCAGTTGGCCGCCATCGCCGTGGACCGCCGCGACGCCGACGGCCGGGTGGGCCGCCTCTCGCTGCGCTACGAACTGCCCGAGGATGTGTACAGCGCCCTGGTGCACAGCCGGCGCATCGTCGAACCCCTGGAGCAGTTGCTGCGCGCCGAGGTCTACCACTACCACCACAAGATGATGATCAAAGAGCCCTTCGGCGGCGGCGCCTGGGAATGGCACCAGGACTTCGGCTACTGGTACAGCGGCTTCCACTACCCCGACATGGCCAGTTGTATGATCGCCCTGGACCGGGCCACCCGCCAGAACGGCTGCCTGCAGGTGATCCGCGGTTCCCATCGGCTGGGCCGCATCGACCACGGCAAGGTGGCCGACCAGACCGGCGCCGACCCGCAGCGGGTCGAACTCGTCCTGCAGCGCCTCGACAAGGTCTACTGCGAGCTGAGCCCGGGCAGCGCCCTCTTCTTCCACAGCAACCTGCTGCACCGCTCCGACGCCAACAACAGCCCGGACCCGCGCTGGGCCCTGATCTGCTGCTACAACACCGTGCACAACCCGCCCTTCCGCCCCGAGGTCAAAGGCCAGTACGAGCGGCTCGAACGCTGGGACGACGCGCAGGTACATGCCATGGCCGAAAAACACTGGCAGGAGGTCAGCCAGGGACAGGCCGCCACCCACCCATGAAACGGGTCGCCAAACCCGCCGGGCGTTTCAACATCGCCATCGAGGAAACCGAGCGCCCGCGCCTCGCCCCCACCGAGGTGCTGATCCGCGCCGAGTGCTCGCTGATCAGCCGCGGCTCCGAGATCTGGCGGCGCTACGCCCGCGAGGAGGCCATCGATCCGCGTATGATGGGGTACTCCCTGGCCGGCAGGATCGTGGAGGTGGGGGCCCAGGTAAGGGAGTTTGCCCCCGGCGACCGGGTGGCGGCCTTGGCCCCGCACGCCGAGTACGCCGCCATGGAGGTGGTCGCGCCGGCCCACCGGCCCAGCGTCGTCAGGCTACCGGCCGGGGTCAGCGCCGAGGCCGGCACCTTCTGGCCCCTGGCCACCAGTTCGGTGCTGTGGATGGAGGAGTTGCGCGCCCAGCCCGGCGACCCGGTGGTGATCCTGGGGCAGGGGTTGGTGGGCAGCGGCTGTATGCAGATCCTCAGGGTCCTGACCGGGGCCCGCGTGCTCGCCGTGGATGCCCTGCCCCCTCGCTGCGCCCTGGCCCGCAGCCTGGGCGCCGACGCGGTGGTCGACGCCTCGACCGAGGACCCGGTGGCGGCGGTGCGGCAGCTAACCGGAGGGGAAGGCGCCCAGGCCGTGGTCGAAGCCGTGGGCGGCCGGGCCGGCGCTGCGGCCTTTGCCCAGGCCCAGGACATGCTGCGGCGCGGCGGGCTCCTGCAGGTGCTGGGTCTCTACGAAGACGAACCCCTGCCCCTCGATTCGGCCAAGATCCAGGGCCGCCGCCTGGTGGGCGGGTATCTCGATCCGGACCAGCGGCCCCGCGCTTCGGACCGCGCCCTCCAGCTCCTGGCCGATGGCCAACTGCAGGCGGCGCAGATGATCACCCACCGCTTCCCCTTTGCCGAGGCTGCGGCCGCTTTCGACCTGCTCTACCACCACCCCGGCGAAACGCTGGGCGTACTCCTGGTGTGGGACTGATGGATCAGACCCTGAGCCCCGCCGAGCAGGCCGCCTGCCAACAACTGAAGAGCCAGGGGTACACGGTACTGGAGGCATTGCTGGACCCGGAGGAGGCGGAGCGGCTGGATGCGCGGGGGCGGGTGTTGATGGCCGGCAAGAGCGGGTACGCAAAACTGGAGGGCGCGTTGAATCCCCTCCCGGAACTGGCGCCCCTGTGTATACACCCGGCGGTGCTGCGTATCGCCGGGCATTTCCTGGGAGAGCCCTTTTACCTGCTCAACAATGTCTGCCTGATGTGGTGCCAGCCCGGCGCTCCCGGCGGCCGGCTGCACGCCGACTGGCCGCTGGGTGACGTGCCAGAGCCCTACCCCTCCTGGCCCATGCTCTTGCAGACGATGTGGATGCTGACGGATTTCACCG
Organism: Candidatus Latescibacterota bacterium; assembly: GCA_020852055.1. Classification (GTDB taxonomy): domain Bacteria; phylum Latescibacterota; class UBA2968; order UBA8231; family UBA8231; genus SICG01. The sequence continues at coordinate 33,357 of JADZBP010000113.1, forward strand.
CGGAGAACGGGGCCACCCGGCTGGTCCCGGCCACCCACCTGGGCGGCCGCCATCCGGCCCTGGCTCAGGACGCGGGCGAGGTGCCGGCCCTGGGAAGGCGCGGCTCAGTATTGATCTGGAATGGGGGGGTGTGGCACCGCAACGGGGCCAATACCAGCGTTGACCAGCACCGCATGGGCGCCAACGCCGCCTATATCCCCCGCTTCGTGCACCGGCCCGAGTTGTGGCCGCGCTTGTGCCGCGACCTCTATCGCCAGTTCCCCGCCGCCCTTCAGCAGCTGCTCGAACGGGCGGTGGAACCCGACTCAGGCGCCGTCTGAGGCACCCCGCTGGCGCGGCGGATTCCAGCAGGCCTTGGCCTGCTCCCGGTTGAGGAAGGCGATGTGGGAGGCCGAGATCTCCTTGGGGCAGACCGCCTCGCACTCGTACTCGTTGGTGCAGTTGCCAAAACCCTCTTCGTCCATCGCCTGCACCATCGCCAGCACCCGCTGCGCCCGTTCGGACTGACCCTGGGGCAGGATGCCGAGGTGTTTGACCTTGGCGGCCACGAAGAGCCGCGCCGAGGCGTTGCGGCACGAGGCCACGCAGGCCCCGCAGCCGATGCAGGCCGCCGCATCCATGGCCTCCTCGGCGATGTCCTGGGGCACCAGCAAGGCGTTGCCGTCGGGGGCGGAACCGGTGTTCACCGAGGTGTAGCCGCCAGCCTGGATGATGCGGTCCAGCGCCGAACGGTCTACCACCAGATCCTTGACCACCGGGAAGGCCGCCGCCCGCCAGGGTTCAATGTGGATGGTGTCGCCGTCCTTGAAGCTGCGCATATAGAGCTGGCAGGTGGTGGTGCCCTTGCCCGGCCCGTGCGGCACCCCGTTGATCACCAGGCCGCAGGCCCCGCAGATGCCCTCGCGGCAGTCGCTCTCGAAGGCGATGGGTTCCTCGCCCTTGAGGGAGAGCTGATCGTTGACCACGTCGAGCATCTCCAGGAAGGACATGTCCGGGGAGATGTCCGCCGCCGGATAGGTCACCATCCGGCCAGGCGCCTGGCTGTTGGGCTGGCGCCATACCTTGAGCGTCAGATTCATGCCGGTGCTCACTTGTAGCTCCTCTGGCTGGGAGAGACCCGCTCGAACTTCAGGGCTTCTTTGTGCAGGACGGGCTCGGCCCCCACCTGGGTGAACTCCCAGGCGGCCACGTGCGCGAAATTCTCGTCATCGCGTTTGGCCTCGCCCTCCTCGGTCTGGTGCTCCTCGCGGAAATGGCTGCCACATGATTCGTCGCGCATCAGCGCGTCGTGGGCCAGCAACTCGGCAAACTCCATGAAGTCGGCCACCCGGCCGGCCCGCTCCAGCACCTGGTTGAACTCGCCCGGGGTGCCGGCCACGGTGACATTCTGCCAGAATTCATCCCGGATCTTGGCCACCTCGGCTTTGCAGTGCTTCAAGCCCTCGGCGTTGCGCCCCATGCCGCAGTAGTCCCACATCAACAGGCCCAGCTGGCGGTGGAAGTCGTCGACCGTGCGTTTGCCCTTGACCGCCAGCAACCGGTTGAGGCGGGTGGATGCAGCCTCCTCGGCCTCGCGGAAGGACTCGTGGTCGGTGCCACCCTTGCCGGCCGGGATGCCGGCCAGGTACCCGCCCAGGGTGGAGGGAATGATGAAGTACCCGTCGGCCAGGCCCTGCATCAGGGCGCTGGCGCCCAGGCGGTTGGCCCCGTGGTCGGAGAAGTTGGCCTCCCCCAGCACAAAGAGCCCGGGCACGTTGCTCATCAGGTTGTAATCGACCCACAGCCCGCCCATGGTATAGTGCGAGGCTGGATAGATGCGCATGGGGGCGTGGTAGGGGTCCTCGCTGGTGATCTCCTCGTACATCTGGAAGAGGTTGCCGTACTTCTGGCGGATCACCGCTTCACCGTCGCGGGCGATGGCCCCGGCGAAGTCGAGGTACACCGCCCGGCCCGAGCCGCCCACCCCCTTGCCCTCATCGCAGACCGCCTTGGCCGCCCGCGAGGCCACGTCGCGCGGCACCAGGTTGCCAAAGGCGGGATAACGCCGCTCCAGGAAATAGTCGCGCTCCTCCTCGGGGATCTGGTCTGGGGCGCGTTGGTCACCGCCCTGTTTGGGCACCCAGATGCGGCCGTCGTTGCGCAGGCTCTCACTCATCAGGGTGAGCTTGGACTGGTAGCTGCCCGAGACCGGGATACAGGTGGGGTGGATCTGGGTGAAACAGGGGTTGGCCAGGTAGGCGCCGCGGCGGTGGGCCCGCCAGATGGCGGTGACGTTGCAGGACTTGGCGTTGGTGGACAGGAAGAAGACATTGCCGTACCCGCCGGTGGCCAGGATCACCGCGTCGGCGGCGTAGCGCTCCAGTTGGCCGGTGATCAGGTTGCGCACGATGATGCCGCGGGCCTGGCCGTCGATGAGCACCAGCTCCAGCATCTCGCGCCGGGGAAAGAGTTTCACCCGGCCCAGCTCCACCTGGCGCATCTGCGAGCTGTACGCCCCCAGCAAAAGCTGCTGGCCGGTCTGGCCCCGCGCGTAGAAGGTGCGCGAGACCTGGGCCCCGCCAAAGGAGCGGTTGGCCAGGGTACCGCCGTATTCGCGGGCAAAGGGCACGCCCAGGGCCGCGCAGTGGTCGATGATCTGGGTGCTGATCTGGGCCAGGCGGTAGACGTTGGCCTCGCGGGCCCGGTAGTCGCCGCCTTTGATGGTGTCGTAGAAGAGCCGCAGGACACTGTCGCCGTCGTTCTGGTAGTTCTTGGCGGCGTTGATACCGCCCTGGGCGGCGATGCTGTGCGCCCGGCGCGGGCTGTCCTGCACGCAGAAGTTGAGCACCTGATACCCCAGCTCGCCCAGGGAGGCGGCCGCCGAAGCCCCGGCCAGGCCGGTGCCGACGACGATTACGGTGCGTTTGCGCTTGTTGGCCGGATTGACCAGCTTCAGGTCGAAGCGGTGCTGGTCCCACTTCTCGGCGAGCGGACCGCCGGGGACGTGTGCGTCGAGTGCCATCGCCCTACCTCATCAGGTGAAAAGGAAGATCCACAGGGGGATGACCCCAAAGCCGCCGGCCAGGACCAGGCAGACGAGGATGCTGGCCGAACGCTGCCGCGGCGAGAGCTGGATGCCCAGGGTCTGGAAGGCGCTCTGGAAGGAGTGCCACAGGTGGAAACCCAAGAGGACCATGGCCAGGACGTAGCCGCCGGCGTAGAGCGGGGTCTTGAAACTCTTCATCACCAGGTCATAAAGGGTGCCACCGCCCCGGTCGCCGTATTTGAAGTTGATCAGGTGGATGATCAGGAAGGTGAAGGTGGCGAGCCCCGAGTAGAGCATGGTGGCCGAAGCCCAGTTGCGGCCGCCCGAGGCGCGTTCTACCTGATATCCCCGGGGGCGGGCCCGCCGGTTGTCGAGGCTGACGCTGATGGCCAGCCACACGTGCAGGATGAGGACCAGGATCAACCCGATCTCCACCGGCACGATCAGCGGGTGGTTGAGCAGGAACTCGGAATAGGCGTTGTACTGCGCCCCTCCGTCCCCCTTGAAGAGCAGCATATTGCCCGCCAGATGGCCGGCCAGGAACATGTAGAGCGCCAGTCCGGTCAGGGCCATGCCCAGCTTCTTGCCGACCGAGCCGGAGAACAATTTGGCGAGCATTGCCGTCCTCCTCCGCTTCTCCTGGGTTCAAGAACGGGTCTAATATCGAAATAAAACCCGTTCCCGGCAATGCGCCTCAGTAACTGCCCAGGCGCAGCCCTTCGTCGACGAAATAGCGGTAGGTCTGGTACTCGGTGGTGGTGGGAATGGAGTGATCCGAGTGCAGGATATAACCGCAGTTTCCCCGCACCGCCGGGATCTTCTCGGCCAGCTCGCGGCGGATGGCGTCGCGGTCGTTGGCCACCAGGTTGCGGGCGTCCATGCCGCCGAAGAGCGAGAGCCGGTCGCCAAAATTGCGGTGGATGCGCAAGAGGTCCATGCCGGCCTTGACCTCGATGACCTGCAGGCAGTCGATGCCGGCCTCGACCATGTCGGCCAGCAAGGGCTCGATGAAACCGCAGGAGTGCATGATCACCGGCAGGCCCAGGGAATGGGCATAGTCGATGGTGCGGGTGTGGGCCGGCTTGAGCAGCTCGCGGTACATATCCGGCGACATGAAGGGTCTTTCCTTGAAGCCCATATCCTCATAGAACCAGATGCCGTCCGGCTTGCCCTCCTGGGCAAAGAGCATCTCCATCAGATTGATGGTCAACTCGGCGTAGGTGTCGGCCATGTCGCGCACCCAGCCCGGGTCGAGGGCCATGCCCATCAGCATGTATTCGTGGCCGCAGACCGGGTGCATCAACTCAAAGGAATTGACCCCGGACCAGCAGAAGAAACGCTGGTGCTTGCGGCACTCCTCCTTGGCGTGGCGATAGGCCTCGAAATTGATGCGCCGGGGCTCGGGTTTGAGCATCGGCTTGATGCCCGCCTCCCAGGCCGGCCGCTCCTTGACCTCGAAATCCACGTGCTCGGGGGTGGAACTGTGTAACTTGTGCCGGCGCAGCACCGCGCCGTTGCCGTCGCGGGTGAGCACCGTCTCCTCGGTCTCCTCCAGTACCTCGGGCACAAAATCGAGGCGGGCCACCATGTTGAAGGCCCAACAGGTGGACATGTCGAAGCCGAAGTGCAGGGCCAGATCCTCGTCCGGCCGCACATGGCCCTGGTCCTGCCACACCTTGAGGGTATCCCCCCAGAAGTGCTCGTACAGCCCGATGCGATCGACGGGCTGGCGCCTGAGGATGTTGCCGATGCGTTCCACGCCGGTCATTGGTTGCATGTGCGGTCTCCCTCGCGAGTGCTTATCTTCAAGGCGGTGCAGAGCGGGCGCCCGGTGCGGCGCCTTCCTAAAGAATGTTCGCAAAACCCCTGTCCCGAGCAACGAGGAACACCAGATGGTCCACGTTTCCCCCCAGCCGGCAACCCTCCCCTACCGCTGCGAGTTTGCGCCCTCCGAAACCGCGGCCATCGCCGCCTGCAACCGCGACCACGGGTTTGCCGTGGTCAAAGGGGTGCTGGGCCGGCCCCAGGTGGAACAGCTCAAGGAGACGGTCTGGCGGGTACTCGATCCTGAGCGCACCCTGACGCCGGGGCAGACGCGGGTGCAGATCGACTTCATCGAACACGCCCCGCCGCTGTGGGACCTGCTGGAGCACGAGGACTTCCTCCGCCTCAACCGGGCCATCCTAGGCACCGAGGACCTGACCGTGCACCGCTCGGCGGCGATCTTGAAGAACGTCGGCGCCGGCCCGGTGACCTGGCACACCGATTGGCACGGGTTCGGCCCGCTGCCGGCCCGCACCCCCAACGAAATCCTCAACCGGGGCGAGTGGCCCAACGGCATGTGGTTCTATCTCAACGGCACCCACCCCAGCCGCGCCGGCCTGGCGGTGATCGCCGATTCCCACACCCTCGACTGGGCCGGCCCCGAGGGCTTCGCCTTTACCGAGTACCGCCGCTCCTTCCACCGTCGCGGTGAGGAGCCCAAAGCCTACGACCGCTTCGACGTGCCCGGTATGGTGCCGCTCTTCACCGAGCCGGGCGATCTGATCCTCTTCGACACCCGCACCTACCACGCGGCCTTCCCCCACGGGGGCAGCGAGGCACGCCTCTCCTGCGGCTTCATCTTCCGGCCCACCGCGCCGCCTTTCCGCGTGCCCTGGGCCCTGACCGAGAGCGCCCGCCGTTTCCGCGCCGCCCTCCCCTCCAGGTTGCACCCCTTTGTCGGGGACTACACCGGCCTGGACCAGGACTGGAAACTGGCCGAGTGACCCCTTTCCGCCGCTCCACTCCACATCACCTGAAGGAACGATCAATATGAGTCATCCGCGCATCATCCAGGGCGGCATGGGCGCCGGCATCTCCGACTGGCGCCTGGCCAACGCGGTTGCCACGGCCGGGCAGTTGGGCGTGGTCTCCGGAACCGCCCTCGACAGCATCCTGGCCCGGCGTCTGCAGGCGGGGGATCTGGAGGGCCATATGCGCCGCGCCCTCGCCCACTTCCCGGTGCCCGAGGTGGCCCAGCGTATCCTCGACCGGTATTATATCCCCGGCGGTAAGGACAATACGATTGCCTTCCTGCCCCTGCCCATGTACACCGCCACCCCCGACCAGCACCTGCTCGAACTGACGGTAGCGGGCAACTTCGCCGAGGTCTGGCTCGCCAAGGAGGGCCATACCGGCGTGGTGGGGGTCAACTACCTCGAAAAAATCCAGCTGCCCCTGCTGCCCTGCCTGTACGGCGCCATGCTGGCCGGGGTGGATTACGTGCTGGTGGGGGCCGGCATCCCGCGCGAGATCCCCGGGGTCATCGACGCCCTGACCGAGCACCAGGAGGTCACCCTCAAGTTGCACGTGGAGGGCGCCCCCTCGGATGCCGAGTTCCGCACCCGCTTCGCCCCTCGCGAGGTCTTTGCCGGCGAGTTGCCCCGCCTGCGGCGGCCGCACTTCCTGGCCATCATCGCCTCGGTGACCTTGGCCCAGGCCCTGGCCAAAAAAGCCACCGGCCAGGTGGACGGCTTTGTGATCGAGGGGCCCACGGCCGGGGGCCACAACGCCCCGCCGCGCGGCCAACTGCAGCTCAACGAGCGCGGTGAGCCGGTGTACGGCCCCCGCGACGAGGTGGACCTCGAGAAGATCAAGGCCCTGGGCCTGCCCTTCTGGCTGGCCGGGGGCTATGCCGACCCGCAACGGCTGCAGCAGGCCCTGGAAGCGGGCGGGGCCGGCGTGCAGGTGGGCACCGCCTTTGCCCTGTGCCGCGAGTCGGGCCTGGAGGAAAGCCTCAAGCATACCCTGCTCGGGCAGGTGCAGCGCGGCGAGATCGAGATCTTCACCGACCCCCTGGCCTCGCCCACCGGCTTTCCCTTCAAGGTGGCCCGGCTCGCCGACACCCTCTCCGAGGACGCGGCCTACGCAGTGCGCTCCCGGGTCTGCAATCTGGGGTACCTGCGCACCACCTACCTCACCCCCGAGGGCGAACTGGGGTACCGCTGCGCCGGGGAGCCGGTAGCCGCCTTTGTGCAAAAAGGCGGCACCGCCGAAGAGGCCGAGGGCCGCAAGTGCCTGTGCAATGGCCTGCTGGCCAATATCGGCCTGCCCCAGCAGCGGCCCAGCGGGTACCGCGAGCAGCCGCTGGTCACCATGGGCGAGGGCATCGAGGCAGTGCGCCACCTGATCGGCGGCGAGCGCAATTCCTACACGGCGGCCGAGGTGATCGGCTTCCTGTTGCCCCAGGGCTGAGATGGGCGGCCCGGCACGGATCAAGGTCGGCATGGTGGGCCTGGGCCTGGTGGCCCGCTCCCACCTCAAGGGGTACCTGGCTCACCCGCGGGCCGAGGTCGTCGCCGTGTGCGACCTCAACACGGAGAATGCCCGCGCCTTTGCCCGCCAGCACCACATCCCCCAGGTCTATACCTCCTACGAGCAGATGCTCGCCCAAGGCGGCATCGACTTGGTCGATATCGGCACCCCCACCTTCCTGCACGCACCCATGGCCCTGCAGGCGGCGCGGGCCGGCAAACACATCCACTGCGAGAAACCCTTCTGCCGGAACGTGGGAGAAGGCCTGGAGGTCTGCGCCGAGGTCGAGCGCCGCGGGGTGAAGCTGCTGGTGGGCGAAACTTATGTCTTCCTCGCCGCCCACCTCAAGGCCAGGCAACTGATCGAGGAGGGAGCCATCGGCAGACCCCTGCAGATCCGCCAGCGCCACGGCGCCTGGTTCGAGCGGCCCGGCGCCCTGGTCTACAGCGGCCCGGCCGAGCGCAACTGGCGCGTCGATCCGGCCAGGTCGGGAGGCGGGGCCTATCCCTGGATCTTCGATCACGCGGTGCATTTCTTCGCCACCGCCGAGTATCTGATCCCCGGCAGCCGCATCGCCCAGATCTACGCGGTGCCCGCCCGCCAGGCCCAGACGCCCGGTCAACGCGGCGCCGCCCACGACCCTTATACCGCCGCCGAGGTCGATATCCCGCTCATCACCTGGAGCTACGAGGACCCGGCCTGCCAGGGGGTGTGGATGCGGGCGGAGCGCCTCAACGGCAAATACGATTACCTGCGCGGCTTCAGCACCAGCGTGGTGGGAGAACACGGGCTGATCGAGGTCCTGGGTGAAGGCGGCGGCAACCTGCTCTGGGAGGGCCGGCAGCAGCACCTGATCCTCCACCGCGAAGGCCAGGCGGCGCAGTGTTTCCGCTTCGAGGAAGGCGGGGATGAGATCTGGGATTCGGAGATCTCCTACTACAGCCAGGGCCACGTCAATCAGGTGGGCCACCTGCTCGACTGCATCGCCGCGGATACCCAGCCGCGCTACACGGCCGCCGACGGGGTGCACGCGGTGCGCTGCACCCTGGCCGCCATACGCTCGGCCCAGGAGGGCCGTCCGGTGCGGGTGGACCAGATCGAACCGGCGTACACCGCCTACACCTGAGCCGGCGGTGAAAACGCTGGCTTTGGTGCTGCTGCTGGCCCTGGCCGGGCCGCTCCGGGCCGCAAGCCCCACCCTCCAGGTGGCGGTGGACCCCCGCACCGAGCTGTTGACCACGGTGCAGTTGCTCAGCTCCGAGGTCGCCCTCACCCCCTATCCCAGCCCCTACCTCTTCGAGCTCTACCGCTACTTCCAACCCTGCCGCCAGCACCCTGCCGTCCAGATCCTGCGCACCCTGATGTCGCAGCATCCCTGGCCCGACGTGTACCATTACGTGGTGCTCTGCCTGTCTCCTCCGCCGGAACTGGAGTGGCAGTTGCGGCCGGCCGGTTCTACCACAGGGGATTTACTCGGAACGCCGCTGCTGGATGACTGGGTGGCGGCACTGCGCGATTTTGCCGACCAGAGCCAGTTCAACCGCTTCTTCGCCCAGCAGACCCCCTTCTACTACCACCTCGTTGGCCAGGTCGAAAAGGAACTGCAGGGCCGCGACCTGCTCGGCCCGCTCGAGGCCTATTACGGCATGCGGCTGCGCGAGTACCGCTTGGTGCTCAGCCCGCTCCTGCACCGGGGCGGTTTCGGGCCGCGCCTGCCAGTGGGCGAGGGTGAGTACCTGGGTTACAGCATCGTCGGCCCCGACGCCATGGGCAGCCAGGGGCCCACCTATAGCTTCCAGCACCTGCGCGAGCTGGTCTGGCACGAGTTCGGCCACTCCTTCATCAACCCGCTGATCGCCGGCCGTTCCGAGGAAGTACAGGCCAGGGTCGAGCTCTATGTGCCGCTGCAACCGCGGATGGCATCGAACGGGTACCCCACCTGGGAGAGCTGTGTCAACGAGCACCTGATCCGCGCCATCACCGCCCGCCTCTTGCGCCAGGCCGAAGGCGACGAAGCCGGCGAGCGCGCCGCCGAGGCCGAGGCCCGCCAGGGCTTCGCCTACGTGCCGGCGCTCTATCACCGGTTGGAGGAATACGAGCGCGATCCTGCCGCATACCCCAGCATCCCCGCCTTCCTGCCGCGCCTGTTGGCGGTGTTCGGGAACGAGGGTCCGCAATAACCGCCTCCACGACACCAACAGCAACGCCCCGCAGGAAACCTGCGGGGCGTCGGTCATTACAGCATGTTGGCGGGGGATCAGGCACCCATGATGCGGTACCCGGCATCCACGTAGAGCACCTCGCCGGTGATACCGCGGCTCAGGTGGCTGCACAGGAAGAGGGCGGCGTCGGCCACCTCCTCCATCTCGGTGTTGCGCTTGAGCGCCGAACGCTCGGCGTGTAGCTTGTGCGCCGTGGAGAAGTCCTTGATGCCGCGCGCCGCCAGGGTGCGCAGCGGTCCGGCCGACAGGCCGTTGACGCGGATGCCCTTGGGTCCCAGCTCGCTGGCCAGGTAACGGATACCCGACTCGAGGGCCGCCTTGGCCACCCCCATGACATTGTAGTTGGTCATCGCCCGCTGGCTGCCCAGATAGGTCAGGGCGACGATGCCGCCGCCCTGGGTCATCAGCGGCTCGGCGCCCCGCGCCAGACAGTTGAGCGAAAAGGCACTGACATCCAGGGCGAGATGGTACCCCTCGCGCGAGGTGTCGACATAGCGGCCGTCCAGGTCCTCGCGGCGGGCAAAGGCGATGGCGTGCAACACCGTATCGAGCCGGCCGAACTCGCGGCCCAAAACCCCAAAGGCCTCCTGCACCGATTCATCCTTGGTCACATCACAGGAGACCAGCAGCGGGGGCCGGCTCAGGTTGGCCACCAGCTTGTCGATCTCCTGCTTCTCGCGGTCTCCCAGGTAACCCAGGGCCAGGCGGCAGCCCTCCCGGTCGAGGACCTGGGCGATGGCCCAGGCGATGCTGCGGTGGTTGGCCACCCCGGTCACGTACGCGAGTTTGTCCTGCATCAGCATAAGAAAGGCTCCTTTTCACTTTTTGCCGCGGTCATCAGGGTCATCAAAGATACGCTTTTCCTGCTGAAAAATCCTCTCCCATTCGGCGATCTGGGCCTCGCTGAGGGGCGCCTCGCGCTCCCTTTCCACCGGATCACCGGCGGGCCGGGGTCGCGGAGGCGGCTGCGCCATTTCCTGCTCGAAGACCCCGGCCGCCGTGACCCGCACCCGGTGCTGGCGGGCGAAGCCAGCGATCTCGCGATCCGCCGAGATCACCCGCAGCTCCCTGGCCCCGTGCCGGTCCTGCACCGCCTCCTTGATCAGGTCGTCGGCCTTGAGCGGCGCCCGCGAATACACCACCTGCACCGGGCCCGAGCCGGGCGCTTCCTCTCTGCCGGCGGCGCCGTCGAAATAAAGCGTGACCCGCGCCCCGTGCTGCCGGGCATAGGCGCCCAGGGCCTGGATCAGGGCCTGGCGGGCCCGCTGCAGGCTGATGGCTTCGTAGTGGCGGAAGAAGGGCGAGGTCTTGATCAGGTTGTACCCGTCGACCAGCAGGTGTTCGGTGGCAGGACTCATCTCTCGCTGAGGCGCAGGCCAGTGCGGTTGAGCCGGTAGTCCACCACGCCGCTGCGCTCGTACCCGGGCACCTGGCGCAAATGGCGCAGCGCCTCCTTGAGCGCCGACGCCTGGCCCTCCCGGCAGATGAGCAGGGCAAAGCCGCCACCACCGGCCCCGGTGAGCAGGCCGCCCTCGCAATGCTGGCACAGCCGGGGCTCCTCGAAGAGCTGGCGGATGAGCGGGCTGGTGGCGTCCGGATCGAGGACACAGCGCAGTTCCCAGTAGCGGGTGGCCAGGCGGCCCAACAGGCCGTAATCGCCACCGCTGAGGGCTGCCACCATCTGATCGTGGATGGCCAGTGACTCGCGGATGGCCGGATAACGGCTGCCCTCGCGCGTCAGGTACGCGTCGAGCACCACATTGAGTCCGCGGGTGGCCTGGCGGGCGAGGCCGGTGTTGAAGAGCACCACCCGCTCGACGAACTGCTGCTCATCGATGGGGATGAACTGCACCTGCGGGGCCGGCAGCCCCAGGGTGGGCGGGGCATAGAAATCCTTGACCGCGCTGGGCCCGCCGCAGGCGCCGCGCGCATCCTGCCAGCCGCTGTTGAGCCCCACGCTCTGTTCCAGCAAGAGGCTCTGGTCGTAGAGGGCGGGGTACTCCCCTTCCGGGGTGGCGATGGCGTGGCCGGCCAGGCGGTACAGGGCCTTGAGGATGGCGGCGGCCAGGATGCTGCTGGTGCCCAGCCCCGAGCCCTGCAGCACCTTGCTGTGGGTCTCCAGTTCCAGGCCCCCCCCGCCGGTGTAGGCGGCCCCCTGCCCGACGATATCCTCGTTTTCCTCGCGCACGATGCCCACGTGGACCAGGGCCTGTTTGATCAGGCGCAGGGACTCGTCCCCGCCGCGACGGTAGGCGAAGAACCGCTGGTGCTGCGCCGCCGGCACCTCGTCCGCGCTCAATTCCAGGTCGCCCTCGAAACCCGTGGATCGCGAACGCAGCACCAGTCCGGGAGCGGGCAGCCGGCGCACCCTCACCCGCAGGGGTGGGGCCGGGGCAGCCTCGCCCTCTAACTGTAGGTCGATGCCGGCGTTGAGGGTCTTGCCGCCCTGCTCCTTGGTGCGGAGGTGGTTGTCCGAGGCATTGGCGCTGGAGATCCCGAGGCGCAGGGGCGCCTCGACCACGAACTGCCGGTCGTGATCCTGCCTGCTCATGGCAGTGGCTGGCGCCAGGGTGCCCAAGGCCTCCAGGCTGTGGCGCAGATCGAGGCGCTGGAGCTGGTTGATACGCGCCTCGTACGCCGCCGGCAGGCGGTCCAGCGCGACCTGTTTTTTGAGGTCGAGGATCTGCTCGCTGTCCAGGCTGCAGGTGGGCAGTTCACCCCTCACCCCGCCTTTGCCCAGCAACCCGTAGAGGTCGGCCTGGATACGGCACAGACGCATGCCGCGCAGCCACCGCGCCGATCCCTGCAGCCCATCCGCGTACCGGCCCAGTTGCACCAACACCTCGGCAATGGCCTGGCCCCGGCCTGCCAGTGGCGGCAGCAACTCCCGGTGGTCCCGATCCTGCAGCCCATCGACCATCCCGATCAGCGCGCCAGCCAGCGCCTGCACCTCGTTTCCCGCTCCAGTCATGCGTTCCCCCCTTTGCCGGCGCCGGGCGCCAGACGCTCCAATCCATCCCATATCCTGAGGCTCACTCCAGGCAGTCCGCGTTCGGGACCCTGCACGAAGCGGGAATGGCTCAATCCCGCCGGCCGGGGGTTGGCCTCCAGCAACACCGGCACCGGTTCCCCTGATTCACCGATAGCCAGCACCAGATCCACCCCAACCAGCAGCAACTCGGCAAACAGGCCGGCCGCTGCCTCGGCCGCCGCCAACCCCTCCGCCCAGGCCCCGGCCGACATGGACACCGGCTGCCCGCCCTCGCGCCGCACCAGGTGCGGCAGCACCTCGTCGACGGCCCGGCACTCGCTTCCCTGGCTGGCGGCCGCCGGCCGATCTGGCCCGGCGCCTACCTGCGCAGATCCCGACTCGGCGCGGTAGCAACCATCGACCGCCGCCACATTGAGGCGCAACGCCAGCGTGTGGGTGGTGCCGGTCTGCGGGTTGCGGTAAAGCAATTCGTCTACCCGTTCCTGCAGCAGCACCTCGTCCTGGACCCAGAGCGCTTCGAGGTGAGCCGCCATCTCGGCTTCCCCGCCTGCAGCAAAAAACGCCACCCCTGCCCCCTCGGTAGCCCCGTTGGGCTTGACCACGACCTCGCCGCACTGGCGCAACCACTCCTGAGCCATGCCCACTTCCCCCGGCTCGCCGCGCTGCCAGGCGGGCACCCGCAGGTCAGCGGCTTCCCAGCCCTCCAGTGTGCGCGCCTTGTCGTCGGCCAGGCGTGCCGCCGCCACTGGGTTTACCTGGGGGCAAGACAGGCGCGCCGACCACTGCGCGTGCAGGGCCTGCTCGCCGGCTCCCAGGCAGAGGAACTGGGCGCTGTGGGGCACCAGAGGCGAAACCAGGTCGGTCTCGCGCAGGCAACCAGCCGTCGCATCCAGCCAGAGCACCCTGCCGATCCTCCCCCGTGGATCCAGCCAGTCGAGATGCACCCCCAGCAGGGCAAAACGAGGCCGGCCATAACGGGCCGCGTCACGCGCCAGCGCATCTACTGCCAAGGGGTAAAATTCGTGGGTGAAAAGCGGGGCTGCCGCAAAGCAGAGAGCGTGGCACCACTGCCCGTCAAAGCCCGCTGACTCGGCGGTACACGGTTCGGGCGCGATACACACCTCGGGAGCCAGGGCCTCGCTGAGCACCGCCCCGGCCGCCAGTTCGATCAGGCGCTGGCGGTACTGCGCCGAGGTACCCAGCAGGCTGGCCCGAGGCCATTGCCCATCCCGCAAGCGCGCCCCACAAATGTGGAGAGCCCCTTCCAGATGCTGGTACAGGGATAACCCTGTCCGCCCCGGATCGCGCCGCCAACACCGGCGCCACAGGCCGGTATCCCCCAGTTCCGCCAGCAGCAGGTACTTGAAAAATACGCTCTGCTGGTCATCTCCGAGCGCGCTGCCTGAGGGTAGGCCCAGCGCCCGGGTCGCCTGCCCCAGGGCCAGGGCCAGATCGGTTTCAGTGTCCGCTGCCGTGACTCGGCTCCGCCTTCTTCTTGGCCGGCGCCTTCTTGACCGGCGCCTCGTGTTCAGCCGCCGGTTCCTCGTGCTTGGCCTCCGCCTCCTCGGGCGTCGCCGCCGGCTCCTCGTGCTTGGCCTCTTCGGTCTTTGCGGCCCCGTGGCCGGTCTCGGCTTGGGTCGCCGCGGCTCCGGCTCCGCCGTGAGCCGGGGATGCCGAGATGCTGGTCAGCAACGCGGCCTGCCCCGGGTGGACCCCCAGCCAGCGCACCCGGCCGGTCTTGATGTCGTACACCGCGCCCAGGACCCGCAACTTGCCCGCGGTCACCAGATCGCGCACCTCTTCGCTATGGGTGAAGATATCGGCAATGGACTGAAAGACATTGGCCTCGATCGCGGCGGCGATCAACTGCTCCTCGTCCGCTCCGGGGTTCTGGCGACGGGCGTTCTCGACCGCCGGCGCGATATTGTCCACCAGCGCCGGGATATTGCCGTGCACTTCCGCGCCTTTGGCCACTGCCGTCACTGCCCCGCAACCCGTATGGCCCAGCACCACACACAGCGGCGCATGCAGGTGTCCCACCCCGTATTCGATGGTGCCGATCTCGTCTACATCCGCCACATTGCCGGCCACCCGCACGGTAAAGACGTCGCCCAACCCCTGATCGAATACAATCTCCGGCGGCAGCCGCGAATCAGAGCAGGTGAGCACGGTGACAAAGGGATGTTGCCCCTTGGCAGTCTCCTCCAGGCGGGCTTGATCGCGGCGGAGCTGGAGCATCTTGCCGCGCGCAAATCGCGCGTTGCCCTTCTGCAACTCCTTGAGCGCCTGGTCCGCGCTGGGGGTCTCGGCCGCCCCGCCCAATGCCGGCAACATGGCCAGGCCAGCCAGGGCCAGCCAGCACCTCAGGGTATACCTCTTGGTCATATGCCACTCTCCTCCATAAAAGTGCGGCCCAAGGCCCGACTAAGCTCGCAGCAAAACCCGCCGCCTGCGCCACAATCAGGTTTATGCAAAATATCCCCTCTCCATTCATCGGTCAAGCAGGGGCCTCCCTGTATCCAACCTGGGCCATCGCTGGCACATATCCCACTCACCGGCGCCCTGGCGCCGCGCTTCATCTCGCGTGCGAACCCCAGAACACCCAGCAACTTGCCACCCCCCCGGCGGGCTGGCACGCAGCTTGCCAACCCTCTGCCCGTCCCCCACTGCCAACCCTATTTCGAGGAGGCCAATCATGCGCTTCATCTATATGCTGCTGACCATGGGCTGGGCCACTGCCCTGTGGGGCACTCCCCCCGGCAAGGTAGTCTTTAGCGAGCTCATGTGGATGGGCAGCCCCGTGTCCACCGCCGACGAGTGGGTCGAGTTATGCAATCGCGGTGAGACTCTGGTCGATCTGGCGGGATGGAGTATTACCCGGCAACTGGAGGACCGCGAGGTCACCATGGTGCGCATCGAGGAGGGCAGACTCGCGCCCGGTGCCACCTTCCTGATCGCCAATTTTGCCGCCGACGATACCCGTTCGGCCCTGGCGGCCCAACCGCAACTGGTCGATCCAGGTCTCTCCCTTCCCAACACCAGACTTCTGCTGCGGCTCTACGACGGCGACCCGGAAGCCGGCGCCCATTTGGTCGATGTGGCCGACGACGGCAGTGGTGCCCCGCTGGCCGGCGATACCCAGGAAAAAAAGGCGATGGTGCGCCTGCTCCTCGATACCGACGGCAGCCTGCCGATGAGCTGGGGCACGGCCGCAGATCACAGCGGTTGGGATGATGGCATCGCGGCCAGCGGCACCCCTGGCCAGGTACCGGAAGATGCCGCTCTTCCGGATTCCGCGGTGTCTACCACGATCAGGCCAGCCACCTGGGCGAGCCTCAAGCCTGCGCGTTGAAGGAGGTACAAAAAGAGAAGCCCGGCTGTTGTGCCGGGCTTCTCTATCTTCGGGACTGTGCGGTGTTATTGGGCGAACTGGGTCACGTTGGCAATACCGCCCGGCTGGGTGAGAGCAAAAACGATCATATTCACCCCGAACTGCAGGCCGCGCTCCCGAGCATCGGCGAGCGGATCACCCCAGTACCAACTGATGTTGAGATCGCTGAACACCACCGCCACCCGGCCGCGCAACTCGAGCATTTCCAGATCGAAAACATTCCCACCTGGAGCGCCGCCCATGGGAGGGCCGTCGTCGAAGTCCCAGAAACTGGTATAGAGCGGGTGGCTCTTGGGGATCTTCTGCCATTTGCTGCCATCGCTGCCCAGCACCAGCGGGTCCTTCAACAAGGCCTTGAACTGGCGATCGAAGGGAGTGCCCTCGACACCGGCGTCTTTGCCTTCCAACCCGGTGGTGGCATCGCTCTGCCGAATCTCCTCTGAAAAGAGGAAACCGCCATTTTTCAGGTAATCGCCCAGGTTTTTCTTTTCGGTATCGCTGAGCTGGATCACCGCCTGATTGCCGGTCATATAGAGAAAAGGCGCCTTCATGATATTGGAATCACTCAGGCGCATGGTGGTGCCTTCGATCTTGGCGTTGATCTTAGTGTGATCCCGCATGTAGCGCATCAACTCTTCAACTGCGGTCGGAAACCGGTCATCGTTCTTGTTCGCCAGATCGTAGTCGATGACCGTCATGTTGAAGAAACCTTTGATGTTCTTCTTGTTCTCCGGGTCCTGGATGATGATGGCTTGGTACCGGCCAATGTCGAGATCGCCGACGTTGAGCAACTCCTGCTTGAGGCTGAGTGCCTCCTGCTGCGGCATGGCGCTCTCGGTCAACTCCACCATCTTCACCTGCTCGAAGTTCAGTTCCGAGGCTTTGGAACCTGCCAGAGCATCGAACTTGGCACCGCTGCCCACCTGAGCCGTGCCGGCACGCAACTCCCCACCTACCGTCGAGGCATTGCCGGCCAGGGAGAACGCATCTGTGGACGCTTCGGGCTGAGCAGAAACCGTCTGGAGCATCTCCATCTGCACCTCAGAGATCTCGGGACGTTTAGCCAGTTCAAAACTCTTCTGGAGAATGGGTGGTGGTGGTTCGAAAGAGACCTTCTGAACCGCCTCCTCTCCCCATTTTTCCGTGGCCGCGGCCGAAAAGAAGATCAGCAGGGCATGCAACACCGCCGACAGGGTAACACTCAACCCTGTGTCGAAGGCAAACGACGGCATCTTAAACCGTAATAGGTCGCCCTCTCTATTTTGTGCCTGTGACATCACCCACCTCTACCGTATACCGATTGCTTCGATGCCGTTTTTCTTTAGCAAATCGAGCAACTGCATGACCTTTTCATAACTGGCCTTCTTGCCGCCGTTGAAGATAACCTTGCGCTCTTTTTTGCTGTCCTCAGTGAAAAACTCATTGATCTTGGCGATCAGTCCTGCCTCCGTGACCTCGACGCCATTCACCTGGAGCACGTGGTTGTCCGTGAGGGTGAGAACGAACTCCTCCTCGGGCTGCCACGCCGAAGCTGCAGCACCTGCCTGGGGCAGTTCGGCGTTGAATGAAAAGAGGATGATGGGGGTGATAACCAGGAAGAAAACCAAGAGCACCATGATGACATCGACAAACGGCGTTACATTGATATCAGCACCGAATCCACCACCCTTCAGCGCTCGTTTCAGTTTCTCACTTGCCCGGTTCTTCTTCGCCATTAATTCTACCTCCTTTATTGCTGAATTCTTCAACCGCCTGGGGCA
Source organism: Candidatus Latescibacterota bacterium (assembly GCA_020852055.1). Classification (GTDB taxonomy): domain Bacteria; phylum Latescibacterota; class UBA2968; order UBA8231; family UBA8231; genus SICG01. The sequence goes on from JADZBP010000113.1 coordinate 51,043, forward strand.
GGTCGATCATACCCGGGCAGAAAAAGGCCCCAGAGGAACTACTCAACTCCTCCTGCTACAGCTCCCTTCTTCGCGACTAACTCGACGCCTGCAATACCCAGTTGCCTACAGGTATTCATCAACTGGAGGACGTCTCCATAAAGCAGGGTTTTGGCGCCCTTGATAAGCACGGGCTGGCCCTCACGGCCCTGATAAGCGATGGCGAGCTCCCGATCCAGATTGGAGATCTCCACCTGTTTGAGATTGACAAAAACCTCTTTACTCTCGTTAAGGCTCAGGGTGATGATCTTATCCTGATTGTCCAGCGAAGTGGTCCGCGCATTGAGGGCATCGGGCAAATCCAGCGGAACCCCCTGGCGGATCATGGCGACCATCACCATGTAGACGATCAGCAGCACCAACATCACGTCCACCAACGGCGTGATATTAATGGCCGCGCTAACCTCTCCTTTGCCGCTGCCTACCTGCATTTATGCGCGCTCCTTTTTGACAAACTCGACCCGCAACAGGCGCTCAACAATTCGAGCTGCGGTGTTATCAAACTCTGTCGATATCGTTTCGATGCGGTCAGCCAGGAAGTTATGGGCCCACATGGCCGGGATAGCCACACCGATACCGATCATGGTGGTGACCAGTGCTTCGGCGATACCGCCCGACACCGCGCTGATACCGCCGGCCTGGGTGGCAGAAATGGTATGGAAGGAGCGGATCAGACCCATGAT
>JADZBP010000114.1 GCA_020852055.1 Candidatus Latescibacterota bacterium
AGCTATGACAGCATTGCCTGCGTGGTCACCTTGCCCGAACACGCCTTTGGCGGCCACCACCTGGGGGTGCGGACCCTCAATGAGTTTTACCCCCTCAGCAGCCATTTCTTCTCCCCAACCACCGGGACCGTACCCTGGGCCGACCTGGCCTTCTGGTTGTTGGCCACCGCCGGCCTGGCGGTCGCCCTCCTCCCACAGTGGCGCCCCTCCTGGCGCTGGGCCGGCCTGCTGGCTGCCAGCCTGCTGCCCTTTGCCTGGGGGCAAGCCGGCGCCCTGACTGCAGGTCCCAACGCCAGTATCGCCCCGTACCTCCTGCAACTGGACCCCGCCGGCCGGATGCCGCAGGGAGTGCAGATCTTCGATGGGCGCCTCCAGCAGGAGTACCAGATGACCACGGGCCGCGCTCTCGACCCGGCGGGTTTCGGCGCCCACGCACCCCCAGATCCAGCCGGCATCCTCAAATCCTATTTCGCCCCCCTCATCCAACCGGGCGTCAGCGCCTACTGGCTTGCTGGACTGATGGCCGAAAACGCCCCCGGCCAGGTGGCCGGCTACCTGGTGATTGGCCAGCGCCAGACCGTGCCGGCCCTCTCCGACTGGGGAGTCTTCCACGCTACACCGATCACCAGTGCCGGCCAATCAGCCTCAGCGGCGAGAACCACCTTCTACTCCGACTTCGCGGGGCTGGGATACGCCTTTGTCGAGTTCTCCGGTGTCGGCGCCCTCGCCTTCACTGAGGCCAAGACCCGCTTCCTGCCCCTTCATTTCGGTTCGCGCCGCATTGAGGTCCATCGCTTTCCCGGCACCGGCGGCACCAGTGGTTCCCACTTCGGGGTCCGTTGCGAAAACCTCGGCAAGGGGTACTACGTGGCCCACTTCGAGCTGCAGGGCACGGCCGCCGGCACCCTCTTCGAGCGCAAACCCGATCCCGTGTATCTGGCAGTGTACGCTGCTCAAAACAGCCCTGCTGGCGCGCCGCCCCTGGAGACTCAGGCTGCCCGTTGGCTACAAGGGTACTACCCATTGCAGGACCCGACCCCGCGCCCTGACTTCATCCGGCCCATGGTCGAAAGCATCCAGGCCCCGTGGTGGACGGCGGTGCCGCTGATTGGCGGGTCGGCGTACGAGCTGGGTTTTGCCCTGAACCAGACACAGGAGATCTGGCTGCTTTTCGACTACCCCGGGAACCAGGGCCTGGAACTGGCGGGTATCACCCTCTATCGGCAGGATCGGTCCACCGCCGATACGGCAGACTGACCCAAGCCGGGGGGCACACCAGCCGATCGTGGCCGGCAGGAAGATCCGTATGAAAGCCATCACCCCAAACATGCGCCTGCGACTGGCCCTGGCGGGCATTCTGGTGCTGGCCGCCGGGCTGCGCCTGTGGGGAACGGTGTTCGGTGCGCCGGCCTGGCATCCGGACGAGTTCAACTTCGTCTACTGGCCGCTGCTGTTTTTCATGAGCGGCAAGCTGAATCCCGGCTTTTTCTATTATCCCCATCTCCAGTACTATCTGCTGGGCCTGGTCTACGGGGCCCACTTCCTTTGGCAACAGGTATTCGGCGCTGGCTGGAGTCTGGAGCAGGGCGCAGCGTATGCCTATTTCTGGGACCGCGACACCCCCTTGCTGCTGGCCCGGCTGACCAGCGTGGCGATGGCATTGGTCACCGTAGTATGGGCATGGGTGTTAGCCAGGCGGGTGTACGGGGAGTGGGCCGGGCTAGCGGCGGCGCTCTTGCTGGCAGGAGGGGTACTGCATGTGCGCCAGAGTCCGCTGGCGGCGGTGGATGTGCCCATGGCCTGCTGGTATATGGGAGCGGTCTGGGCGGCGGTGCGTCTGCTGCAACAGTACCGCTTGACCGATTATATCCTGGCCGGCGTCCTGGTGGGACTAGCTGGCGCCACCAAGTACCAGGGCGGCCTTGCCGGGGCCGCGGTGCTCAGCGCCCACCTACTCGCCCGACGCTCCCTGGTGGACCGCCGGTTGTGGTCGGCCGGACTCGCCGCGGTGGGCACCTTTCTGGTTTCCACCCCCTATGTTGTACTGGACTTCTCTGGCTTTCGCAACGGGTTTTCGGCAGTGGTAGAACATACCCTGCAGGGCCAGGACAACCTTGGTCCGGGGTGGTGGTACCACCTCCACACTAGCCTGCGCTACAACCTGGGTTGGCCCGGCCTGGCCCTGTTGCTCCTGGCCCTGGCCCACGCCTGCTGGCGGCCCCGGCGGGAGGTCTGGGTAGTGCTCAGTGGGTTTCTCGCCTATTACCTGGTCATCGGGGCTGGATCTTTGGTCTTCGTGCGCTACGCCATCCCTTTGGCCGCGCTTCAGGCGGTGCTGGTGGCAGGCCTACTCGCCGAGTTGAAGGAAGCCCGATGGCGGTGGCTGGCATTGGGGTTGGTGGCGCTGGGGCCTTTCTATAATTCGGTTCGGGTAGCTCAGTTACTGGCAGCTACCGATACTCGACAGCAAGCGCGGGAATGGATCGAAGCGCAGGTGCCTGCTGACGCCACCCTGTGCAACTTCGGTGGTTGGGCCGGAGATCCCCCCCTCAACTCCGTGGAGGACCTGTGGCGGCGGACTGCCTACCTGGTCCGCCAAACCGGGACCTTCCCCGAAGGGTTGTTGCCCTTTCTGGACCTCACCGCGCCGAAGACACCCTTTTACCACCTGGCCATCCAACCAGGGAGCCGGCGGTACGAGCAGGGGAGCCGCGAGGCGGTGGAGGCCTTTGAGTGCGGCTATGTGCTGCTCAACCGCCATCCGCTTTCCTCTTCTCCCCTCGACAAGGACTTCCTCGCCGCGCTGCCCGCTCTAGGCAAGCAGGTGGCCCGTTTCACCCCGGTGGGGATGCGGGAAGGGGACAAGCCCGCCTTCGACCCCATCGATGCCTATTTCGTTCCCCTGGGGGGGTTCGGGGCATTGCGCCAACCCGGACCCGAGATCGAGGTATGGCGGGTGAAGGATGCCCCGCCTGCCGGAACGCCGGCTCAGTCCGGGCGGCAGCTTTTCGCCACCGCCTATATGCGGGGGGCGCAGTCGATGCTGGAGGAAGGCCAGCCAGCGGCGTTCCTCAACCTGGCCACTCATGCCTGCGCCCTGGACCCAGGGCAGGCCAACAGCCGCTTTCACACCCTGGCCGGTACCGCTTGCAGGCAGCTGGGTAGGAGCCAAGAGGCGCTGGTCCATTGGCAACGGGCTCTGGAATTGGACCCGCACAACACCGAGGCAGCCTACCTAACCGGCATGGCGCACTACGGCAGCGGCGAATACGAGCAAGCGCTGGGCTTCCTGGAACAGGTGGTGGCCTTTGATGCCAAGGATGTGAGCGCATACAACAGCCTGGCCAGCACCTATCAGACGCTCGGACGCTACGAAGAGGCGGTCTCCAACTGGAAACGGGCCATTACCCTCCAACCCGACTACGGCAAGGCGTACTATAACCTGGGGGTAGCCTACCTCAGATACCTGGGCCGCCCCGACCTGGCAAAGGAGTGCTTCGGCAGACTGCTGGCCCTGGAACCGGACCATCCCCAGGCAGCAGCCCTGCGCAGGCTGCTGCAGGAGCCATAGCTATGCAGTAGTTGAGGGGAACACGAGCATAGAATATGGGTGCCCCCGACGTCAGCCGCCGATCGGGGGGTTCGGCTATGCTGTGATGCCCTTTACTACCGATATCCGCCGACCGGGAGTCCACAAGGCGGAGGGGTGAAAATTCCGTTTGGTGTCGGACCAGGTTGTCGGGTACCATTCCCAGCAGGGGAAGAGGTCCCGGTTCTCTGGTACCCCCCCCCGCATCAGGAGGATGCCCATGCCCTATCTGTTGCTGCTCGCCCTGCTCTACTCGACCATCCCGGTGCTGGCCGAAGTGAATCGTACCGGGTTTGGGGGAGACTGGGTTAGTTGGGTCCGCCCAACCCTTGGTTCGTCACTCCGTTTGCAGGGCAGACAGCGCGCCAGCCCAGCGGGTTCGGCAACCCGAAGACGTTAGCTGAAACTGATATCTGGAGAACTGCCGATGACCACTTATAGATGGAGAGGCTGCCACTGGCTTTTGCTGCTGGTGGCATGGTTTTCGAGTGTCCACCCTGAAGAAATGGTTAGGACCACTCCTGCAGGTACTATCCACGAAATGGTCTTGGTTCCAGAGGGCACCTTTCTCATGGGTGACAAGAACGGGGAAGGACAAAGCAATGCTATGGGAGAACACCACGTCTTCCTTGATGCCTATTACATGGATAGGTATGAGGTTACAACCGCCCAATTTGTTGCCTTCCTCAACAAGGTGGGGGCTACGCTGGACCCCAAGGGAAATGTATGGACTAACCTGAATGATCCCGAAGTTCGCATCAGCGACGCACGTAGTGATCCACTCTGGGACAACACCGGGGATCGATTCACCCTGAAATCTCCCCAATGGGCAGACTATCCGATATTTGAGGTCTCATGGTATGGGGCAGAAGCATATTGCACCTGGGCAGGATTACGTCTCCCGAGCGAAGCAGAGTGGGAAAAAGCTGCACGAGGAACGGATGGTCGCCGATATCCATGGGGTAATGTGTTCTCAAGGGGCAATGTGAAGGTTCAGAATGTGGGCCCCGCTCCCTCCTCGAACGGCACAGATCCTGTAGGCAGCTACCAGGAGGGGCGTCTCCTTATGGGATTCTTGATATGGCCGGCAACGTCAACGAGTGGGTAGCCGACTGGTTTGAATTCAAGCCTCCCTATCAAGAGGGTGAGGCCAATCCCCAAGGGCCCACCACCAGTACACGCAGGACTACACGAGGTGGAAACTGGAGTATCAACACTGCAAACATCGATCATGTCACTACGTGGTTTCGTGCAGGGGCTGAACCGGAGCGCACGTACTTCGACTTGGGGTTCCGATGCGCATGGGATGAGACGGTACCTCCACCAACCACCGCGGTAGAAAATCAGAGTTGGGGAATAATAAAAGGTTCTCTAGATGATCGGTAGTCATCGAGCCTGGGATTCAGTTTCAGCGAACACCGGTTTGCCGGCTTCGTTCGCTGCGCTCACTTCGCCCAACCCTTGGTCTGTCACGCCATTTGCCAGGATCGGCAAACGCCGCATCAGTCCGGCGGGTTCGGCAATCCGAAGGCGTTAGATACTCTCTTTCCTCTACTGTTCCCAAAACGCTACATCTGGGACATCAGCCAGATCCTCATGGGGAGGGGCTCCGGGAGGGGAAGTCGATCGCCAATAGCCGTCCCCATATCATCGTGCCGAAACCCTCCTGGGACGACGGTTCCGGGACTCCCCTGCCACGACAAAACAGAAAAGCCGGCCCCGCCTTTTCAGGCTGGCCGGCTTTCGTCGTTGGTGGGTAGCGTAGGCGTCAGGGCCGGCGACTCACCACCTGCCAGGGTTGCTCCCAAAGGCCTGGCGAAGCGCCTCAAGGCCGGGGCTAAAGGTCTCAGCCTGATCGAGGAACGCCACTTTGGAGCCGCCATCTCTTCCAAAAACACCGCTTGGTCACCGGTCGCGGCTTTTTTCCCGGAAGCGTCTTTTTGTTCACGTCTTTTCTCCGCTGCCAAGCACGGCTACGGATGCGGGATGATGGCGACGACGGTGATCTGATCTTTCTTGGGGCCGTAATACCAGAAGATCCGGTAGGCCGCCGGCGTGGCCGGTGCGGCATAGGCCTCGAAGACCTTCTCGCCGCCAGGTCCCTTCAGGCTGGTGAATTCGTGGGTCTGCAGGTCGTGGTGCCCGGGGTCTGTTACCAGCAACCGGATCGCCTTGACGACCGCCTGGTAGCGCCGCTGCTGCCCCCATGTTTCCCGCCACCACTCCAACTGCTGCCTGGCCTGGGCCGTCCAGTAGACCACGGAAGTCACAGCTTGTCAGGGTTGAGCCGGGTAACCCGGCCCTTGGCCGCGTCCTCCAGACCCTTCTTTACGGCCGTCAGCGCCTCCTGATTCTGGAAGAGCCACACCTCGGCGGCCGGGATCTCCAGGACCGGCTGCAGCAGCAGTTCGCCGCGAGCATTCTTATAGACCCGCACCCGGCGGGTGTCTTTCACCAGGTCGCCCAGCGTCACTCGCTGGCGACCATCCACAGTATGCGTGGAAACCTCCTCGAACTCCTCGTCCACTTTAAGCGTGTTCTTTCCCATGGCCGGCCTCCTCAAGCCCAAATAAACGACAATGGCCCTAAATGGGCAATTCCCATTTTACGATCTATCCCATTGGGCTGGGCACCCATTACCCCACTCCATCTGCCCATTTGCACCCCTATTTGCCAAAAGATAGTTTTAAACGTTATAATGTATTTTATGAAGTTCAATACCAGAGAGCGCCAGGTAGACAAAAAAATAGCCCTGAGCCGGCCAATGCCGGCATCCGGACCTGAGAGCACGACGATACCCCAGCCAAAGCAGCCCCGCTCAGCCGCCTTGAAGCACCTACATCGAGCACTGATCGGCAGCGACCCGAAGCGACTCGCATCCCTGGAGGAAGAACGATTCTTCGCGGACCTGGCACGGCAGATCTACCAGCTATGGACCAAGGCCGGCCTGACTCAGGCTGAACTGGCGAAGTTGGGCCACACCACAGCCCCGGTAATCTGCCGGCTGGAGGAGGCCGATTACCACCGGTGTACCCTGCATCTGCTGTGCCGTGTCGCCACGGCACTCAACCGGTGAGCGAGTCGTGGTGTCCTTCCGGTATCTGCTCTCTTCTTGACTTTGGGGCTTCTAATATACATGATTGTTATACATCATATAAAGGAACCCCAGCCATGGTCCGAACCCAGATCTATCTCACTGAAGCCCAGCAAAAAGCCCTGCGCCGGCGGGCCGCCAGTGCCCGCAAGAAACAAAGCGAACTCATCCGTCAGGCCATCGACCAGTACCTAGCGCAACCGGACCCTCAGGAGGACCGTCTCAGCCGGATGCGCCAAGCATGTGGAATATGGGAGCACCGGGATGACCTGCCTGACTTTGAAGCCCTCCGGAGGGAGTTCGACCGGGAGTTTCCCCGGTGAGCATGCCCTTGCTGATCGACACCAACATCCTCATCGATTACCTGCGAAAGAAAGCGGAGGCCATCTCTTTTCTGGAAGGCTTGAAGGAGCCGGCACTGATCTCGGCGTTGACCGTGGCCGAACTGTATGCCGGAGTGCGCGAAGGCGAGGAGCGCCGGCGCACGGAGGTGTTCCTGGGAACTTTTGAGGTGGTACCAGTCACTCAGGAGCTGGCCCAACAGGGCGGCCTCTTTCGCCGGGATTATGCACCCTCGCACGGGACCGGAATGGCGGATGGGATTATTGCGGCTACCGCCAAGGAAAAAAAGGCCCGGCTGGTCACCCTGAACGACCGCCACTTCCCCATGCTGTCCAAGGTGTTGGTACCCTACGGTCAGAAAAAGTAGCGGCGCTGCGAGGAAGTATATACCATGAAATTCCTTCTTGACATATGGGATATTCATGGTATAATAGTTCCATGATCAACCGCCAAAGATTAGACAAGCAGGTCAAAACCGCGCTGCGCCGCAGCCAGATCGTGGCCCTGGTCGGGCCGCGCCAGAGTGGCAAGACCACCCTGGCCAGACAGTTGGTCGCTCCCGGCTCGCTGAACTACTTCGATCTGGAAGATCCTGCCAGCCTGGCCCGGCTGGACGAGCCCATGATTGCGCTGCGCGAACTGCGCGGGCTGGTGGTCATCGACGAGGTGCAGCGCCGGCCTGAGCTGTTTCCAACCCTGCGCGTGCTGGCCGACCGCAAGCCTTTGCCGGCGCGCTTCCTGATCCTGGGCAGTGCCGCGTCCTCCTGGTTGGGCCAGTCCTCCGAATCCCTAGCTGGCCGGTTGGAGACGATCCCGCTGAGCGGCTTCAGCCTGGAGGAGGTCGGCGCCCAGGCGCAGGCCCGGCACTGGCTGCGCGGGGGTTTTCCCCGGTCCTTCCTGGCCCGCAGCGAAGCCGACAGCGCTGCCTGGCGGCAGGCCTTCATCCAGACCTTCCTGGAGCGCGATCTGCCGCAGTTGGGGGTAGGCACCTCAGCCCCGCTGCTGCGGCGCTTCTGGACCCTGCTGGCCCACTACCACGGACAAGTGTGGAATGCAGCCGAGCCTGCGCGCACCCTGGGGATCAGCGAGTCCTCGGTGCGGCGGTACCTGGATCTGCTGGAGGGGGTCTTCATGGTCCGGCAGCTGCAGCCCTGGCATGCCAATCTGAAAAAGCGCCAGGTCAAAGCGCCCAAGATCTATATCCGCGACACCGGCCTGCTGCACCAGCTCCTGGGACTCCGCTCTCCCAAGGACCTGCTCCTGCACCCCAAATGCGGTGCGTCGTGGGAGGGGTACGCCATTGAGGAGACGCTCAAAGTCTTCCAGCCCGACGAGGCCTACTTCTGGGCTACCCACAACGGCGCCGAACTCGACCTGTTGCTGATCAAGGGTGGGAAGCGGATCGGGGTGGAATGCAAACGGGTGGATGCTCCCCGGCTGACCCCATCAATGCGGGTCGCCCTGCAGGATCTGGAGCTGGATCGCCTGCTGGTGATCTACCCCGGAGAGCAGCGCTTCCCCCTGGCAGAACGAACCGAAGCGGTGCCACTGACCGAGGTGGCCAAGAAGGATTACCCCAATGGATAAACCTGCTCCCGCACGCCGCACCAGCACCGCCCTCCATCCCTCCCCTCCCCGCCGGCTCACCGCCGCTCAGTTCCAGGGCCTGGCCCAGGTGCCCCCCGAACTGGAGTGGTTCGCCAATATCGACAACCCCCGCACCCGGTCGGCCTACCAGCAGGACCTGAGGGAGTTCATCCGCTTTGTCGGCATCGAGCGGC
>JADZBP010000115.1 GCA_020852055.1 Candidatus Latescibacterota bacterium
AGGCGGTCATGGTGAAGGAAACCGTGCGCCCGCCCTCGAAGTTCATGTTCACCACCTGGTTGTCCACCACGTCGTTTTCGCAGGCGTCCACACCGCGGCCGTACGGCCCGGTGCGCAGGGCTTCGAGCACCGCCGCCTCGTTCTTTTCCGGGGTGAGCACATCCACGGGCCAGCCCCAGCGGCCCTGGGCCACCCGCCCCAGGTAGAAGCGTTTGGCCGAGTACGGGCACTCGGCCTCGCAGGCGCAGTCGAGACAGCGCTCGGCGGCCCCGGCGGGTTGCTCCTCGGCCCGGAAATGCCTGAGGCTGCCGAAGGAGGAGATCTGGCGGCAGGGCACCCCCATCAGGTAGCGCAGCCAGTCCAGGTCGTGGCAGGATTTGGCCAGCAGCATCGGCGAGGACTCGACCGAGTTCCGCCAGTTGCCGCGCACAAAGGAGTGGGCCTGGTGCCAGTACCCCACCGGCTCCAGTTGCTGGATACACACGATCTCCCCCACCACCCCCTGGTCGAGCAGGGCCTTGAGCCGGCGCGAGTACGGGGTGTAGCGCATGACGTGACAGACGGCGAAGAGCACCCCGGCGCGGGCGACGGCCCGGTGGATGCGCCAGCAATCGCGCGGCTGCGGGGCCATGGGTTTCTCGAGCAGGATATGGTACCCCTTCCCGGCAAAAGCCTCGGCTGGGTCAGCGTGCATCGCGTCCTGGGTGGTGATGACCACCGCGTCGGCAAGGCGGGGCCGGGCGGCGGCCTCGCGCCAGTCGGCAAAGACCTGGTCGGCGGGGACCCCGTGCTCCTCGGCCAGGCGTTGGCGGTAGAAAGGCCGGGGTTCGGCCACCCCCACCACCTTGGCCTCGGCGGGGAACTGTTTGGCGTAGCCGGCGTAGCCGTTGCCACGGCTGCCGGCGCCGACGATCAACAAGCTGACCGCTGCCATCTCACGTCCTTTCCTGGCGCCTGGTTGCCGGCGCTAACGATCGAGTAAACCCAGGACCTGGTCGAGTTTTTCCACCAGGTTGGCGCCCCGCTCCTGCAGCCGGCGGGGGTGCTGATGGCCGCTGGGGAACAAAACACAGTCCACCCCCATGGCGGCGGCCACCTCAAAATCGTGGTCGGTGTCCCCCACCAGCAGCACCTCAGCCGGGTCCCAGCCCAGGTCGGCCAGGAGCCGCTGGCCGCGGGCGGCCTTGCCCTCGGCGTAGGCATTGTCGAGTCCGGCCACGGCGGCGAAGTGCCCGCTCAGGCCGTAGTGGTCGATGATCTGGGTGAGATAGGATTGCTGATAGGCCGAAAGCACGGCCTGCAGCCGGCCTCCCGCCTGGACCGCCGCCAGGACCTGGCGGGCCTGCGCTTGCAGGCTGCATTCGAGGCGGCGGGCCTCATAGTGCTGGCTGAACTCGGCGGTGAGGGCGGCGAACTGCTCGGGCGCAAAGCCCAGCCGGACACAGTACTCCTTGAGGGGGAAACCGAAGAGTTCTTGGTACTGCTCTCCGCCGAGGGGGGCCAGACCGCGGCTTTGCCGTAGCTGGCTCATCACCTCGACGGAGAGCCAGGCGTCGTCCAATAAAGTACCATTCCAGTCCCAGATCAGGCGGCGGTACCCCATGGTCTCAGGCGACACCGAGCATCTTCATGGCGGCCCTCATATAACCCAGCGCCCAGGCGATGCCCGCGTGCCAGGGCGCGGCACAACTGGTATTGGGGGTGTGATCGGGGATGAGCACCCCCTGGTACCCGGACTCGGCGTAGACCTGCAGCGCCCGGATCATGTCCACATCCCCTTCGTCCAGGAACACCTCCTTGTAGTTGGGCACCTTGCCCTGGACATTGCGGAAATGCACATAACAAATCTTGTTCTCGCTGGCGTAGCGGCGGATGGCGCCGTACACGTCGGCGTGTTGCATCTCGCTGATCGTGCCCTGGCAGAACTCCAGGGCGTTGTAGTGACTGGGCACGAGGTCGAGCAGCCGGCGGTAGTGGTCGGGATGGGTGATGAGCCGGCCGGTGCCCCGCAGTTCGGGAAAGGGCGGGTCATCGGGGTGGGCGGCGAGGCGCACCCCGGCTTCGGCGGCCACCGGCACCAGCTCCTTGAGGAAGTACTCGAGCCGGGCCCACATCTCCTCCCGGTCCACCCGGCCGATATCGCCGGGAGGGGCCTCCTTGTCCACCACCGTGCCCCAAACCTCGCCGTTGGGGATGGGGGTCTGCGGCGGCGCCTGGGCCTCGATGAATCCCACCGCCTCGGCCTCACCGCGGCCGAAAGGCCCCCAGACCCGCCCCCAGACCCCGGCCAGGCTGAAGTAGTAGCCCATCGCCGGGATGCCGGCCCGGCCCATGTTGCGGATGGTTTTTTTGAGCTGCTCCATCTGCGCCTGGCGGCCGGGTTTGCCGAGCAGGACCTGGTCCCAGTGGGCGGGGTGGAAGTTCTCGATGGCCTCCAGCACCAGCCCGTGGTGGTGGACCTTGTCGCGCAGGGCTTTGAGTTCCTCGTAGGCCCAGAACCCCTGGCTGGTGGAGGGCAGATCGGTGTCGGAGGGCAGGTGGGCGACGATATGCGTGGCGCCGATCTGCTTGGCGAAACGCAGGTTGTCGTCGTTCACCATCCCCCCGTAGAGCCCCATGCCGAGTTTCATGCGCCGGCCTAGTTGAGCAGGTCGGCGATGACGGCCTGTTCGTCCTTCAGCTCGTCCTCGGTAGCCTTGATCTTCTCGCGGGCGAACTCGCTCAGTTTCAGCCCCTCGACCCGCGACCACTTGCCCTGACCCTGGCTGCGCACCGGCACCGAAAAGATCAATCCCTCCTGGATGCCGTACGAGCCGTCGCTGTACACCCCGGCCGAGAACCAGTCCCCCTCGGCGGTAGGCCGCTCCATACTCATCACGTGGTCGAGGGCGGCGTTGGCGGCCGAGGCGGCCGAAGATAGGCCGCGGGCGGCGATGACGGCCGCGCCGCGCTGCTGCACCACCTGGATGAACTCCCCGCGCAGCCATTCGGCGTGGCCGATGACCTCGGGCACGGGTTTGCCGTTGATGCGGGCGTTTTCGGCGTCGGGGTACTGGGTGGCGCTGTGGTTGCCCCAGATGGTCATGTTGGTGACGGCACTGACCCGGACCCCGGCCTTGGCGGCCAACTGCGAAGCGGCGCGGTTCTGGTCGAGGCGGGTCATGGCGCCGAAACGCTCGCGGGGGATACCGGCGCGGGTGGCGTGGGTCATGGCGATCAGGCAGTTGGTGTTGGCCGGGTTGCCCACCACCAGCACCTGCAGGTCGGAGGCCGCCTTGGCCAGCGCCTTGCCCTGGCCGACAAAGATGGGGCCGTTGTCGCGGATCAGGTCCTTGCGCTCCATACCCTTGCCGCGGGGTTTGGAGCCCACCAGCAGGGCCCAGTTGATGCCGTCGAAGGCCTCTTCGGCCTTGTCGGTGACCACCACCTTGTCCAGGAGCGGGAAGGCGCAATCCTCCAGTTCCATGACCACCCCGTTGAGGGCGGGCAGGGCCGGGGTGATTTCGAGCAGGTGCAGGGCCACCCGGGTGTCGTGGCCGAAGATCTCGCCCGAAGCCAGGCGGGGCAGCAGGGCATAGCCGATCTGGCCGGCAGCGCCGGTGACGGCGACTTTGACGGTGCGTGGCATGGTTTTCTCCTTAGATGTAATGGTCGGTGATCTGCGCTTTGGCGTGGAGGAATATCGGCAAAAGCCCTCCGGGGTTCAACCTCGCCCTTGCGGGTAGCGGCAGGGGGTCGTACTCTCTCGCTATTCACTCCACACCAGAAAGGCAAGGGCATGAGCAGCGCATACGACCTCCTCCTCAAGGGCGGCCATGTCATCGACCCGAAAAACCAGATAAACAGCCGGGCCGACGTCGCCATCAAAAGCGGCAAGATCGCCGCCCTCGGGCCGGCCATCGAGGGCCAGGCCACCAAGACCATCGACGTCAACGGCCTGTACGTCACCCCCGGCCTCATCGACATCCACCTGCACGCGTACGGCGGGTACGAGGGCTGGCTCTTCCCCGACCAGCACAACCTGCCCTACGGGGTCACCACGGTCGTCGATACCGGCGGGGCCGGCGCTAGGGATTTCGAGGACTTCCGCCTCAGCATCATCGAGCGCTCGCGCACCCGGGTCCTGGCCTTCCTCAACATCGTGCGCGACGGCATGACCGGCGCTCCCGAGCAGGATACCTCCCAGATGCAGCCCGAGCCCTGCGCCGAGATGATCCGCCGGTACCCGCAGTACCTGGTGGGCTCTAAAACCGCCCATTTCGGCGGGCCGGGATGGGAAGCCTCCGGCGGCGCCATCGAGGCGGCGCGCCTGAGCGGGACCATCGCCATGATCGACTTTGCGCCCATGCCCACCCGGTCCTACAAGGAACTGCTGGAGCGCATGAGTCCGGGTGATATCCACACCCATTGTTACGCCGCGCATATTCCCCTGCTGGACGAAAACAAGAGGGTCAATGATTACGTCTGGGAGGCCCGCCAGCGCGGCATTATCTTCGACACCGGCCACGGGGCCGGCAGCTTCTGGTTCCGTATCGCCGCTCCGGCCATGGCCCAGGGCTTCCAACCCGACACCATCAGCACCGACCTGCACAAGAGCAGCCGCCTGGGCCCCAACGCCCTGATGCCGATCACCATGTCCAAGTTCCTGGCCCTGGGTATGCCGCTGCAGGAGGTGATCTACCGTTCCACCCAGAAACCTGCCGAGGTGATCCGCCGGCCCGAACTGGGGCATCTGAGTGTGGGCGCCGAGGCCGATGTGGCCGTATTGGAACTGCAGCAGGGCAGTTTCGGTTTCACCGATTCGGGCGGGGCGCGCCAGGACGGCACCCAGAAGATCGAGTGCCAGTTGACCGTACGCGCCGGCCAGGTGGTCTGGGACCTCAACGGCCGGGGTCGGCCCCGCTGGCAGGAGTCGGGAGATTACCGCCACGCCCCCTGAGTCTTGACAGGCAGGCGCGGGGGATTATTTTCTAAGACGCTCGTGTGGGGGGGATACCAAAGTGGTCAACTGGAGCAGACTGTAAATCTGCCGGCTCAGCCTTCGTAGGTTCGAATCCTGCTCCCCCCACCATAAATGAAAACCCGGGACGATCTGCTGATCGCCCCGGGTTTTTTTATTCGCTGCCCTCTGCCCCTGGAGGTTCGGGGGTAGCCTGGTCGCCGGCCCGCCTCTTGTCAGGCGGATCGAGGAAGGCCTCGGCCACGGCCTGCAGCACGTTGGCCTTTTCGTAGAACCCCTCCTCCACCCGGCGTTTGATCCACAACAGCCGTTCCTGATGGCTGCGCGGCAGGCCCTCCTGCTCCTTGAGGTGTGGTGGCAACGTATAATCCCTGAAGTTCATGAGCCCCTGGCGGAACCGATTCATCCGGTCGGTGAGTCCATACCATCTGTCCATTGTTTGGATTATCGGCAGGCTCCCGGATCAGTACACCAAAAAACGATGCGGGGCGGATCGGGCTCTTCAGGGTTGTTTTCCCTCTTGTTAGCACGTGATAACTATTGGTCGTGCCGCCACAGGGAGCGAATCCGGGCCAGTTGTTCATGGTGCCGTTGCCCGGCCTGGCCGAGGGACTCCAGCACAAAAGCCAGCACCGCGCTGAGCACCAGGCTGCAGGCGATGGCCACCAGCACCATCAGCGCCCGCCGGGGCGAGCTGCGGAACTTGGGCGGCACCGCCTCGTCGAGAACCTGGAGGGTGGGGGTGTTGAGGGCCTCCTTGTATTTGGCCTCCTCGAGTTTGGTGCCGAGGAAACGGATGATCTCTTCCTTAACCTTCAGCTCCAGGCCCAGTTTGGTGTACTGGAAACCCAGCTCGGGCAGGGCGCGCAGCTGCGGCCCGAGCGCCTGGCGTTGTATCGCCGCCGCCGCGGTGTCGGTGCGCGCTCCGGCCTCCCCCGTCAACACCGCCAACTGCTTCTCCAGCTCCCCAACCTCCGCCTCCACCAGCCAGCGCTCCTCGTGGCCGGCGGCCAGTTGCTGCCGCAACACCCCCAGCTTCACCTCCTGCTCCACCTGGGCTAGCACCACATTCTTCACCACCTCCACGGCCGCAGCGGTCTGGGCCTCGAGGTCCACCAATCCGTACTGCTCCTGGAACTGCTGCAGGGCCCGGCCGCCGCTTTCGAGTTCGCCGCGCACCACCAGCATACGCTCTTCGAGGAATTCGCGCAGCGCCTTGGCCTGACGCCGTTTGAACTCGCGGTTCACCGTGTCCAGCTCCTGGGCCAGAGCATTGGCGAGCTGGGCGGCCAACTCGGGACTGCCGGCCCGCACCTCGATCTTGAGGGTGCCATCGCGACCCAACTCCTCCTCGATGCGCTCGTCGAGTTCCTCGATGGCCTGCAAGCGAAATGGGGCCCCGTAGGCCTGGACCAGATCGAAGCGGTCGACCATCGCCCCCAGCACCCGCCGGCTCTTGAGCAGGGTCACCAGCTTTTCGGCCGAGGCCGGCTGCCCGCCCAGGCCGCCGATATTGAGCGGCATGGCCGAGTTGAGCAGCATGCCCAGCCCCATCTGGTCGAACTCCTCCTCAGGGGGCACCAGGGTGGTGCTGCTCTTCCATTCCTGGGGCAGCACCAGGCTGACCAGGGCGGTGCCCAGGGCGACGGCAAGCACCGACACCCAGATCAGACGCCGCCACTTCACCAGCACATAGACGTAGTCGAGCAGATTGGCTTCGTGTTCCTTCATGGTAGCGGGCCTAGTTGGTCAGGGTCGCGTAGAGCAGCACCAGGGTGCTGACCTGGCCGATCACCCCCATGGTCTGGGTGAAGATGGCCCAGTAATCCCGTTCGGGTTGTTCCTTGATCCAGATGCGGTCTCCAGGTTCCACCTGTTTTACATCGCGCGCCCGTTTGATCTCGCCGGTGCGCGCCTTGATCACCAGCACGTCCTTGGAGGCCCGCCAGCCCAGGCCGCCGGCCCGTTGGATGTACTCGGCGACGGTGTATTCGGGGTGGTAGATCACCGCTCCCGGATGAGCGGCCTGGCCGCTGACCACGACGATGCGCTGCTGGGCGGGCACCACGATCACGTCGCCGGGCAGCAACTGGATATTCTGGGACTCGTCCCCTCGCTCGAAGAGGGCGACGAAGTCCACCACCATCTGCCCCTTTTTCTCGCGGCTCTTCATGATGAAATACTGGTTGTCCTCCTCGCTGCGGTCGGATACCGGAATGGTGCGGATGCGTTCGTACTCTGGGTCCAGATCCTCCTCCTGCTGGCTCTGCTTCTGGCGCACCACCCGCGCCTCGGCCAGGGCCGCGTCATCGGTGAAGCCGCCGGCCTTGTCGATGATCTCGCGCAGGGTGGTCTTGCCCTTCTCGACCACCCTGTAACCCGGATACTTCACCTCGCCCACGATACGCACCTCGCCCCGGCGATGGTACGCCGGCAGCCAGCGGATCACCAGCCAGTCGTCGACCTGCAGCGCCAAATCCGCCTGCGGATCTCCGGCCCCGACCCGCCCCAGGTCCACCGGCATCTCCACCCGCTGGTTGGTGTCTTGAGCGTAGCGGAAGAGCATGACATTGGCCGGATCGTAGTTGGGCGCCGGCCCCAGGGCCAGGGTCAGCAGATCGCTGATCCGGTCGCCAGGCACGTACTCGTAGGGGCTGGGCCGCTGCACCGCCTCCATGGCCGATACCTTGCCCTGCTGCGCCCCGACGACAATGATGTCCCCGTCTTCGACAAAGGGGTTGTAACGCGATTGGCCGGTCACCTCGTAGAGGTCGAGATCCACCCGCTGGGAGGCCTCATCATCCAACCCCTCGTACTGCCCGGAGGCCGCCATGGCCCTGGCCCGCGCCGCCGCCGCCAGATCCATGAAAGCGGTTTTGATCACCCGGATATTGCGGCGCGAGGCTGTCGCCGGGCGCGCCTCCCCGGTTTTGTTGAGCACCTCGCTGACCCGTTCCACCCCGCGAGCCTGGACCAGGCCAGGGGTCTCCACCAGGCCGACCACCGCCACCGGAAAACTGCGCGGAGCGATCAGCTCGACCTCGACCTCCCCGCCCTGGCGCACCTCGGCGCGGTAGGCCGCCTTGATGGCCAGATGGGCATCGCGCAGGCGCATGCCCCCGACGCGCACCTTGCCCACCCGCGGGATGAAGAGGCCGCCTTCGGCCAACACCTTGCCCTCCACCGGCTCCTCCAGGCCGGGCACGTGGATCAGAAACTGATCCCCCGGCCCTACCAGGTACTGGCCGCTGGCCATGACCTCTTTGTAGGCCTCCATGCCGATCATCTCCGACATCTGTTCGGAGACCTTGGGTTTGTCTTGGGGAGGCAGGTGGATGTTGATGGCCTGCTTCTCGTCGTCCTGGGGGCCCGCTGCCCCGGCCCCCAGGGGCCAGATCGCGAGCAGTACCAGTACTGGCATGAGGCTTTTCATCGCTGCAGCTCAACTCCTTCCACAAGTTCCATCAGTTCAACACTCAGGGCGTCGGCCAACACAAAACCCCGGCGGGTCAGACCCACGCGCGCCCCCCGCAGTTCCAGGTACCCCGCCGCCACCAGCGCCCGGAAACGCTCGCGCTGGGCCAGTCCGGGCGGCAGCAGCGCCCCCTCGCTGGTGCGCAACCCCAGCCACAGAGCCTCGCCGCGGGCCGCCACCGGGTCGAGCACCTCGCCGCCGGCCTCGGGGGAGATGCCGGCCTCCACGGTACTCAGATAGTCGCGCATCCGGCGCTGGTTCCAGCTGCGGCGGCCGCCGAGGAAACTGTGCGCCGCCAGCCCCACCCCCAGGTACTCGCCGCCGTGCCAGTACCCCCAGTTATGCCGCGAACGGCGGCCAGGCCGGGCGAAGTTGGAGACCTCGTAGTGTTCGAAGCCCGCCGCCTGCAGGCGCGAGACCGCCCCTTCGTAGGCGCCGGCCTGCTCCTCCTCGGCGGGCGGGACCAGTTGGCCCTGGCGTTCCCGTTTGGCAAAGGGGGTCTCGGCCTCGATGGTCAGCGCATAGGTCGACAGGTGCTCGGGGCCGTGGGCCAATGCCCGGTCCAAGGTGTGGCCCCAATCCTCGGCAGAGGCCCCGGGCACGGCGAAGATCAGGTCGAGATTCAGGTTGTCGAAGCCGGCACTGCGGGCCAGGGCGATGGCGCTTTCTGCCTGAGCCCCGGTGTGGCGGCGGCCCAGCAGGCGCAGACTCTGGTCGGCAAAGGACTGGATGCCCAGGGATAGCCGGTTGAAACCCAAAGCCCGCAGGGCGGTGAAACGCGCCGCGTCGGCGCCCTCGGGGTTGGCCTCCACGGTGATCTCGGCGCCGGGAGCAAAGCCGAAAAGGTCGCGGGCCTGCTCCAGCACCTGTGCCAGCAGCGCCGGTTCGAGCAGGGTCGGCGTACCGCCGCCGAAGTAGACGGTATCGAGCGGCCCTTCCGGTCCGGCCGGGCGCCGGGCGCTCAGCTCAGCGCCGAGGGCGGCGATGTAGCGGCGGTGCAACCGCGGGCGCGCGGTGGTCACCGCGAAACTGCAATAAGGGCAGACCTGCGGGCAAAAGGGAAGGTGCACATAGAGCCCGCGGTTGGGCCTCGCCGCTTGGGTCATTGCACGAAAGTCCCCAGCCGCCGCCAGCGAATCCGGTCCGGCAAACTGCGCGCCTGCTCGTAGAGCACCCGCGGCAACTCGGAGAGGGCGTTGAGATCGATCGCTCCCCCCGCCTCGCAGGACCAATACACCCAGAGGGCGCGGCCCACCACCAGCTCGCGGGGCAGGAAACCCCAGGACCGGCTGTCGCGGCTGTAGTCGCGGTTGTCGCCCAGGACGAAGAGCTGGCCGGGCGGCACCTTGCGCGGGGCCATGTTGTCGCGGGGCAGCCTGCCGGCGGCGAAGACCCGCGGGTCGGCGTTTTTGGCCAGGGCCGGCACCGGCACCCGCACCCCGTCGACCAGCACCACCTTGTCGCGGATCTCCACCTGCTGGCCGGCCACCGCCACGCAGCGCTTGAGATAGGTGCGGTTCGGGTCGGCGGGATAACGAAAGACCAGCAGATCGCCGGGGGCCGGCTCGTCGAAGGCGGGCAGGCGCAGGCGGGTGTAGGGCACCGGGGGCCCGTAACTGAGCTTCTCGACCAGGAGGCGTTCGCCCAGGAGCAGGGAGTCCTCCATGGAGTGGGAGGGCACCCGGAAACCCTGGAGCAGGAAGGTGCGGACGAGCAGGGCGACCAGAGCCGCGCCGACCAGGTACCAGAGATATTTTCGTTTGGAAGGCGAAGACCTGGGCGCCTGGCGCGTTTTGCGCGCGGCCCCGCCCCGGCGGGGCGCCTTGAGGGCGACGGCCTTGCCCATCGGGCTAACTGTCGATGCGGAGGGCGGCCAGGAAGGCTTCCTGGGGAATCTCGACCTTGCCGAACTGCTTCATGCGCTTCTTGCCCTCTTTCTGCTTCTCGAGCAGCTTGCGCTTGCGGGTGATGTCGCCGCCGTAACACTTGGCGATGACGTTCTTGCGGAAGGGCCGCACCACCTCGCGGGCGATGACCTTGCTGCCCACCGCCGCCTGGATGATCACCTCGAACATCTGCCGGGGGATCAATTCCTTCAGTTTGGCGCACAGGGCCCGGCCCCACTCGTAGGCCTTGTCGCGGAAAACGATGGCCGACAGGGCGTCGAGGGACTCGCCGTTGATCAGCACGTCGAGTTTCACCAGGGCGCTGGCCCGCATCTCCTTGTGCTCATAATCGAAGGAGGCGTACCCGCGCGAGACCGACTTGAGCCGGTCGTAGAAATCGATGACCACCTCGGCGAGGGGCAGCTCGTAGTGCAGGATGGCCCGCTTGCCGTCGAGGTACTCGGTGTTGAGATAGTTGCCGCGCCGGTCGTTGCAGACCTGCATCACCCCGCCGATGTACTCGGCGGGCAGGAGGATCTGGGCCGAGAGGATGGGCTCGCGGATCTCGGCGATGTCGCCGATGGGCGGCAACAGGGATGGATTTTCGACCTCGATCACCTCGCCGCTCTTGCGCACCACCTCGTAGCGCACATTGGGCTGGGTGGTGATGATCTCCACCTGATACTCGCGGGCCAGGCGCTCCTGCACGATCTCCATGTGCAAGAGGCCGAGGAAACCGCAGCGGAAACCAAAACCCAGGGCGGGCGATACCTCCGGTTCGTAGGAGAAGGCCGCATCGTTGAGCTTGAGGCGGGCCATGGCGTCGCGCAGTTCCTCGTAGTCGTCCGGATTGACCGGGTACAGGCCGCTGAAGACCATGGCCTTGAGCGGCTGGTACCCCGGCAAGGGCTCCACGGCCGGCGCCCGGGCATCGATCACCGTGTCGCCCACCTGCGCCTCGGCCAATACCCGCACCCCGGCGATGAGGTACCCCACCTCGCCGGTGCCCAGGCTGGTGGCGGCGAAGCGCTCGAGGCGCAGCACTCCCACCTCCTCCACCTCGTACTCGCGGCCGGTGGAGTGGAAGCGGATCTTCTGGCCGGCTTTTAATTCGCCGTCCACCACCCGCACATAACAGACCACGCCGCGGTACTGGTCGTAGAGGGAATCGAAGATCAGAGCCCGCAGCGGCGCGTCCTGCTGGCCCGAGGGGGGCGGCAAACGCTCGACGATGGCCTCGAGCAACTCGGGTACGCCGATGCCTTCGCGGGCGCTGATCGAGAGGATGTCTTCGCGGGTGCCACCCATCAGATCGATCACCTGCTGCTGCACACTCTCCACCTGGGCGGCGGGCATGTCGATCTTGTTCAGCACCGGGATGATGGTCAGGTCGTTGTTGAGGGCCAGGAACAGGTTGCTGACCGTCTGGGCCTCGACGCCCTGGGTGGCGTCCACCACCAGCAGTGCGCCCTCGCAGGCGGCCAGACTGCGTGAAACCTCGTAGGTGAAATCCACGTGGCCGGGGGTATCGATGAGGTTGAACTCGTACTCCTCCCCTGCCCGCGACCGGTAGGCCATTCGCACCGCATGCGCCTTGATGGTGATACCGCGCTCCCGCTCCAGGTCCATGTTGTCGAGTACCTGGTTCTGCATCTGTTTGGAGGTCAGGGTGCTGGTGGCTTCGAGCAGGCGGTCGGCAAGGGTGGACTTGCCGTGGTCGATGTGGGCGATGATGGAAAAATTGCGGATGCGGGAAATATCCATTAAGCCGCTTTCATAGGTCGGGGGGATTTGGACAAATAATACTCTTGCCCTCCCCTGCTGTCAAACCATCAGCGGCCCGGTGGCGGGGTGGTGAGTTGACGGAGATTCTGCGCCGCCCGCGCATTGCCCGGATCGATACTCAGGGCCTGGCGGGTGGCTGCCAACGCCTCGGGTACCCGACCGGCTGCAGCCAGAGCCGCGGCCAGGTTGTTGTAGAGGGCCGCCTCGCCGGGAACCAGCGCCACCGCCTGCTGGCAGGCCGCCACGGCTTCGCTCAGGCGGCCCAGGTGGTGGTACCCTTCCGCCAGCAGCACCGGGGCGCCCACCAACGCCGGGCTGAGACGCCGCGCCTCCTCGCCGGCCAGCGCCGCGCCCTGCCAGTCCCCCGCGGCGGCGCGGGCCCGGCCCAACGCCAGCCAGAGGGAGGCCTGCTGCGGGTACCGCTCGACCAATTCCTCATAGGCCCGAACCGAAGGCGCCCCCTGCCCCTGGAGGGTCAGCAGTTCTAGATTGAGGCGCGCTTCCTGGTACCCAGGTCGCAGCCGCAGCGCCTGCTCGAGCGCCGCCCGCGCCTCCACCGTCCGGCCCTGATCGAGGTAGAGCAGGCCGAGATTGTTGCAGGCCTCGGCCGCGGTGGGATCGCGCCGCAGCGCCTCTTCGTACTCGCGAGCAGCCAGCGCGGGTTCACCCCGCTGCTGGTACAAGAGCCCGAGATTCACCCGGGCCGGCGCGTACCAGGGGTCGATGGCCAGGGCTTGCTGCAGGTGGGATTCGGCCCCGGCCAGGTCTCCCCGGGCCAACTGCAGGTGTCCCAGGTTGGTGTGGGCTCCGGCCAGCCCCGGCTCCAGGGACAGCGCCTGCTGATAGGCCCGGACCGCCTCGGCCGGCCGGCCCTGCTCCTCGTACACCGATCCCAGATTACACCAAGTCTTGGCGTAGCGCGGATTGAGCTGCAGCGACCGCTCGAAAGCCGCCTCCGCCTCCGGCACCTGCCCCCTGGCGTACCGCGCCAACCCCCAGTTGCTCTGCACCCGAAACATCTGCGGCGCTTTGGCCGCCGCGTCTTGCCAGAGGGTGTATTCGTCCTGCCACACCGGGTTGCGCTGCAGGGTCAGCGCCGCCAGAAGGACCAGCGCTGCCGCCCCGGCCCAGCGCAGCCGGACCGCCTGCCAGGGCAGCACCAGCAGCAGGCCGACAAAAGGCAGATACAGGCGGTGTTCGTTGACCAGCACATTGAGCGGAGTGAAGAAGGTGAGCCCCAGGCCGGCCAGGAACCAGGCCAGGCCCACACTGCCGGCAGCGCGGGGCGCGCGCCAGGCGCACCACAGGAGTGAAAGCAGCAGGAGTAGGCTGAGCAGCACCGCACCGGACCAGGGATCGGCGCTGGCGCGGAAGGCGTGTTCGACACTGAGGCGCACCGGCATCACCATCAGCCCCAGGTAGTAGACCAGCGCCTTGAGCTGGGTGCAGAGCTGGGCCGCCAGCGGGCGCACCTCCTGGCCCAGCGAGTGGGGCAGGAAACCGTTGGCGGTGATCACCAGCAGGTACAAGAGCGTGATACTCCAGAAGGGCAACTGGTGCCGCCACTGCCGCTGGGCCGCCGGCAAACGCCATTCGGCCAGGACCAGCAAGGGCACCAGCACCACGGCCGCCTCCTTGCTCAAGAGGGCCAGGCCATAGGCCAGCCAGGCCAGAGGCCGCCAGCGGCGCTCTCCCATCAGGTACAGCGCCGCCAACACCCCCGCCCCGCAGAGCAACTCGGAGCGGCTGCTGATATAGTTGACCGCCTGGGTATGCACCGGATGAACGGCGAAGAACATGCCCGCCCACCACCCGCTCCTGGCCGAAGCACACCACTGCGCCACCACCAGGGCGACGAGTAACGCGGCCAGGCTATGCACCAGGAGGTTGACCAGATGGTAGCCGCGCACCTGGTACTGCCCCACCGCGTAGTTGAGCGCCAGGGTGGTGAGCAAGACCGGCCGGTACATGGCCATGGCCGGCTCGCGCGAGAAGGCCGCAGGATCGGTGAAGAAACGCGGGACCTGCCCGAGGGAACGCAGGTGGGGGTTCTCGACGATGGCGTGGCTGTCATCGTAGTGGAAGCTGTTCTCCAGGCTGTTGAGGTACACCGCCCAGCCGGCCAGCACGATCCACAACAGCTGCCGGTTCATGGATTGGCTTGCAGCAGCCTGTCGACCTGCGCCAGGCCTTCGCCGGCTTGGCGGTACCCGAAGGAGAGGGCGCTGGAATAATACTCGCGGGCCTGGAGCAGATAGGCGCGCCGCTGGGCCGGCGGCACCTGTTGGGCGAGGACGGCGAAGAGCGAGCCCATGTTCTTGAGCACCTGCCCGTCGTTGGGCGCGATGTGCAGGGCGCGCGCATAGGCATCGCGCGCCTCGTCGTACTGTCCCAACTCCTGCAGGACCACGCCGACGTTGCTGTGGGCTTCGGGGTGGTTGGGGCGGATCTGCAGGGCCTGCTGGTAGGTGTCGAGGGCCTGGTGCAGGAGCTGGTCGCGGCGGGTTCGATCTGGCTGGGCCCGGCCCACCGTGAGGTAGAAGCTGCCCAGGTTCACCAGCGCATCCTCGAAACGCGGGTTCTGCGCCAGGGCCTGGCGCCAGGCCTTCTCGGCCCCGGCGTAATCGTTGAGCATGTACAACACGCTGCCCTGGTTGTTGAGGCCGCGCAGACCGAGGTCCCCGTTCGGGGCGTATTTGGCCGCCAAGCGGTAATGTTCGGCCGCCTCGGCCCAGTGCGCGGAACGGCCCGTCCGGCCCATCTCCTCCAGGGCGATCTCCTTGTAGGCATTGCCCAGGTACAGCTGGGCGCGCGGCATCTGGGGGGCCTTCTTCACCGCGTCGCTCCACAGGCTCATCTCGTCGGCCCATACCTGGGAGCGCCGCCAACTGCTCAGGCCGGCGACCACCACCAGCGCCCCGACCAGGGCCCAGCCCCGCACCCGGCCGGCCCGCAGCAGCCAGGCCAGGCCGATACAGAAAGCGGCACAGGGCAGATAGAGACGCCTTTCGTTGACCAGCACGTTGAGCGGCATCAGCATCACCGGCAGCAGGGCCAGCAGGGCCCACACCACCAGGAAGACCGCCTGGTCCTGCTGACGCCGGTGCCGCCACAACAGCCAGGCTGCCGAGAGGGCCAGGGCCAGGGCCAGCAGCACCGGCAGGGCCAACCAGCCAGGAGCCACCGAGAACTGGTGCTCCACGTTGAGCCGGGCCGGCATCAGCATCAGGTACGGATAATAGGCCAGGGCCTTGATCTGGGTCGCCCAGTGGTCCCCCAGGTCGCGGGCCGGTTTGCCCAGGGAACGCCCGAGGAAACCGTTGACGGACAAAACCAGCAGGTACGCCACCGTCAGACCCCAATAGGGCCCGTGGCGCCGCCAGAACTGCGCCCATACCCCCCGCCACTGCTGCCGGCTGAGGAAGAGGTAATCGTAGAGGACAAAAAGCGCCGGCAGCACGATGGCCGACTCCTTGCTGAGCAGGGCCAGCACCAGGCTCAGGCGCACCCAGGTCCGCAGGCGGGGCTGTTGGTCCTGCTCGGCCTGCACGAAGAAACCCAGGGCCAGCAGCGCGAAGAGCGCCGCCAGGCTGTCGGAGCGACTGCTGATGTAGTTGACCGGCTCCGTGCCCAGCGGGTGGACCGCGAAGAGCAGTCCCGCCACCAAGCCCACGCGGGCATCCCCGGTCAGGCGCAGGGCCAGCCAGCGCACCAGACAGGCGTTGAGGCCGTGGATGAGCAGATTGAGGAGGTGGTACCCGGTGACCGAAAACCCGCCGAGGGCAAAGTTCAAGGCGTAGCTGACCAACAACAGCGGCCGGTACATGCCCTTGTCGGCATCCACCGAAAACTGCGCGGGGTCGGAGAAGAAGTCGGGGATATTGGCCAGTTGCCGGATATGGGGGTTCTGCTGAATCGAGTGTTCGTCGTCGTAGTGGAAGGTATTGTTGAGGAAGCCACCGTACACGACGCCGCACAGGACCAGGATCAACACCCAGTCGTATTTCCGCTCGAGGTTCACGGTTGACTCAGCCTCCTTTCTAGGTGCTGCAGACGTTGCCTGGCCACCTCCCGCAGGGCCGGATCAGCGGCGCCGCTGGCCAGTTCCTGATACACCGGCGCCGCCTCGGCGGGCCGGCCCGCGCTTTCGAGCGCATTGGCCAGTTGCAGCCGGCCCTCCCCGAAACCTGGGTGGGCCTGGACCAGGGCCTGGTTGGCGGCGATGCTCTCGGCGTACCGTCCCTGCGCAAAGAGGGAGACCGCCAGGAAGAAGAGCCCGTCGCGATGCCGGGGCTCCTGCGCCAACACCAGCCGGCACCAGGATTCCACCACCCCGGCCCGGCTCTGATCGATAAGCAGCGGGGCCTGCACCGGTAGCGCCTGCAGCAGGCGTTGCTGGTTGTTGCGGGCGTCGGCCAATTCGGGGGCCTGTGCCAACGCCTGGCCATAATAATAATACGCACTGTCCGGCCGTCCGGCGCCCTCCTGCAACGCCCCCAGGTTGTTGAGCACCAGCTCGAAATGGGGCGTCGCCGGCGGAATGGCCAGGTACTCGGAGCGGGCCTGGTCGGCCTGGCCGGCCAACTGGAGGTTGCGGGCGAGGTTGTAGCGCAACTCCCCCTGTTCCGGGTGTTCGGCCACCAGTTGCCGGTACAGGGCGATGGCCTGGTCATACCGGCGCATCTTCTCGTACGTGGTGCCCAGGTTGGCGCGCGCCGCGGCGTTGTCGGGTTCCAGGGCCACTGCCTGTTGCAGTAGCTCTGCCGATTCGGCAAGACGGCCCTCGCTGCGCCGGTGGTTGCCCAGGAACACATAGGGCCGCACCTCGCCCGGCGCCTTGGCCAGCGCATCGGCCCAGAGGGTGCCCTCGTCCCGCCAGACCGCATTGCGCTGCACCACCAACAGAGCGGCGATGCCGGCCCAGGCCAGCCATATCCCCGGCAGGCGCGGCAACCGGTCCAGGCCGCTGAGCCAGATCAGCAACCCCACCAGGGGCAGGTAGAGCCGGTGTTCGTTGACCAGGATATTGAGCGGCACCAGCGAGGTGGGCGCCAGGGTGATGAGCATCCAGCCAGCTCCCAGCCCAAAAGCGCGGCGGCCACCGGCCCGGCCGCACAGGGCCAGCGAAGCCACCAGGACCAGGCTGAGCAGGGCCAATCCCGAGTAGAGCGAGGACACCTCGAAGGCGTGGTGCACACTCAAGCCCGTGGGCATGACCAGCAGCTTGAGGTAATACACCAGCGCCTTGGCCTGGGTGCCCCATTGGTCGGCCAGCGAACGGACCGGGGCGCTGAACACCGCCTTGGCGACAAAGGGCCGCACCACCCCGAGGTAGAGCAGCGCCACGACCGCGTGCGGCAGGTACTGCGCCAGCGAGGCGCGCAGGGTGCCGCGGCGGTACTCGCGGCACAGCAGCAGGGCCGGCAGCACGATGGCGCTCTCCTTGGCCAGCAAGGCGAGGGCAAAAAGCGCCACGCCCAGCCAGCGCCGTCCCCCCCACGCGGCCCAGACCGCGCCAAGGACCAGGGCAGCCGCCAGCAGTTCGGAGCGGCTGCTGATATAATTGACCGGCTCGGTGGCCAGGGGGTGCAGCGCAAAGATCAGACCGGCCAACAGGGCCACACCCGCAGGCCGGCCCAGTTGGCGCAGCAGGGCCCAGACCAGCACCACACACAGGCTGTGCAGGCCCACGTTCACCAGGTGATAGGAATAGGTCTGGGTGCCGCTCCAGGCGTGGTTCAGGGCCAGGGTCGCCAGCAGCAAAGGCCGGTACATCGCCTTTTCCGGGTCGGCGGAGAAATACTCGGGATGCCAGAAAAACGCCGGCAGGTTGCGCAAGCTGCCCAGGTGGGGATTGGCGACGATGGCGTGTTTATCGTCGTACTGAAAGGCGTTGCCCAGGCTGTTCAGGTAGACCAGCAGCGCCACCCCTGCCAACAGCAGTGCGGCGCGGCGCGGGTCGGCGGCCAGGCGGCCGAGAGCATCCATCAACGGCCTCCCCCCAGTTGGCGCAAACGGGTGGCAGCGCGGGTATTGGCCGGGTCCAGGGCCAGGGCCTGCTGGTAACAGGCGATTGCCTCCTGCCACTGCTGGCGGCCCCCGTCCGGGGCGCCCTGCCGCTGGGCCTCCTGCCCCTGCAACAGCCGCACCTCCCCCAGGCTACACCAGGTCTCGGCGTCGGGGTGCAGGCGCAGGGCCTGCTGGTACGCGGCCACGGCCTCGGGGTACCGGCCCTGCCGCACCAAGGCCAAGCCGAGGTTGTAGTGGGCTTCGGGGAAATTGGGCGAGAGGGCCACCACCCGTTGGTACACCTGGCTGGCCTCGGCGGTCCGGCCCAGGACCAGGTAGATGCTGCCCAGGTTGTTCAGGGCCTCGCGGTAGTCGGGATCGAGCTGGATGACCTGCTCGTACTCGGCCGCAGCCAGGGCGTATTCGCGCCGGGCCGCAGCGGTATCGCTCTGCGTCTGAGCCCGTTCGTAGTGGAGATTGCCCAGGTTGGTGCGCGCCGCCCGATGGCGGGGGTCGAGGCGCAGGGTGGTTTCGTACTCCCGCTGCGCCCCTTCCAAATCGCCCATGCGGCGCAGCGCCTCACCGAGGTGGGCATGTACCCGGGGCATGGCCGGACTGTGCTGGGCCGCCGATCCCCACAGGCTCAGTTCGTCGCGCCATTCCCGGTTGCGCTGCACCACCAGTGCCGCGCACAACACCACCAGCACCACGCCATACCCCTGGTACCGGCGCAGGGGGTCCCAGGACCGCCCGACCGCCACGGCCAGGAAAGCCAGGGACAGATAGAGCCGATGCTCGTTGACCAGCACGTTGAGGGGCACCACCACGGCGGGCAGCAGGGCGAGCAGGGCCAGGGCCAGCCAGAGGACCCCGGCCTGCCGGCGGCTTCGCCAGGCTAGCCAGACCAGGGAGCCCAGCAGGAGCAGGGCCAGACCCACCGCCGGGTGGCCCGGCCCCGCGGCTTCGCTGAAGGCGTGTTCGACATTGAGGCCTACGGGCATCGCGACCAGTTTGAGGTAATAGGCGCCGGCCTTGGCCTGGGTCCAGAACTGAGCCCAGAGGTCCCGCGGCCCAGGATCTGCTCCCCCACCCCCGCCGACCAGCCCGAAGGACCACAGCAGGACCACATAGGCCAGCCCCAGCCCCCAGAAGGGCAGGTGTTCACGCCAGGCGCCCCGATTCCGCCCCAGGGCCTGCTCCGCCAACCACAGCGCCGCCGGCAGGGTGATAGCCATTTCCTTCGAACCCAGTCCCAGGCCGAAACAGAGCAGCGCCCAGCCGGGCCAGCGCCCGAGGAACAAGCTCAGGCTGGCCAGGTACCACAGCGCCGCCAGGGACTCGGAGCGACTGCTGATATAGTTCACCGGTTCAGTGGCCAGGGGGTGAAGGCCAAAGAGCAGTGCCGCGGCCCACGCCCCGGTCGGGTTGGCGCCGGCCTGCAACCCGACGCGCCACACCAGCAGGGCGCAGCCCAGGTGCAGGGCCCGGTTGACCAGATGGTAGCCGAGGGGACCGTACTGTCCGGCAGCATAGTTGAGCGCGTAGCTGACCAGCAGCACCGGACGGTACATCGCCTTTTCGGGGTCGGCGGAGAAGCTGCCTGGGTCGGCGAAAAAACGCGGGATCTCGCCCAACCGGCGCAGGTGCGGGTTGTTCAGGAGCGAGTGAAAATCGTCGTAATGGAAACTCCCCTGCAGGGAGTTGGCGTAGGCCAACAGGACCAGCCCGGCCAGCAATAGCGCCCGCTGCGTCGCACTCATCGCCCGCCCTCCAGTACCTGCAGGCGGGCCCGCGCCACCGCCGCCCGTTCCTCCCCTCCCGTCCACACCTCCAGGAAACGCCGGTACGCCACCGCGGCCTCGCGGGGATGGCCCAGGGCCTCGCGGCTGCGGGCCAGCCCGTACCAGGCCCGCGCGTGCCGGGCATCGCGCGCCACGGTCTGCTCGAAGAGCGCCGCCGCCTCGGCGTGCCGGCCCTGCTCTGCCAGCAGTTCGGCCCATTCGACCCGGGCCCGTTGTTCTGCCGGGTCGAGGTGCAGCACCTGCGCGAAGGCAGCAACCGCCGCTTCGGGCCGGCCGGCTTCCTTCAGCGCGAGGCCCAGGTTGAGCCGCACCGGCGCCTCCTCGGCGGGATGGCGGTCCAGGGCCTGCTGGTACTCCCCGATGGCCCGTTCGTGGTCGCCTCGCCGGCTGTAGAGGTTGCCCAGGTTGTTATGGGGTTCGGCCTGCTGGGGCAGCAGTTCGGCGGCCCGGCGGAAGGCCCCTTCGGCCTCGTCGAGGCGGCCGGCCTGGTACAGGGTCTGGCCGCTGTTGTTCCACGCCGCGCCGTTTTCGGGGTCGAGCCGCAGGGCCTGTTCGTACATGGCCGCCGCCTGAACCAGGTCCCCTTTCTGGCTGAAGGCGTCGGCGAGGTTCTGGTAGATCTCCGCGTGGTCGGGGTATCGCTCCAGGGCCTGGCGGTACCAGCCGATGGCCTCGTCGAGACGGCCCTGCTGGTGTAGGATGGTGGCGACGTTGTTGTACGCGTCGCCGTGGCGGTTATCCAGACCAATCGCCGCCTGATAGGCCGCCAGCGCACCCTGCGTGTCCCCGGACAATTGCAGGGCCTTGCCCAGATTGGTCTGCACCCGATACATGGTCGGGGCCTTGGCCCGGGCATCCCGCCAGAGGCTGAGTTCGTCCCGCCACACCTCGTTGCGCGCCCAGGTCAGGGCGGCCCCCACGGGCAGCAGCAGGTAGAGCCAGGGCAAGGGCCGGCGCGCCGCCGCCCAGGCCAGCAGCCAGCAGAGCCCGGCCACCACCAGATAGAGCCGCCGTTCGTTGACCAGCATATTGAGGGGCATGATCAGCACCGGCAGCAGCACCAGGACACTC
>JADZBP010000116.1 GCA_020852055.1 Candidatus Latescibacterota bacterium
CGCCTCAAGGAGTACGGCATCAACCCCTGATACGGCCCCCTCGGTCCGCCTCATTTTGAGGCTGCAGCCTCAAAATGAGGCGGACCGAGGGGGCCGTATCAGGGGTTGATGCCGTACTCCTTGAGGCGGCGCTGCAGGGTGGCGCGGGAGATCTGGAGCCGTCGCTCCGCCTGGCGGCGGTCATACCCGCAGTCCTCGAGCACCCGCAGGATGTGCCGGCGTTCCACTTCGGCGAGGGGCAGCGAGGGGTCGGTGGGTTTTGCCACTGCCGGCTGCTGGAGGGTTTCGGGCAGATGCTCGACCCGGATCGGGCCCTCCCCGGCGAAGAGTGCGCTCAGGCGCAGGCAGGACTTCAACTGGCGGGCGTTGCCCGGCCACGAAGCGCGGACGACCAGGTCCAGCGCCTCGTCGGTGATCGCAAAGCCCTCCCGGCCAGTCTCGCAAGCCACCTCCTCGAGGAAGGTGGTGGCCAACTCGGGGATATCCTCCGGCCGGTCGCGCAGGGGCGGGATGGTGATGGTGATCAGGGCCAGGCGGTAGTAGAGATCGTCGCGGAAGCCCCCCTGCTCCACGGCCCCTTGCAGATCCCGGTTGGTGGCCGCGATCAGGCGCACGTCCACCCGGCTGACGTGGGAGTCGCCCACCCGGCGCACCTCGCCGTTTTCGAGGGTGCGCAGGAGTTTGGCCTGGGAGCTGGCGGAAAGGTCGGCGATCTCGTCCAGGAAGAGGGTGCCGCGGTTGGCGGCGGTGATCAGGCCGGCATGGTCGCGGGTGGCGCTGGTGAAGGCGCCTTTGACGTGGCCGAACAACTCGCTGTCCTCCAGGCCACTCGACAGCGCCGCACTGTTGACCACCACCAGGGGATGGTTGCGGCGCAGGCTGCCGGCATGGATGGCGTGGGCCAGCAGATCCTTGCCGGTCCCGCTCTCCCCCAGGATCAACACTGGGTAATCGGTG
Source organism: Candidatus Latescibacterota bacterium (assembly GCA_020852055.1). Lineage (GTDB taxonomy): Bacteria > Latescibacterota > UBA2968 > UBA8231 > UBA8231 > SICG01. The sequence goes on from JADZBP010000116.1 coordinate 958, forward strand.
GTGGCTGCCAGGCGCGCCAGTTCCACCACCCAGCGCATTCCCGGGCTGCGGGCTACCACCCGGTCGAAAAGATCGGTTGGCCTGGCAGGAGCCGGCCTGGTGTCCCGGCCCGGCGGCGCCGGCGATTCCCGCAGTTTGCGGTTTTCTGCGGCGGCGGCCCGCAACTCCTGGCGCAGATGGTTGTTCTCCATGGCCAAGGCGGCCTGGTTGGCCAGCACCATCAGCGGCAGCACCTGGTCCTGGTGGATGGGCCGCCGCGAAGTATGGTTGTCGACCGCCAGCACCCCGACGATGCGGTGGCCCAGGCGTATGGGCACCGCCAGGCTGGCGGCGGCATTCCCGCCGAGGTGGCCTGGCCCGGCCCCGGTCTGGTCGCCCATCAGGACATGGCCCAGATCGCCGGCAATGATGGACGCCGCCCCGGCCAGCTGCACCAGGAGCGCCCCCTGGATCGGCAATAACGTACCCGAGATGTCGGCCAGTTCCCCCTGCGGGTCCACCCCCCAGGTGCCGCGCAGCACCTCCTTTTCCTCGTCAACCAGAAAAACACCCGCCCGATCGAAGGTCCCCCGGTCGACGATGGCCTGGACCAGGCGGCGAGCCACCTGGTCTGGATCCCCCACACCCAGCTTGGCGCTGCTGTGGCGCAGGAACTCCATCTCGCTGGTCAGGTCACTGAGGAGTGGTGGATGGCTGGTGGTAGAAACGAGATCGCGGTGCGGGAACTTCATTGGTGGAACGTGTTCCCCCGTCAGGTATCCCCTTCTTTCATCTTCAGTTTTGGTTCGTTTCCGCCTTATGGTCTCGTAATCCCCGCACCCAATCTACCCTTCAATCGCCAAATACGCCAGCTAGCCGCAGTCCCGTGCCCACCAGCAGCCGCCTCATCGGCCCAGCCAGCCGCCGTCCACCACCAGGATCGACCCGTGCACGTACGCCGCAGCCGGGGAGCAGAGAAAGACCACGGCGCCTTTGAGGTCCTCGGGCTGGCCCCAGCGGCCGGCGGGAATGCGGGTCATCAGTTGCCCGGACCGCACCGGGTCGTCGCGCAGGGCCTGGTTGTTGTCGGTGGCGATGTATCCCGGGGCGATGGCGTTGACGTTCACCCCTTTTCCGGCCCACTCATTGGCCAGGGCCATGGTCAGGGTGCCGATGCCGCCCTTGGCCGCTGCGTACCCCGGCACGGTGATGCCGCCCTGGAAGGTGAGGACCGAGGCGGTGAAAACGATCTTGCCCCGCCCCCGCGCCACCATCCGGCGCCCGAACTCGCGGGCCAGCAGGTACTGGGCGTCAAGGTTGACGCGAATCACCTCGTCCCAGAATTCGTCGGAATGCTCGGCCGCTGGGGCGCGCCGGATGATGCCGGCGTTGTTGAGCAGGATGTCGACCGCCCCCACCTCGGCCTCGACCCTGCCCACGAACCGGTAGAGCGCCTGGCGATCGGCAAAGTCGCAGGCATAGGGCCAGAAACGCCGGCCGCAGGCCAACACCTCGCCCTCCACCTCGCTGCCCGGCTCCAGCGCGGCGCTGACGCCGACGATGTCGGCGCCGGCCTCGGCCAGGGCCAGGGCCATGCCCCTGCCGATGCCGCGCCGGCAACCGGTCACCACCGCCACCTGTCCGTCGAGGCGGAAACTGTCGAGTACCCCCATCGCAACCCTTCTCCTTGCTGTCTAGGCCGCCGGCAGCCCTTCGCGGCGGGCGGCGACGATTTGCTTCATGCCCTCCCATTCCAGCCAGATATCCTGCATCACCTCGCGCTTGCGCGCCTCGTGGTCCACGTGGGAGAGGCGAAAGTAGATGGCATAGCGGGGATGGGGGGAGACGTTGGGTGCGGCCCCGTGCTTCACCTGGTAGTGGACCAGCACCACATCGCCGGGCTGGGCCAGCACCTGCACCGGCGGGGCCAGGTCCACCGGCGGCATACCCGCCAGAAGGGCTTCGGGCCCGTGGGCGCGGAAGTACTGCTCGTAGGTGTGGTGCGAGCCGGGCCACACGGTCAGGTTGCCGGAAAAGGGCGCCTTGACCTCGCTGAGCATCACCCCCAGGAGCATGGTGAAGTTGTGGATCTCGCCCTTGGGCACCCCGTTGTGGGGCGAGTACATGCCGTCGAGGTGCCCGCGCGGTTCCTCGGGCGGGTCCTGCAGCGAGGGGAAACGCACCGCGATCTGCCCACCGCCCACCGGCCGGAGGCGGCCCACCGCCGAAGCGGCCAGGTCGCTCGCCGGGGTCTGATTGAACAGGTTGGTGATCACCTCGTGTTGCCGCAGCTCCGGGCAATAGGACTGGGAGCGGAACTGGTTCAGCAGGGCCGGGTCCATCCCCTCGCCGAAGGAATGGTTGATGGCCCGCAGCGCCGCGTCCACCATCACCTGGGGCACCACCCCGGGCAATTGCACGAACCCCCGGCGGTAGATCTCCAGCTTCTGCGCGTAGCTCAACTGCATCCTGGCCTCAGGGTAGGCATCGGAACCTCGCCGGAATCACTGCCACGGCACCTCGCCCGGTTCGGGGGCTTTGACGTAGAGTCCGGCCCCTTCGCGCCGCGGGAAGGGGAAATTCGCCTTCCTGGCCGGCGGATCGGCCTGCAGTGCGCGCAATCGCTCTTCGTCCACCGCGATGCCCAGGCCCGGCTCCTTGCCCAGCACGATGCAGCCGTCCTCCAGGTGGTGGCTGAAACGCAGGCAGTGTTCGCGTGCCACGTCTACGACTTCCATGGACAGATGGTTGGGCAGGGCGGCGGCCAGGTGGGCCATGTACTGGGCCTGGCAGTTCATCATCGAGACCGGCAACTCGTACGCGTGGGCCAGGTGGGCGATCTGGCGGCACCCGGTGAAGCCGGTCTGCCCGGCGGAGATATTGAGTATATCCACGGCCTGGTTTTGCACCAGGGGGTATATCTCACTGATATGGCGCAGGTTCTCGCAGGTGGCCACCGCTGCCCTCACCTGCTCGGAGACCTGCCGCAGGCCCCGGTAGTCCCAGCGCCGGGCCGGCTCCTCCACCCAGGTGATGTCGTAGTGTTTCTCGATCTCCTGCAGGTAGCGCACCGCCTGTTTGGGCGACCAGTACTCGTTGACATCGATCATCAGGTGCGGCCGCGGGCTGGCCAGACTCAGGGCCTCGCGCATGATGCCGATACGGCGCAGGTCCGCGTTCAGGTCGAGGCCCAGCTTCAGCTTTCCCCCGTCCACCCCGCGTTCGGCCATGCCCCGGTAGAAAGCGAAGAGTTCGTCGTCGCCCAGGCAGTAGTCGATGCCGCTGGCATAGGCCTTGACCCGGCCCTCCAGCGCCCCGAAGGTCTGCCAGAGCGGTTCCCCGGCGATCTTGGCCTTGAGGTCCCACAGGGCCGTGTCGATGGCGCTGATCACCCCGCCGCCCGCCACCACCCCGACTTTGTGGATATAATCCACCATCCGCCGCCAGATCCCGATCACCTCGCGCGGGTCCTGCCCTTCGAGAAAAGGGAAGAAAGGTGCGATATCCCCCCCGCCCAGCGCCAGTCCCGAGAGTCCCTCGTCGGTCTCGAGCCAGAGCAGGCTGGCCGGCATCAGGTCTTCCCCCGGCGGATGGTTGGCGTCGGCGATGCGCCGGTCCATCTGCATCACATAGGATTCGACGCGGTACCCGGTGATCCTCATCTCAGTCCTCCACCCCTTTGGCAGCCTCGGCCCGTTCGGCGGCACTGGGCCGCACCTCGTACAGCCCGGCGCCCGGCCGGCGCCCGAAGGGGCTGGGGCCCGCTCCCGGTGGCACCCGTTCCACCGTCTGCCGGGCCAGGGCCTCGCGGTCGATCTCGAGGCCCAGGCCGGGCCGATCCCCCGGCACCGCCCAGCCGTCCACGATGGCCACATCGGTGTTGAACACCCCATCCCCCGACTCGGCGTCCACCACCTCCAGGCACATGAAGTTGGGCATCACCGTGGCCAGGTGGGCGTGTATATTGCCCGGCGAACCGCCCAGGGTCACCGGCAGTTCGTACCCGTACGCCGCGTCGGCCAGTTGCAGGGCGCCGGTGATGCCGGTCATGCCATAGCTGACCTGGATCACGTCGGCGCAGCGGTGGTGGAAGTAGGGCAGAAAATCGCCCAGGGTATCGAGGTTCTCGCCGGCACACACGGGGCTGCGCACGCTGTCCGAAATCCGCTTGAGGCCGAGGAAATCCCAGCGCCGGGCCGGCTCCTCCACCCAGCCCAGGTCGAAGCGCTCCTCCATCTCCCGCACCTTGCGGATGGCCTGTTTGGGCGACCAGTACTCATTGGCGTCGATCAGCAGTTGGGGCCGGTCGGTGACCCGCCGCAGGGCCTGGTCCATCAACCCCAGCCGGCGCAGGTCCGCGTCCTGGTCGAGCCCCACCTTGAGTTTGCCCCCCTTGAACCCGTGCAGGGTGGCCATCTGCGCGTACCAGTCAAAAACCTGCTGGTCGGTGAGCGGGGATTCGATGCCGCTGGCGTAGGCCAGGGCGCGGCTGCGGCTGCCGCCCAGGGTTTTCCAGAGGGGCTCGCCGTTGATCTTGGCCTTGAGATCCCACAGGGCCATATCCAGCACCGAGATGGCGTCGTTGATCAGGCCGTCGTGCCCGCCCTTGAAGTGTTTGTTCACCATGCGCTGCCACAGCCCGTAGCCCCGGCGCGGGTCCTGGCCTACCAGCAGCCCCTCGACCAGGCCCTGGATCTGGGGCCGCACCCCGCCGCCGCCCAGGCCGATACCGATCAGCCCCTCGTCGGTCTCCAGCTCCACCACACAGTTGGTGCCCCTCACCCGGCCCGAAGGCGAGTTGGCGTCGCCCATACGCCGGCTGAGGCGGTGGGCGTAGAGGGTGGTCTTGACCCCGGTGATCTTCATACCGCCCGGTTCGCCTCGTCGTAGTACTTGTTGATGTTGGGGATCTGGGTCATGCCGTGCCAGGCCCCGCGGAAGAGGGTCTGCCGTTTGGGGGCCATGGCGGCGATCACCTCGGGGGCAGGGCAACCCTTGCCCCATTTGGAATTCACGGTGTCGTAGCAGGTGAAGAGGCTGAGGCGGTCGCGATCCGGGTTCACCCATTTGGTGCCGGTGTGGCACAGGGCCTCGGTGAAGATCACCACCGAGCCGGCCGGGCAGGTGTAGGTCTCCCAGAGCGAGCTGTCGCGGCCGCTCACCTCGTCGGCCGGGGGAAGGCCGCCTTGTGGCTGCCGGTTAGGAACATGGTCACCCCGTCGCCGGGCCCCACCTCGTTGAGTTCCCACACCACCCGGGTCAGGCCGGAGTGGACCCGGCCGGGCAGCATCTGGTAGATGTGCGAGTTGCCGCAGAAGTTGAAGTACCCGCCGCCGCCGTGGGGCCCCCAGTTGTCGTGGCCGGCCTTGCGGTGGCTGGTGTAGGTGTGGTCGTAGCGGAAACCGTAGCAGTCTTCGGCGGCCAGGGCCTGGTGCGAGAGCACGGCGTTGAGCACCCCCACCACCGCCGGATGGTCGAGCAGGATCTGGGAGGGCCCGCCGTGATTGTCGCGCTGCTCGGGCGGCAGGCTCTCGCGCTCGTAGAGGAACTTCATCTGGTGGGCCCGCACCGGCGCCAGTTGCTCCTCGTTGAGCAGGCCCGGCAGGCAGATCCACCCCTTGAGGTCGAAGATGTACTGCTGGGCCGGGCTCATGGGCACCACGGGCAGCCCGTCGGCATTGGTGCTGGGAAGCAGGATTTCGCTCATCGCTATCCTCGTTTTGCGTTTTCAACCTTCCAGGCCCATGGCGGCCCGGCCGGCGGCACTGAGACGGGCCAGGGACCAGGCCGGCTCCCAGGTGAACTCGACCAGGACCTCGCGCACCCCCGGCACCGCGAGCAACTGGCGGCGCAATGGTTCACCCAGGTACCGGTAACAGGGCCGGCCCCTATGGGGCATGGTCATCACCACCTGGACCACGTCGCCGCGCACCCGGAGGTCGTAAATATAGCCCATGTCCACCAGGTTCGCATCCGCGGTATAGAGCATGTCGTCGCGCACCTGCCGCAGCGCCGCCCACAGATCCGCTTTGAGCCCGGATTCGGTCTCCCCCGGCCGCCCCAGGCTCCCCGAAGCCGTACAACCGGCGGGCAGATGGCCCGGCCCCACCTGCAGGGGTTGCAGAAAACCGCGGCGGGAGGCCTCAACCATAGCAGGCCCTTCGTACGGATGTACCAGGTACACGTTGCGCTGGCGCAGCACCGTGCCCGCTTTGAACTGGGGTTGACTGTGCGCCGCCCAGCGGCTCCACAACTGTCCGTGCCCCTGGTAGTTGATCTGGGGCACCCCGGTATGGTGCAACCCGTCGAAGCCACTGGCGCTGTGCTCCAGCCACAGGGCGATGAAGGCGTCCCTGCTGTGGCGGTTGAAGAACCCGACCCCCCACAGGTCGTCGCTCTGCCCGGCAGCCACCTCGCCCTCGTGCAGGCGTCCCTCCCGGTCCATCCACACCGTATCGGTGAAGGAGTATCCGGAGAACACCCACTCGTCGTCGCGCAGGTAGTCGATCGCAAAATCCTTCACCATCTCCATCGAACCCTCCTTGCGGAAGTAGGGCTGGCCGGAGATGAAGGTGTACTCGACGTCGATGTGCATGCGACTCGGCGCAAAGAGCGGGTGCACCGGGCTGTGGGGGAAACCCCAGCGGCGCACCTTGACCGCAACCGGCCCCCGGCTGACCTCCCAGTTGGGGCAGGCCGCCCAGTTGGTGACGCGGAACTTCTGGAACTTGCCATCGGCCAGGTAATCGTGGGCCCAATCTATATGGGGCGGCTCCCCGTGGCCCTCGCCGCCGGCGAAGAGTTCGAGCCCCTGGGCGCGGCGGTAGACCAACCTTTCGAGCTGCCCGGTCTGCGCCGAAAGGTGGGCTCCGTAGTGGTGGTTCTCGATGGTGAGATGGTACCCTTCCCCCCGCACCTGGAGGTCCGTGGGGTACGCCGGCAGTTCGGCCCAGGGGTTGCCGTAGAACACCACGTAGGCCACCCGGCCGCCGGCGGGAACCTGGGCGAGGAAGGAGAGCCGGCCCTGCCGCGTCCCGCCGCTGCACACCTCGCCATCCACCTGGCTTTTCACCTCGCGCAGCCCGGCCCCCTCGCAGCGGGCCAAGCGCAGTTCGCGGCGCAGGTCGCGGACCTGGTTCTCGTCAAAGGCGAGCCACACCTCCACCAGTTCGGCCGGGCGGTCGATGCCCGCCTCCTCAGTCACCTCAAGTACCTGATACCAAGCCCAACCCCGAGCCCAGCTCCTCCAGGCATCGGGCAGGTCGGCAACGGCGCCGTGGGCCCGGGGCCCGGCCACTGGGGGTGCGGGCGCCTGCCATTGCCGTTCGGCGCGCAGGGTGTCCCCCAGCGAAGCGGCCAGGGACAGGGCCAGGTCGAGGCGGCCGCTGGCATAGGCGCCTTCGAAAAGCTGCAGTTTCCCCGCCACCCCATCCGTGCGCTGCGCCTGACCAGACTCGCCCATCACTTTCTCTCCGTGTTCGGGTTTAGGATATTAACCAAGGTATGTTGCCGGCCATCGCCACCACCGAGTGCCCCGTGGCACCCAAGGAGGAACCCATGGACCGCGTCAGAATCGGCGTACTCAGCCACGCCCACGGCCACGCCAATACCTACTGCCAGGTGATGCGCGACTTCCCCGATGTCAAGCTGGTGGCTTCCTGGGACGACGATCAACCCCGCGGCCGGCAGGCCGCCCAGGCCTACGGCCTCGAATTCCGCGCCGATGCCGACGAGGTGATCAAGGACCCGCGCATCGACGCGCTGATCATCGCCTGCGAGACCAATCGCCACGCCGAGTTCGCCGAACGGGCCGCCACCGCCGGCAAACACATCCTGTTGCAGAAACCGATGGCCACCACCCTGGAGGACTGCGACCGCATCGCGGCTGCGGTGCGCCGCTCCGGGGTAAAATTCAGCATGGCCTTCCAGATGCGCCAGGACCCGGTCAACCGCAAGATGAAACAGTTGCTCGACGAAGGGGCCGTGGGCCGCATCTTCCTGGTGCGCCGCCGGCACACCATCAACGTGCTGCTCAATCCCGCCTTCGGCACCGGCGGCACCCGCTGGCATGTGGACCCGGTGGCCAATGTAGGCATGTTCTTCGACGACGCCACCCATGCGGCTGACTGGTTTTACTGGATGCTGGGCGCCCCGCGCAGCGTCACCGCCGAGATCGACAATATCCTGGGCAGCAATGCCCCCGACGACAACGGGGTGGCGCTCTACCGTTTCGCCAAGGGCGAGATCGGGGTCCTGCTCAACTCCTCAACCACCGTGTCGGGGGTCAACACCACCGAAATCTACGGGGACCAGGGCACCATCATCCAGGATTTTGGCGACGCCCCCTCCACCGCCGCCCCGCGCCACGCCGACTCGGCGCCCCTGCGCCTGATCCGGCGGGACGAAAAACACTGGACCGAGTTCCGGCTGCCCATCCCCGCCTCTCAGGGAGAGCGCATCGCCGCGGTGCCGCGGCCCTTCATCGACTATCTGCGCGGCCTGAGCGACCTCACCATCAGTCCCGAGGAGGGCCGGGTCTCGGTGGAGATGGTCCTGGGCGCCTACCGTTCTGCCGCCGAAGGTCGCCGTATCGGCCTGCCCCTCTGAAGCGCGGTGGCGGCTCTCGCCCGGGGGATGCACCCCCTGTTTGCCCCCGGGTAAAACTTTTCCCAGCGCCTCAGGGTCTTTACTATAACAACCACCCGAATACCCACCCCCTCAGGTCGCTGGTGATACCATGAAGAAGATCCTCCTCGCAACCCTGGTCCTGGCCCTGGTCGGAGCCGGAGGCTGGTACGCCTTTTCCGACACCAAGACCGCCGCCGCCAAATATCGTTTCGTCAAGGTCGAAAAGGGCGACCTAGAGTCCATCGTCTCCAGCACCGGCACCCTCAGCGCGGTGAGCACGGTGCAGGTGGGCACCCAGGTATCGGGCACCATCTCCAAGATCTTCGTCGACTTCAACCAGAAGGTGCGCCAGGGCGACCTCATCGCCTTGATCGACACCACCTTCCTGGCCGCCTCGGTGCGCGACGCGGACAGCAACATGGAGAGAGCCCGGTCCCAGCTCGACCACGCCAGCCGCGAACAGCGGCGCATCGCCACCCTTTACGAGAAAAACATGGCCTCGGCCAGCGACCTCGAGCAGGCGCAGTTCGCCCTCGACCAGGCCAAAACCGGGCTCAAGTCGGCCCAGGCCGCCCTCGACCGGGCGCGCATCAACCTGCGCTACGCCTCCATCTACGCCCCCATCGACGGCACTGTGATCTCCCGTCCCGTGGACGCGGGCCAGACCGTGGCGGCCAGTTTTTCGGCCCCCACCCTCTTCCTGATC
>JADZBP010000117.1 GCA_020852055.1 Candidatus Latescibacterota bacterium
CGACGTCGTGGCCCAGTTGGACGAAGTGGTCGCCACCGATCCTCAGGTCTTCGCCGATGCGGGCCTGGGTGCCCTGCTGGACTATAGCACGGCGCAGGCCACCGACATCGCCTTTGGCGCAGTTGCAGCGGATGCCGAAGGCACCAGCACCCTTTCCTTCACCAACAGCTCCACGGAGACCGACGCCATCCTGAGTGTTTCGGCTTCGGTCGAAGGGGTTGGCTTCGCGGTCGCCCCGGCTAAACTCAGTCTGACCAACGGCCAGAGCGGCAACCTCGTCGTCACTTTCTCCGCTGCCGATGTCGGCAATGTGAATGGCAGCTACTCCGGCACCTTGACCATCGTCACCAACGATCCGAACAATAAACTGATGGTCATCGGCCTGACGGCCACGGTGACTGGGGGGCTGAGTGGCGCGGTCGCCGATGTCAACACCCAGTCGATTAGCTTTCCCCGCACTACGGTCGATAGCTTCTCGAGCCGCGATCTGATCGTGTCCAACAAGGGCGGCCTGCCGCTGAATATCACCGTCAGCATCACCGGCAGCGATGCCTTCTCGCTCTCTGACGAAGGTGACTTCACCCTCGCCGGCGGCGAGTCGAAGACCATTGAGGTGGTTTTTGCCCCGGCCACTGATTCCGTCTTTGCCGCCACGATCGACGTCCATACCGACGATGCGACCCATCCTCATTTCGCGATCACCGTGGCAGGCACGGGTATTCCCGCAGGCGGGGCGACTCCGCTGATCGGTGCGGATGGCCAGGAGATCTTCGGCGACTTTGACGGCGATGCTTCCGTCACCTTCGACGACTTCTTCCAGTTCGCCGACAACTTCGGCAAGACCTCGGCGGATGTTGGTTTCGACGAGGCCTTCGACCTGAGTGGCGACGGCGCGGTGACCTTTGATGACTTCTTTATCTTCGCGGACAATTTTGGCAAGAGCGGCACCTACGCCTCGAACTGAGATTCCCGCCAGGTAGTTGTTTCGAGGAGGCGCAGCCCTTGCGGGCTGTGCCTCTTTTGTTTGGGTGGCTGCGCGAAAAGGGGTTGACCGGGCCCAACGAGCCGTGTAACTTTTAGGAAAGTTGGTGCAGCAATCCATGGAGTTGGTGCAGGAGGTCAAAAGTGATGAAAAAGGGTAGTATCCCGTTGTCGGTCGGGTTGCTGGGGGTGTTGATGGGGGCTTGGGCCGTGCAGGCCGAACTGACCACTACCGAGGTACCGGTGCGTTCCGTCGATAATATCCCCCCCGCACCAGTGACCAATCTCACCGCCATCGATACCCCGGAAGATACCGGTAGCAGCATCACCCTCGCATGGGAGTTGTCGGCTGACGATCACCGGGTGCTCAGTGCCTTTGGGGATGTGGTGGTGACCCAGAGCGGCCTGCGCGGGTACCGCATCTACCGCGTCAACGCCGACAACGATACCGAGGATTTGATCGCCACCTTGCCTACCGGCGCCACGGCTTATGTCGACTTGACCCCGGCTAAGGATGTCACCTATATCTATGCGGTGCGTCCCTTTGACAGCGACAACGAGACCGATTATGCGGTTGAGATCGGCAGCGCGGCGGACCTGGCCCGGATCGCGTCTGCACTCGACAACACCTATGTGCCCCCGGTTGAGCCGGTGGGGACCGACGGCCTGCCGGTGCTCGGTTGGTTCAGCAAGCAGGGAGACCGGGTGGGCTTCGACGATTTCTTTCTCTTTGCCGATCATTTCGGGCTAGGGACGGGGGAGGGTAGCTTTGACCCGATCTACGATCTGGTTCCCAATGGCAAGATCGATTTCGACGATTTCTTTCTCTTCGCCGATAACTTCGGCAAGGCCATCGCCAACGCCGATGTGGTGCGTGGCGGCTGATCCACAGGTGTGAGAGCCCTGCGGTGGTCGTCCGCCAGGACCGCCGCCGCAGGGCTTGACAAATTCCAGGTTTCTCCATAGCTTTGGATTACTGCGCTTTTCTGCTCACCTGATTCATCCTTTCCCGCACTCTCCTTTATAGGCTATCCAACTCCTGCGCTGATTTTCGTCTCTACTGCTGAAATTCCTGGTTTGCAGCGTGCCGTTTGGCGGTTGCGGGATCGGTTGACCCATACCGACTGCCTCTTTGTGGTCCTACCCGTTGTATAGATCATTTCCTTCTTTTGGCAGCTGGCCGTCCGGATGTCCCAGGTCTGGAGTGTGCCCAGTACAATCTCTCGCGAAAGGTGTGCGATGCCGCCCGAACGCAATAAAATGAACATTGTCGAGTTACAGCGCATGAATATCCTGGATCTCCAGGAGCTGGCGCGCAGCCTGGAGGTGCCTGAGTACACGGCCATGCGCAAGCAGGAGCTGATCTTCGCCATCCTCAAGAGCCAGACCGAGCGCAGTGGTCTGATCTTCGCCCAGGGGGTGTTGGAGGTGTTGGAGGAAGGATTTGGCTTCCTGCGCTCCCCCAGTTACAACTATCTGCCTGGGCCAGACGACATCTATGTCTCCCATTCCCAGATAAAAAGGTTCAGCCTGCGGACGGGCGATACCATTTCTGGGCAGATCCGGCCACCCAAAAACGACGAGAAATATTTCGCTTTACTGCGGGTGGAGGCGATCAACTTCGAAGATCCCGAGGTCACCAAGAACAAGACGATCTTCGAAAATCTCACCGCCCTCCACCCCCGCACCCGCTTGACCCTGGAACACGATCCCGCCGACATGACCACCCGCATCCTCGACCTGCTCTCGCCCATCGGCAAGGGGCAGCGCGGCTTGATTGTGGCCCCGCCCTTCACCGGCAAAACGGTGCTGCTGCAGAAGCTGGCCAAGGCCATTACCAAGAACCATCCCGAGGTCGTGCTCATCGTGCTGCTGATCGACGAGCGGCCCGAGGAAGTGACGGACATGCTGCGCTCGGTCGAGGGCGAGGTGGTCAGTTCCACCTTTGACGAGCCGGCCACCCGGCACGTGCAGGTGGCCGAGATGGTCATCGAGAAGGCGCGGCGTCTGGTCGAACACAAGCGCGACGTGGTCATCCTGCTCGACAGTATCACCCGCCTGGCCCGCGCCTACTACACGGTGACGCCGCACAGCGGCCGCATCCTCACCGGCGGTGTCGATTCGACGGCCCTGCAGTGGCCGCGCCGATTCTTTGCGGCGGCCCGCAACATCGAGGAAGGCGGCAGCCTCACCATCGTCGCCACCGCGCTAGTCGAGACCGGCAGCCGGATGGACGAGGTGATCTTTGAGGAGTTCAAGGGCACCGGCAACATGCAGGTGGTCCTTGACCGCCGGCTCAGCACCCGCCGCACCTTCCCGGCCATCGACGTGACCACCACCAGTACCCGCAAGGAGGAGTTGCTGCTTTCGGAATACGAGCTGAGTCGCTCGTGGATTCTGCGCCGTATCCTCAACCAGATGGGCGTCACCGAAGGTATGGAATTCCTGCTCGAGCGTATGCGCGGCACCAAGACCAATGCCGAGTTCCTCAAAGCGATGAACGAATAGGCCAGGCCTCTTGCTTTTTCCCGTTGGCAGCCTATCTTAAGGCTCGTCCTTTTCCAGGAGGTGTTCCGTTGAAACCCGATATCCATCCCGAATATCCCGAAGTCACCATCGTCTGCACTTGCGGCAACAAGGTGCAGACCCGTTCGACTATCGCGTCGCTGCACGTCGGGCTCTGCTCCAAGTGCCACCCCTTCTATACGGGCAAACGGCAGTTGATCAATGAGAAGGGCGGGCGTATCGAGCAGTTCAAGAAGCGGTACGGGCAGCAGGAGGCGGCAGCCAAGGCTTAGGGTGTATCAGGTATTCTTCAGGTGATAGGGCTGCGGTCTTATCACCTTTTTCATGTACGGACCGCAACGATAAGCGAAGGTGCGGACGAAGTGCCCACGGGGAGCAAAGACCGCAATCCATGCAGGTAGCACGGCGACCAAGGAAAACGCGTTGACTGAGTTGGGCAGTCGCGAGGCGAGGCTGGATTTGGCCCAGGATCTGCCGGTGGGCGGACAGGCGGTCATCGAAGGGGTGATGATGCGCGCCGCCGGCAAGATCGTCACCGCGGTGCGCACGCCCGACCGGGGCATCGTGGTCCGCGAGGAAGCCCATATCCCCTGGAGCCAGCGCTGGCGCCTGCTGCGGGTGCCGGTGTTGCGAGGGGCAGTTTCCTTTTTCGAGATGTTGATCGTGGGTATGCGCACCCTCAATTTCTCGGCGGAGATGGCCGGTGGCGAAGGCGGGGGAGCAACCCCGGCCACGGGCGGGGTCTGGAAGGAACGCCTGGCCATGGCCTTTACCCTGGCGGTGTCGCTGGGTGCTGGCCTGGGCCTGTTCTTCTTCCTGCCTCTTTTTGTCGCCCAGCACCTGGGCATGACCCCGGACGCCCTGGCCTTCAATGGGGTGGCGGGCGGCATACGGCTCTCGTTGTTGCTGCTGTATCTGTGGGGTATCAGTCAGTGGCAGGATATCCGCCGGGTCTTCGAGTACCACGGGGCAGAACACAAAAGTATCTTTGCCCTGGAGGCCGGCGCCGAGTTGACGGTGGAGAATGCCCGCCGCTGCAGCCGCTTCCATCCCCGCTGCGGCACCAGTTTCCTGCTGATTGTGACCCTGCTGGCGGTGCTCGTCTTTGCGGTGGTGGACGGCGCCTTTCCCCTCGTTTTCGGCCACCCGCAGAGCCTGCTGGAGCGCTTCGCCACCCATATGGCGGTGCTGCCGCTAATCTCCGGGATGGGTTTCGAACTGCTCAAATTTTCGGGCCGCAAGCGGCACCATCCGCTGGTGCAGCTGATGAGCGCCCCGGGCATGTGGCTGCAGCGCATCACCACCCGCGAACCCAGCGACGACCAGTTGGAAGTGGCCCTCGTCGCCCTGCGCCACGCCCTGGGACAGCCCTCGCCCCAGGCCTACTCCCTGGTTTCCTGAAGTCTGCCGGCCATGTTGGACAAACTGAGCATCTACGAAAAGCGCTTCCAGGAACTCAACGAGCGGCTGGCCGATCCGCAGACGGTGCAGAATACCGCCAACTTCCAGAAGCTGGCCAAGGAAGCCGGGGACCTGCGCGAGCTCGTGGAGCTGGCGGCCCGCTACCGCAAAATGCTGGGCCAGCTCGATGAGGCCCGCCAGATGCTGGGGGAGGAGCAGGACGCCGAGATGCTGGAACTGGCGCGCGGTGAGGCCGAATCCCTGGGGGCCGAGGTGGAGCGCCTGGAGCGGGAGATCCGGGTGCAACTGGTGCCCAAGGACCCCACCGACAGCCGCAACGCCATCATCGAGATCCGGGCCGGCACCGGCGGGGACGAAGCCGGGCATTTTGCCGCTGACCTCTATCGCATGTACACCCGCCTGGCTGAACGGCACAACTGGAAGATCGAACCCCTCTCCTCCAGTACCAACCCGGCAGGGGGCTTTAAGGAAGTGATCTTCCTGATCTCGGGCAAGGATTCCTTCGGCAAGCTCAAGTTCGAGAGCGGGGTGCACCGGGTGCAGCGGGTGCCCAAGACCGAAGCCAATGGCCGCATCCATACCTCGGCAGCTTCGGTGGCGGTGCTGCCCGAGGCGGAGGATGTGGACGTGCAGATCGATCCCGAGGATCTGCAGATCGACGTGTACCGCTCCGGTGGGCCGGGCGGGCAGAGCGTCAATACCACCGATTCGGCGGTGCGCATCACCCATCTCCCCACCGGGATCGTGGTCTCCTGCCAGGACGAAAAGTCGCAACTGAAGAACAAGAACAAGGCTCTCAAGGTGTTGCGGGCCCGGCTGCTGGACCGCTACCAGTCCGAACAGGACAAGAAGATCTCCGAGGCCCGCCGCCAGCAGATCGGCAGCGGCGACCGCAGCGCCAAGATCCGCACCTATAATTTTCCCCAGGGGCGGTTCACCGACCACCGCATCGGCCTGACCCTCTACCGTCTCGAAGAGGTGCTCGACGGCGACCTCGAAGAGGTGGTGCAACAGCTCACCCTGGCCGCCCAGGAGAACGCCCTGGCCGTGGTAGGGGAGGAGCCTGCGTGAGCGGCGCGGCGCCCCGCACCTGGCAGCTGCTTCCCCTGCTGGAGGAAACCAGCCGCTTCTTCGCCGCAAGAAACCTCGAAAACCCCCGATTGCAGGCCGAGTTGCTGCTGGCCGATGTCTTGGCCCTCAGGCGGCTGGACCTGTATCTGCGCTTCGACCAGCTGCTCAGCCCGGCGCAGGTGGACGCGTACCGCGAACACGTGCGCCAGCGGCTGCGCGGGGTGCCCCTCCAGTACATCACCGGCAAGGCCGGCTTCCGCAACTTGAACCTGTCCGTGGACCCGGCGGTGCTCATCCCCAGGCCGGAGACCGAGATCCTGGTGGAGGTGGCCCTCGAGTACCTGCAAGGGGTCGAGGCGCCGCAGGTGCTCGATGTGGGCTGCGGCTCGGGGGCCATTGCCCTGGCCCTGGCCCAGGAGTGTCCGGCGGCGCGGGTGAAGGCCACAGACCTTTCCTCGGCGGCCCTTGCCCGGGCGAGGGCCAATGCCCGCGAGCTGGAGTTGGCGGACCGGGTGGGGTTCTGTTGTGGCGACCTCTTGGACCCCTTCCGGCCGGCCGGGCAATTCCACCTGATCGCCTCCAATCCGCCCTATGTGCGCCGGGGCGACCTAGAGGGCCTGGAAGCGCAGGTGCGCGACCACGAGCCGCACCTGGCTCTGGACGGGGGAGAGGACGGGTTGGACTTCTATCGGCGGCTGGCGGGCCTGGCAGGGCCCTTCCTGGCCCCGGAGGGGCTGCTGGTGCTCGAAGTGGGCGCCGGGCAGGCCGACGAGGTGGCGGCCCTGCTCGAACAGAGTGGCTGCTTTGCGCCGGCCAGCATCCGCCCGGATCTGGCCGGTATCCCGCGGGTGGTGAGCGCCGCCCGCCGCGCGGAGGCATGAGCATGGCCAAGAAAGTCCGTTCCCACTACACTTGCCAGTCCTGCGGCCACCAGGCGCCGCGCTGGTTCGGGCGCTGCCCGGCCTGCGAGGAATGGAATACCTGCGCCGAGGAGCTGCCGCCCCCCGAGGACCACCGCCGGCCCGAGCGCCGTGCCCCGGCAGCGGCGATGCAGCCCATCACCGAGGTCTCCCTCGAGGAGGCCGAGCGGTTGCTCACCGGCCTGGGCGAGTTGGATCGGGTGCTGGGGGGGGGCATCATGCCCGGCTCGGTGGTGCTGGTGGGCGGCGATCCGGGCATCGGGAAATCGACCCTGTTGCTGCAGATGGCCGGCCAGTTGGCGGGGCGCCATCAGCGCACCGTGTACCTCTCGGCCGAGGAGTCGGGGGCCCAGATCCGGTTGCGGGCCGGCCGCATCGGCTCCCTGTCGCCGGAACTGTTGGTGTTCTCGGAGACCAATCTGGCCTCGATCCTCGAGGCGCTGGAACGGGCCGAGGCCATGGCGGTGATCATCGATTCGATCCAGACCATCTATTATCCCCAACTCGAAAGCGCGCCCGGCAGCGTGGCCCAGGTGCGCGAGTGCGCCGCCCGCCTGGTCTATTTTGCCAAGGAGCGGGGAGTGCCGGTGTTCCTGGTGGGGCATGTGACCAAGGAGGGCACGGTGGCCGGACCGCGCACCCTGGAGCACCTGGTGGACACGGTGCTCTATCTGGAGGGGGAACGCCACCACCATTTCCGCATCCTGCGCGCCGCCAAGAACCGCTTCGGCTCGACCAACGAGATCGGGGTCTTCGAGATGCGGGAGCGCGGGCTGGTGGAGGTGGGCAATCCCTCGCAGTTGCTGCTGGCCGAACGGGCGCCGGGGGTTTCAGGGTCGGCGGTGGTCTGTACCATCGAGGGCACGCGGCCGCTATTGGTGGAGATCCAGGCCCTGGTCAGTACCAGCAGTTTCGGCTACCCGCAGCGGGTGGCCACCGGCATCGACCCCAAGCGGCTGGCCCTGCTGGTGGCGGTGCTGGAGAAGCGGGGCGGGTACCAGATCACCTCGCAGGATATCTTTGTCAACGTGGTGGGCGGCATCCGGGTCGAGGAGCCCTCGGTGGACCTGGGGGTGGCCCTGGCGTTGGTCTCCAGTTTCCTCAACCGGCCCATCGAGCCGGGCACGGTGGCCATCGGCGAGATCGGGTTGGGCGGGGAGGTGCGGCCGGTGGATCAGATCGAGCGGCGGGTGGCCGAGGCGCGGAACCTGGGCTTTACCCGTTGCCTGGTGGCCCGCAGCAACCTCAAGGGCTGGCGCCGGCCCGAGGGCATGGAGGTGGTGGGCATCGGCGGGTTGGAGGCGGCCCAGGAACTGGCGCTGCTGCAAAAATAGTTTCTGCTACTTCCGCTTCACACCATTGGCTCCTCCGAGAGCCATCCTCTGCTTTTATCTCTGTATCAAATAAATTATAAATAATAAGTTATAGTGGATGTGTGCCTGGCATGGACCTTGTTTGAGTTCTGGCAAGGGGCGGCGAAAATCCGCTTGACAGCTGCACATAAAAATACTATCTTTTTGTGCAGGAAAACAAACTCATGCTGCTCTCGGCTGGGTCCAGCCGGGGGGCAAAGATCCAGGAGGATGTCATGGTATCGTCTTCGAAGCTCAACGGCAGCGTTCCGGCCAACGGCAGCGACAAGACCAAGGCCGTGGAACTGGCCATCAGCCAGGTGGAGAAGCAGTTCGGCAAGGGGTCGATCATGCGGCTGGGCGAGTCGCAGGTGAGCGAGGTGGCGGTCATCCCCACCGGTTCCCTCTCGCTGGACATCGCGCTGGGCGTGGGGGGTATCCCCCGGGGACGCATCATCGAACTCTTCGGGCCCGAGGCGGCGGGCAAGACCATGATCGCCCTCCAGATGATCGCCCAGGCCCAGAAGCGGGGCGGCACTGCCGCCTTCATCGACGCCGAACACGCCCTCGACGTGAGTTTTGCCCGCAAGTTGGGGGTCGATATCGATAACTTATTGATTGCCCAGCCCAATTCGGGCGAGGAGGCCCTCGAGATCACTGACACCCTGGTGCGCAGCGGCGCCATCGACCTGATCGTGGTCGATTCGGTGGCCGCGCTGGTGCCCAAGGCCGAACTCGAAGGGGAGATGGGGGATTCCCACATGGGCCTGCAGGCTCGCCTCATGTCCCAGGCCCTGCGCAAGATCACCGGCTCGGTGCAGAAGTCGCGCACCACCGTGGTTTTCATCAATCAGCTGCGTATGAAGATCGGGGTGATGTTCGGCAACCCGGAGACCACCACCGGCGGCCGGGCCCTGTGTTTCTACGCCTCGGTGCGCCTCGATATCCGCAGCGTGGGGCTGATCAAGGACGGCGAAGAGGTGATCGGCCGGCGCACCCGCATCAAGGTGGTCAAGAACAAGGTGGCGCCCCCCTTCCGGGAGGCAGAGTTCGATATCATGTTCCGCGGCGACGACATCGGGGTCTCCCGCGAGGGCGACCTGCTCGACCTGGGCATCCAGCACGAACTCGTCGAGAAGAGTGGCACCTGGTTCTCCTATGCCAAGGAGCGCCTGGGCCAGGGCCGCGAGAATGCCCGCGTCTTCCTCAAGCAGCACCCCGAGATGGCTGACCCGATCGAAGGCGAGTTGCGGCAGCTGCTCCCGATCAACGGCGGCAAGGCGGCGCCCAATGGGGCCGGCCTGCCCGAGGAGGAGTCCGAGGCCGAGTTGGTCGAAGTCTGAATCTCCCCAACCCCCGTCCCGCTCCCCCTCCCCGGCGCAAGGCTGTACCACTCCCTGGTACAGCCTTGTGCTTTTTTTGTTGGCCCCGCGCCTTTTTCCCCCGCCACTCCCTAACTTACTGAGACACCCCCAGAACCAGACCGAGGACATGGACCACGCCCCTTTGCAGGTGCTGATCGACCGGGAGACGCTGCACCAGCGCGTGGCGCAACTGGCCGGGCAGGTGGCTGCCGACTACCCCGATTCGCCGCCTCTGATGGTGGGGGTGCTGAACGGGGCGGTGCATTTCATGATGGAATTGCTGGCCTGCCTGCCCGAGGCCTTTGCCGCCGGGGTGGAATACGACTTCGTCGGTGTTTCCAGTTATAGCGGGGGCGAGTCGCAGGGACAGGTGCGGCTGACCAAGGATGTGGGCGCGGATCTGGGCGGGCGCGAGGTGTTGATCGTCGACGGCATCGTCGATACCGGGCTGACGGTCGATTTCCTGCTGGCCCGTTTCCGTGACCGGAACCCGCGCTCGCTCAAGGTGTGCGCCCTGCTCGATAAGCCGGCGCGGCGCCGGCATCCGGTGCCGGTGCATTACCGGGGTTTTGCCATTGAGGACGTCTTCGTGGTGGGCTACGGCATGGACTACGACCAGCGCTACCGGGCGCTCAACTACATCGGCGTCCTGGGCCAGCCGATATAAGGAAAAGCGCCCCTTTCTCTTGAAGACAGGAGGAGGGGGCTTTATAATAAAAGCTGCATCGTTCAGCCAAAAAGGATTTGCGCATGGCGGCCAAGAAGGTATTGATCACCGGGGTTTACGGCCTGATCGCCAGTTCGGTATTCCAGCGCCTGCAGGCCCAGCCGGGCAAGTACGAGGTGCACGGTCTGGCCCGACGGCGGCGGCTCTCCGAACGGGCGCCCCGCACCCGGCAGTTGCAGATCGCCAAAGAACAGTTCCACCTGGTGGACCTGAGCGACCTGGAAGCGGTGGAAAAGGCCATGGCGGGCATGGATGTGGTGGTGCAGATGGCCGCCGATCCCCGTCCCGACGCCACCTGGGAAAGCCTGCTGGCCAGCAATATCGTCGGGGTGCGCACTGTCTTCGAGGCAGCGGTGCGCACCGGGGTGAAGCGGGTGGTGTACGCCAGCTCGATCATGGTTTCCTGGGGGTATCAGCTGGACGAGCCCTACAAGTCCCTGGCCGAGGGCCGCTTCGCCGAAGCCGGCCAGGCCGATATCCACACCGTGACCCACGAATGGCCGGTGCGGCCCACCGGGCTCTACCCGGCCACCAAGGTCTGGGGCGAGGCCCTGGCCCGGTACTACGCCGATGTCCACGGTCTGTCCTCCCTTTGTCTGCGCATCGGCTGGGTCAATGCCGAGGATCATCCGCACAAACCCGAATCCGGGGCCGTGTGGTGCAGCCAACGCGACGTGGTGCAGCTGGTCGAGAAGGCGGTGGACGCGCCCGAGGACGTACACTTCGACATCTTCTACGGGGTGTCCAACAACCAGTGGCGCTGGGTGGACATCGACCATGCCCGCGAGGTGCTGGGTTATCTCCCCCAAGACAGCGCCGAAGAACGACTCAAGAAGAAGTGAGCCGGTTGCGGCTCCACCGACCGCAAGTGATCCCCGCCGGGCAACCTGGCGGGGATTTCTCATATAGAGAGAGTGCTCCGTGCCCGAGGTTTTAGAAGGCACCATCGAGCGCATCACCTTCCAGGCCGAGGACACCGGTTACACCGTGGCCCGGCTGCAGGTGGGGGAGGAAGAGTTGGCCACGGTGGTGGGGGTGATGGCCGGGGTGCAGGTGGGCGAGGGGGTGCGTCTCGAAGGGGAGTGGTCCTCCCACCCGCAGTACGGAAAACAGTTCAAGTTCTCGCGCTACACCACCCTGTACCCGGCCACGGTGGAGGGCATTCGGCGGTACCTGGGTTCGGGCTTGATCAAGGGGGTGGGGCCGGTGACCGCCCAACGCATCGTCGACCACTTCGGCATGCAGACCCTCGAGGTGATCGACCGGTACCCGGACCGGTTGCTGGAGGTGCCCGGCACCGGGCCCAAAAGGGTGGAGATCATCGTGCGCGGCTGGCAGGCCCAGCGCCAGATCAAGGACGTGATGATCTTCCTGCAGTCCCACGGGGTGGGCACGGCCTACGCGGTGAAGATCTACAAGACCTACGGGGACCAGGCCATCTCCCTGGTGCAGGCCAATCCCTACTGCCTGGAGCGGGATATCTGGGGCATCGGTTTCCTCAGCGCCGACCGCATCGCCCGCAACCTGGGTGTCAAACCCGAGGCCCCCGAAAGGCTCAAAGCGGGCCTGCGCTACGTGCTCAACCAGGCCAGCGACGAGGGGCACGTCTTTCTGCCCAAAGAGGAGTTGCTGCAGGCGGCCCAGCAGGAGTTGGAGATCGGCCCCGAGCTGCTGGCCCAGGGATTGGAGGGGCTGGCCGCCGAACAGGGCGCGGTGCTGGACGGGGAGCGGGTGTACCTGCCCCTGCTGCACCAGGCCGAACTGGGCATCGCCGCCGCCATGCAGCGCCTGCTGCGGGCCCCCCTGCGCCAGAGCCAGGACCAGACCGAAGCGGCCATCGCGGCGCTGGAGGCGAAGCTGGGCATCCAGTACGCGGCGCAGCAGCGCGAAGGGCTGAAGGTGGCGGCGCAGAGCAAGGTGATGGTGCTCACCGGGGGGCCGGGCACCGGCAAGACCACGATCACCCGCGGCATCATCGCCCTCCTCGAACAACAGGGGCAGCAGGTGCTGCTCTGCTCGCCCACCGGCCGGGCGGCCAAGAAGCTGGCCGAAGCCACGGGCCGGCCCGCCCGCACCATCCACCGCTTGCTCGGTTTCAGGCCCCCCAAAGGTTTCGAGCACCACCAGGACAACCCGCTCAATGCCCAGGCGCTGATCGCCGACGAGGTGTCGATGGTGGACATCCCGCTGATGCACAGCCTGCTCAAGGCCCTGCCCACCGCCGCCCGCCTGGTGCTGGTGGGGGATGTGGACCAGTTGCCTTCGGTGGGGCCGGGCAAGGTGCTGCGCGAGCTGATCGCCAGCGGCGTGCTGCCGGTGGTGCGCCTCACCCAGATCTTCCGCCAGGCCCAGGAAAGCCAGATCGTCACCAACGCCCACCTGATCAACCACGGCGAGATGCCGGCGCTCAACAACCGCGAGGCTCGCGACTTCTTCTTCATCGAGGAGGAGGAGCCGGAGCGGGTGGCCTCGGTGATCCAGGAACTGTGCGCCGAGCGACTGCCTCGCCGCTACAACCTGGACCCCATCGAGGATATCCAGGTGCTGGCGCCCATGTACCGGGGCGAGACCGGGGCCAGCAACCTCAACCAGGTGCTGCAGCAGCGGCTCAACCCCAAGGGCGTGGGCTGGAAGCGGGGCAGCATCGAGTACCGGGTGGGGGACAAGGTGATGCAGGTGCGCAACAACTACGACAAGGGGGTGTTCAACGGGGATGTGGGGCGGATCCGCGCCGTCGACGCCGAGAACCAGGTGGTGCGGGTGCAGTTCGAGGAGGAGGTGGAATACGAGTTCTCGGAGCTGGACGAGCTGGTGCTGGCCTACGCGGTTTCGGTGCACAAATCCCAGGGCTCGGAGTACCGCGCCGTGGTGCTGCCCCTGACCACCCAGCACTACCTGATGCTACAGCGCAATCTCCTGTACACCGCCATCACCCGGGCCCGCGAGTGGGTGGTGATCGTGGGCACCAAGAAGGCGCTGAGTATCGCCCTGAAAAACGCCCGCACCACCGAACGCCACACCGCCCTGGCCCTGCGGCTGCAGGCACTGCTGCGGGGGGCGTGATGGAACAACCGGCGCTGACGGTGCGCCTCTCGGCGATGTTCGCCTTCTCCTCGATGATCCTCGGGGCGCAGGCCATGTTGTTGAGCGGCCACATGGGCGCCCTGGGTTTCAGCGGGCAGCAGATCAGCTACGTCTCGGCCAGCATGTCCCTGGCGGCGCTGGGTTCACCCCTGGCCGCCGGCTGGCTGGCCGACCGGTACTGGGCCAGCGAGAAATTCGCCGGCTGGTGTTATCTGCTCTGCGTGCCCTTGTTGGTGTGGGCCTGGACGCAACATGAATTCACCGGCCTGTGGGCCGCCACGGCGCTCTTCTGCCTCATCTATCTGCCCACCCGCTCGCTGGCGAATGTGATTGCCCTGTACCACCTGGGGGATTTCCGCCGTTTTGGCCAGGTGCGGGTCTGGGGCACCATCGGTTGGGTGGCGGTGAGTTGGGGGCTGAGCCTGTACCTGGAGTTGCGGGGCGGCGGGCAAGGGTACCTGGGGGATGGCCTTTTGCTCGCGGCGGCGCTCTGCGCCATTGCCGGGGTTTTCGCCTTCACCCTGCCCTCCACCCCGCCGGGCAGCGGCAACTCCTCGGGCACGCGGCTGACCGCGGCTTTTTCCCTGCTGCGGCAGCGGGGGTTCGCGGTGCTGGTAGTCACCGCCTTCGCCTCGGCCCTGGCGGGACCTTTCGCCTTCAACTTCGGCTTTCTCTTCCTGGTTGACCCAGACCGGCTGGGCATGAGTCCGGGCAGCGCCAACATGCTGCTGAGCCTGGCCCAGGTCGCCGAGATCTTCACCATGCTGATGCTAACCGGCACCCTGCGGCGGATTGGGCTGCGCTGGACCATCTGTGCGGGGCTGCTGGCCCAGGCCCTGCGCCTGTGCTGTTTTGCGGCGGCGCACTCGGTGTGGGTGATGGTGCTGGCCCAATGCCTGCAGGGAGTGGCCTTCACCTTCTTTGCCATCGGCAGCACCGTGGCAGTGGACCGGCTGAGCCCGCCGCAGATGCGGGCCAGCGCCCAGGGCCTGCTGGTGGTGATCAACAGCGGCATGGGGGCGCTGGTGGGGCATTTTGCCGCCGGCCGCCTGTACGACTATTTCGCTCTGCCGGGCGGCGGGCACGACTGGTCGGCGTTCTTCCTCGGGCCGGGCTTCTTCACCCTGGGCACGGCGCTCTTTTTCGGCTGGGCGTTTCGCGGGGAGGAGGAGACGACGGGGTAGTGGTGGCGAGGAGCGGCTGGTTCCTTCGGTTGTCGGTGGCTCACAAAGGCGGCACAAATGATTCGTCCACGCTATACCCGCACTGCCTACAGGGTGGGGGCTCCTCAGCACCTTTCTGTGGCACACCTCTTGCTACTTCGCTTGGCACATCTCGCAATCCCAGTTATATTCCTCATGCAAAGGAAACCTGCCATGAGCGAAGCTTCTACTCCCCAGCCTACTCCCCCAGCCGAGCAACTCCCCTGGGGGATCTCCTACCTGCGCGAGGACATCCAGGATCTGCGGAATGAGGTCCGCAACATTCACAACCGCATTGACGAAACTGCGCGCTACCTGAGTGACCGCATCGATGCACGTTTCACCTCCCTGGTGACAACCATCGTGGCTATAGGAGGAGTCATCATTTCTCTGGTAGCAGTGGTCATCGTCATGGTCAAGGGTTGACTTTACCTGCTCAGTGCAGCAACAATGGAACCCTCGGGTATTCGCCATATCGCGGGATGTTTATCGTGCGGTACTGCCCTGGTTCTCCTCTGGCGGCTCCCGGATTGGGACCATCCCTTGACCTACACGTTGGCCTATGTTCAGTGCCTGTTGCCGTTTTTCGCAGGTCTCTTGCTGATGGGCGTTGGCACCATCCGCACGGGAGGTGTTACTGTATGCCTGGCGGCGATTTTCTCTTTTGTCCGCTTTCCACGCGATTCATCTCCAGGAACCCTGGTGCTGGGGTATTTTTTATGCCTGGAGATATTTTCTGCAGGCGTGCTCCTAGCCTGCCTTTAGTCTGGCCAGATATTCCCCCGCCACTTTGGCGATCTCATGGTCACGCTGGTGGTGGTGTTCACGACCTGATTCACCCTCGTTGCTGAGATTCTGCATATCCCTCGCACCATTCCCCTCTGCCAATATCTACCGGCTCGTGTACCGCCCTCCCAATTCGCTCGGTTGGATCAGGCCGAAGATCACTTCGTCGGTGAAGATCATAGTTCCAAGGGGGTTGTGGAAAACCCGGCACTCGGCTACGGCCACCAGACGGCCATCAACCTCCAGTCCCTGGAGCGGAGGATCGTTGTCGTGGCCGGTGGGATATAACTGGTCTATCGCATAGTAGGCCTTCAGGAGTGGGTGGCCGGACCAGATGTCGATGCGCTTCACTCGGGCGTCTAGCGCTTTGCGGGTCTCGGCCTCGTGGAGCCGCTGGTAGTATTCCTGATAGTGAGGATCATCCCCCCGTATCTCCAACTGCGCGATCTCTGCGAGGGTTTGCAGATCTATCTCGGATTGAGACAGGCCCTGGGAGAGGTGGGCTCTCAGGGCTGTTTCCACCAGGGCCAGTTGGTTGAGGTCGGCGACGACGTACCCACCTGCCAACAGATAGGCGGCGAGTTCGGCGCTGTCCTTTGGATCGATGTACCCCAGCAGCACCACGGGGTATTTCTTCAGTTCTTCCCCCTCCAGCACCTCCCGGTACGGGTGCATGCCAAAGCGATGGATTGGGTCGAAGGGCACTGGTGTGCTTCTTTGGTCCAGGGGTTTCTCAAAACTGTAGCTCACCAGCCCGCTGAGCAGAGGAACCGGTTGCCAGGGGTCGGTCGGCTTGCGGAAGGGTTGTTCCTCCTTCGGCGGCAAATCGAGGCCCTGGGTAATCTTTTGCAGCCACAGTCTGAGCGCCTGAGCGCTCCTTTCCCCTCGGTAAACCGGCAGGTACCAGTGCGCCCGAACAAATTCCCCGGTTTCCGGGTCTAGCTCGACCATGGTGCGGCCAGCTTCCAGCGCGGCAGCCAGAGCGTCGAGGGTGTTATCCTCTTTGTCTGGTTCGCGGCGGGTGAGCAATACCTCCACCGAATCCTGCCAGGTCTGCAGCGCGGTGTGTTCCCAGTCCCGATGAGCGACCAGGGTATCGGCGCTGCTGTAGTCGGCAGTTGGTGCGGATGAGGTGGTCTGGGATTCGAGCTCTGCGGTCATCCCGCGTTCCAGGTAGCCGTGCCCGGCTCCGGGAACGAGGTCGCTGGGCTGGCGGGGTGTGGAGTAGAAAGTGGGACGAGGGGCGAAGGTGTGTCTGCCGGGAGGCAGGGCCAGGCGCTCTTTGAGCCTGAATGGGTGGAGGGCGGGAGGTTCCAGTTGGAGGGCGACGCGTTCTTCGTCGGTGGCCTGGGTCAACCAGCGCTCGACGCTCCACAGACAGAGGAGGTGCAGGAGCAGGGAGGCCAGCACACAGCCGGCCCACCCCTGCCGGCGACCACGAGATGGCTGCATGGCCGGCCTCTTTGCCCCCTGGGAAGGAGGTTACTGTGGGGTGGAGGCCGGAGTGGCCTGGCTAGTGCCTTCTCGATGCTGCTGCTTCCAGGTGATCGAACCTTCCTGCTGCAGGGCGTAGACCATGATGCTGACGGTGAGTTTAGTCTTGTCCACCAGGGGTTCAAAGTTGCTGGTGCTGCCGACCAGCCCCGGGACTCCGGGATCATCGGCGAGTACTCCCACCACCCGGTCCTGAAAGAAGAACCCGCTGAGCGAGGGCAGGCGGTAGGTCTTCCGCTCGGCTGGGGTCGCGCTCATGTCCTGTAAGCCGGCGAAGAGGGGGTGGTCGTCGTTGAGGGGCATGGTGTAGACGCGCTCCTCTGCCGCTGCCGGCCCCTCGTACACATCGAGGGCCTTCCGCACCTCCTCGGCCTGGCTGCGGGTGCCGATGAAAAACCCCCCATCCCGCAGATAGTTGGCGAAAGCCGCCCACTCTTTTTCCTGCGGGGGACTGCTCAGTATCAACACCGCGACTTCGGCGAGGCGGGCATCGCGCAGTTGCAGGCCGGCTCCGTCGCTCGCCAGCTCGGCGCGGAGCCCGGCCATACCTTTGGTGGCGATGGCTAGTTCGCGCATGGAATACACGTAGGGTTCTGCCGTTTGTGGAGGCTGAGGTTGGGTATAGGCGAACTTGAAGGCCCCCTGGCGTGGGGGTGTCGGAGTTTGGGGAGCCGAGGATTGTTCCAGCGGGGTGATCAGCGGGGTGCAGGTGGGCAGGATCAAAACGAGGCAAAGGGATGACCGTTGCAGCAAGGCGTTGGCCATAGCTCCTCCTCCATCTGATTGCTATCCAATATACCAGGCTGCCTAGTCAGATGGAAGAGGAAATTTGGTGGGTCGATTCCCGTCGCTGCGCTGCTATGTTGTCCCCTCAGCGCACCTCTGCCCCCGAAGCCAGATCCTGGTCCAGG
Source organism: Candidatus Latescibacterota bacterium (assembly GCA_020852055.1). Taxonomy (GTDB): domain Bacteria; phylum Latescibacterota; class UBA2968; order UBA8231; family UBA8231; genus SICG01. Next base: position 17,841 of record JADZBP010000117.1, read on the forward strand.
CCCACCAGGGTGAGGTTGCCCTGGTCGTCGACGGCGGCCAGGATCATGCCCTCGGAGAGGATGCCGCGCAATTTCACCGGCTGCAGATTGGCCACCACCACCACCTTGCGGCCGGGCAGGTCTTCGGGTTTGTACCACTGGGCGATGCCGCTGACTACCGTGCGTTCCTGCCCGCCCATATCGAGGGTCAGTTTGAGCAGTTTGTCGGCCTTGGGCACCTTCGCGGCGGCCACGACCAGCGCCACCCGTAGATCCACCTTGCCGAATTCGTCGATGGTGATGGGGGCCTTGACCGGCACGGCCGGCGCGGCTGGGGGTGCTTCGGCCGGGGCCTCGGCGGGGGCTTCGGCCTCGAATTTGGGAAAGAGGATGGGGGCCTCGGCGGGGATCGGGGTGCCGGCCGGGGCCAGGCCCCACTCGGCGGCCTGCCCCAGGGTGTAATCGCCCAGGCCCAGGCTCTGGCGCAACTGGCGGGCCTTGTCGGGGATGGCCGGCTCGAGCAGGATAGAGGCGATGCGCAGGCCCTCGACCACCTGGTAGAGCACGGTGCCCAGCCGCTCCTGCTGGGCCGGGTCCTTGGCCAGCTTCCAGGGGGCCTGATCGTTGAAGTACCGATTCAGCGACCGCACGAACTGCAACACTTCCTCGATGGCGGCGTACAGGCGCAGGTTGTGCACCAGGGGGCGCAGCTTGGCCAGCAGGGCCTGGCCGGCGGTGCTGGTGGCGGCCTCGGCCTCGCCGGGGGCCGGCTGGGGGATCACCCCCTTGCAGTGGCGCAGCAGCAGGGCCCGCACCCGCGATAATAGATTGCCCAGGTCATTGGCCAGGTCGGCGTTGTAGCGCTCCACCAGCCCCTTCTCGCCCACGGCCCCGTCCTGGCCGTAGGGCAGCTCGCGCAGCAGGAAGTAGCGCAGGGCGTCGCGCCCGTATTTCTGCGACAGGGCAAAGGGATCAACCACGTTGCCCAGGGACTTGCTCATCTTGCGCCCATCGGGGCCCAGCAGGTACCCGCCCACCAGCAGGCGCTGGTACAGGGGGATGCCGGCGGCCTGCAACATGGTGGGCCAGAACACCGCGTGGGTCTTGAGGATGTCCTTGCCGATCAGGTGCCAGGTATGGGGCCAGTACTTGGTGAAACGCTCGCCGGCCGGGAAACCCAGGGCCGAGACGTAGTTGAGCAGGGCGTCGAACCAGACGTAGGTGACGTGGCTCTCGTCCCAGGGCAGGTGGATGCCCCAGGGCACCCGGCTCCTGGGCCGCGAGATGGACAGATCGCCGATGGACTCGCGCAGCATGCTGAGGATCTCGTTGCGGTACCCCTCTGGCTGGATGAATTCGGGATGGGTCTGGATGTGTTCGGTGAGCCAGGCCCGGTACTTCTCCATGCGAAAGAAGTAGTTGCCCTCGCGCCGGGCTTCGGGGGTGGTCTGATGGGTGGGGCACTTGCCCTCGACCAGTTCCTTGTCGGTGAGGAAACGCTCGCAGCCCACGCAATAGAGGCCCTCGTACTCGTCGTAGTAGATGTCGCCGCGCTCGTGCACCGTCTGCAGCACCTGGCGCACCACGCGGGTGTGGCGTTCCTGGGTGGTGCGGATGAAGTCGTCGTGGCTGATGCCCAGCGCCTCCCAGGCCCGCTCGAAACGGGCGCTGATCTGGTCGACGAAGGCCTGGGGAGCCACGCCGGCGGCCTGGGCGGCCTGGAAGATTTTCTCGCCGTGTTCGTCGGTGCCGGTCAGGTAGTGGGTGTCGTAGCCGTCGAGCCGGTGCCAGCGGGCCAGGCAGTCGCCGATGATGGTGGTGTAGGCGTGCCCGATATGCGGGTCGGCGTTGACGTAGTAGATAGGGGTGGTAGCGTAGAAAACCTTGGACATGATCGCTCCCTTTCAGGGCAGGAGGCAGATGATTTCTTCCTGGGCCGGCGTGGTCACCTGCGGGCCGGTATCCGGGTCCACGTAGATGTTGATCTCGAGCCGCACGCCGAAATGGGGCAGATAGATGCCCGGCTCCACCGAAAATCCGGTGCAGGGCAGGAGCAGGCGGGTGTCGTGGCTCTCCAGATCGTCGAGGTTGGCGCCCAGGCCATGCACCGCGCGGCCCGGCCCCAGGCTGTGGCCGGTGCGGTGCAGGAACTGCGGCCCGTACCCGGCCTGGTCGAGGAAGTCGCGGGCCAACCGGTCCGCTTCCCAGCCCTGGACGGGGTTGCCGGCGGCCCAGGCGCGCTGCAGATGGGTCACTACTAGATCGCGCGCCTGTTTCACCATGTCAAATAGCCGCTGCTGCTCGGCGGTGGCTTGGGCGGCGGCACAGGCCACCCAGGTGATGTCGCCGTACACCTGCTCGGGACCGGGCTGGCGGGCCCACAGGTCGAGCAACACCCAGTCGCCCGGAGCGAGGGGGGAAGAGCCAGTGGCGCGGGGCTCGTAGTGGGGATTGCCGCTGTGGGCGTTGAAGGCGACGATGGGGCCGTGGTCGGTTTCGAGGCCGCGGCGGGTGATATCGGCCAGCATCGATTGCTGCAGCTCGTATTCGCTGCAGGGCCGGTTTTCGCGCAGGCACCGGGTCAGGTGGGCGAAGGCGGCATCCTTGACCTGGGCGACCTGGACACAGGCATCGCGGTGGGAGGCGAGGGCCGCGGGGCTCCACGAGGCCAGGGAAGCCTGAAAGAGATCGGCAGAGGAGACCACCTCCACCCCGCAGCTGCGCACCAGATCGAGGGTGCCCCCGTCCACCCAGGAGGTGATGGGCAGGGCGCCGCCGGGTGAATACTCCATGGCCACCCGCCGGCAGCCAGCCAGGACCTCGTGCAGCCAGGCATGTAAGTGCGGCCAGCCGGTGTAGGTTTCCAGGGGCACCCCGGCCCCCTCGAAGGTGCCCTGTTCGATGGCGTGGGCCAGCAACCGGGCCGGGCCCCGGGCGGGGATGTAGAGGAAGGCGCGCCGGGTGCTGGGCCGCTGCAGTCCGAGCACCTGCCAGAGCACGGGGTTGCTGTTGCGGAAATCGTAGACCAGCCAGGCGTCGAGCTGGTGTTGGCGCAGAAAGGCCTGGGCAGAACTGAGATCCAGCACGGCAATATCCTCGGCGGCGGGGGTCAGGGGGAAGGGGTACGATAAGGGTTGGGCCGGCCCCGGACAATAGCTGTCGGCAACGGTGGCCGCGGGGCGGGTTCCTGTGTATATTGTCGCTTTCGCCAAACGAATGTTACCGTTGGGTGACGAGGGGCAATCATGGACGGATCCGGGGCCGGGAAGGTGGCTTTACTCTGGCTGGGGGAACCGGCCTGCGGGGAGGTGGACCTGGTGGGCGGCAAGGTGGCCAATCTCAGCCGGCTGGCGGCCGAGTACCGGGTGCCCCCTGGTTTCTGCCTCACCACCCATGCCTTTGCCCGCTGGGCCACCGGGTTGGGGGAAGAGGACCTGCTGCCGGCCGAATGCCGGGGCCAACTCGAGGCCGCGTACGCGGAGTTGGGGCGGCGCTGCAACCAGGAAACACCCAGCGTGGCGGTGCGCTCTTCAGCCGTGGACGAAGACGGGCGGGCCGCCTCCTTCGCCGGCCAGTACGAGACCTATCTCAACCTCGTTGGTGTCGAGCAGGTGGGCCGGGCGCTGCGCGACTGCTGGGCCTCGATGCGGGCCGAGCGGGTGCTGGAGTACCGCCGGCGCTACGGCCTCTCGGTGGACCGCAGCCAGTTGGCGGTGCTGGTGCAATTGCTGGTGGCCGCCGATGTCTCGGCGGTGATGTTCAGCGCCGATCCGGTGAGCGGCAACCGCGAGGTGGTGGTGGTCAACGCCAGCTGGGGCCTGGGCGAAAGCATCGTCGGCGGCACCGTGAGCCCGGACGCGTACCAGGTGCGCAAGGCCGATCTGCAGACGGTGGAGCGGCGCATTGTCGAGAAGGGGCAGATGACCGTGCCGGTGCCCGGCGGCACCCGCGAGGTGGTGGTGCCCCGTTTCCTGCGCACCCAGCCCACCCTCGACGAAGCGCAACTGGCGCAACTGGCGCAACTGGCCCTGGCCCTCGAAGCCCAGTGGGGCTGGCCGGTGGACGTGGAATGCGCCTTCAAGGACGGCGAGCTGTATCTGCTGCAGTGCCGGCCGATCACGACCTTGATCCAACCCGAATAACCCCGAACCCCGAGGAGTGCCGCCATGCCAGGAGAACACCATCCGCCCCGGCCCATCCCCGTGCCGCCGGATTTCCCCGTCCAGTGGGACCGCCCCGAAGAGGCGCAGCTGCCCTGGTCGCGCGACCCGATGCACTTCCCCTCCCCCCAGCCGGTGCTGGAGGGAGAGCTGTGGTGCCGGATCATGCAGAACGGCTTTGGCCGGGCCCAGGCGGCGTACGAGATGCCGCTGCGGGCGCGGGCCAAACACCTCAACAACTACCATTACGAGGCCATGGTGCCGGCGGTGCCCCTCGACCAGATGGACGCCCAGGGGCAGCGCGCCGGCGAGAAGGTGGGGGAGGCCATCGCCCAGTTGGGCGACCTGTGGGAGGGGGAATGGTTGCCCGAGATCCGGGAGCACCTGGGGTGGTGGGACGCCTTCGACCTGCAGGGGGCGGCCCCGGCGGCGCTGCGCGAGCACCTCGACCAGACCGTGGAGCGGGTGGACCGCATCTGGGAGCTGCATTTCCGCATCGTGGTGCCGGCCTACGCGGCGATGAGTATGTTTGCCGACCTGTACGTGGATCTGTTCGAAGGGGCCAAACCGCTCGACGCGTACCGGCTGCTCCAGGGATTCGACAACAAGACCCTCGAGGTCAATCAGGGTTTGTGGAACCTCAGTCGCCAGGCCCTGCACACGGAGCCGGTGCGCGAGGCGTTGGCGGGCCTGGAGGGCGCTGTAATCTTCGCCGCGCTGGAAAAAAGCGGCGAGGGGCGGACCTTCCTCGCCGCGCTGCGGGCCTTCCTCGACACCTACGGCCGCTGTGGCACCACCTGGGGGCTGACCACCCCCACCTGGATCGAGGACCCGACCCCGGCGCTGCGCAACCTGCGCGACCACCTGGACCGGCCCGACTGCGAGGACCCGCTGCTGACGGTGTCGGCGCTGGCCGCCCAGCGCGAGGAGGCGGTGGCCGAGGCCCGCGCCAAGCTGCAGGGGTACCCGCGCCAGGTGGTCGAGCAGTTCGAGTTCCTGCTCAAGGCCGGCCAGTTGGGGGCGGTGCTCTCCGAGGACCACGGCTTCTGGATCGATTTCAACGCCATGGCCCGGGTCCGGGCGGTGATCGTGGCCGTGGGCCGGCGGCTGGTCGAGGCCGGGGCCATCGCTGCGGCCGAGGAGGTCTTCCACCTCTATCTCGAGGAGGTGCGCGCCGCGCTGGCCAGCGGCGGCGACTACCGCGAGGTGGTGGCCCAGCGCCGGGCGACGCTGGAGCATTTCCGCACGGTGGAGGCGCCCCGGGCCCTGGGTATGGATTACGGGCCGCCGCCCGACAACCCGATGACCCGCATCTTCGGCAAACTCTTCGGCGGGCCGCCCCCGATGGGCGCGCCGGCGGGGGTGCTGCAGGGGCACGCTGGTTCGGCGGGAAAGGTCCGGGGCCGGGCGCGGGTGATCCGCAGCCTCGAGGATGCGGGCCGTCTGAAACTGGGGGATATCCTGGTGGCCGAAACCACCTCGCCGCCCTGGACGCCGCTCTTCGCCACTGCGGGGGGGATCGTCACCGATACCGGCGGCATCCTCAGCCACTGTGCGGTGGTGGCCCGCGAATACCGGATTCCGGCGGTGGTGGGCACCGGCGCGGCCACGCGGGTGATCCGCGAGGGGCAGTTGCTGGAGGTGGATGGCGACGCTGGGACAGTCCGTATTGTCGAGGAGTGAGGCCGAGGGCCCGCTCCTGAGCGAAGGGGCGGTGTTGGTGACGGTGGCGCTGGCCACCATGCTGGCGCCGCTCAACTCGACCATGATCGCCGTGGCCCTGCCGCGGCTGATGGTGGAGTTCGGGGCCGATCTGGCCACCAGCGGCTGGCTGGTGACCTCGTACCTGATCACCATGGCCTGCCTGCAGCCGGTGGCCGGCAAACTGGGGGACCGCTTCGGGCGGCGGCCACTGATCCTGGGCGGCCTGGTCTTTTTCGCGCTGTCCTCGGTGGCGGCAGCCCTGGCCAGCAATCTGGCGTGGCTGCTTTTCTTCCGCGTGCTGCAGGCCATCGCCGGGGCCATCGCCCTGCCCAATGGCGCGGCCCTGGTGCGCGAGGTGGTGCCGGCCGAACGACGGGCCGCGCGTTTCGGCATGGTGGGTGCGGCCGTGGGTCTGGCAGCAGCGGCGGGGCCACCCCTGGGCGGGCTGTTGGTGGAGATCGCCGGCTGGCGGGCCATCTTCTACGTCAATCTGGTGCTGGTGGTGCCGGCGTTCTTATTGGGATTGCGGGCCTTGCCCGCTCGCCCCGCCCGGTCGTCCAATGCGGCGTTCGACCTGGGCGGGGCCGCGCTGCTCTTGGCAGTGCTGGCCGGCACCGCCGGGCTTTTGACCCAGAGCCGGTACCATCCGGGGGCAACCTGGCCCCTGATGGGCGGGGGGTTGTTGCTGGCCCTGGCGATTTTCTACCTGCGCCACGAATGGCGCCATGCCGATCCGGTGCTGCAGCCCCGGTTCTTCCTCAATCCCAGCTTCGCCCGCGCCAACGCCGCCATCGCCCTCAGCAACCTGGCCATGTACTCGACCCTGCTGGCCGTGCCCATCCTGTTGGCCGCCCTGCCGGGCTGGGGCAGCGCCCGCGCCGGCCTGGTGCTGACCTCGATGTCGGCGACGATGGTGGTCTGCTCGCCTTTGGGGGGCCGGCTCTCCGACCGCTGGGGCCGCCGCTGGCCCACCGTTGCCGGCCTGGGGTTGTTGACCCTGGGGCTGGCCTTGCTGGGGCTGGCCGGCAGCGCACCGGTGCTGCCGGTGCTGGTGGGCGGGCTGGGGGTGGCCGGCATCGGCCTGGGGCTGTCCTCGGCGGGTATGCAGTCGGCGGCGGTGGAAGCGGTGGCGAAAAAGGAGGCGGGGGTGGCCTCGGGCATCTTCTCCACCAGCCGGTACCTGGGCAGCATCGTCGGCTCCAGTGTACTGCCCCTGCTCTACCACCCCGGCAGCGGGGTGGAGGGTTTTGCCCCGGTCTTGCTGATGGTGGTCGGAGCGGCGTTCTTTTCGGTGGTGGCCAGCCTGGGTCTGCACCACTGGCCCACCGCAGAATAGCGATCCATTCCACCAAGAAAAACGGGAGGATGTGATGGTTGACGCGCAACTGGGCGGGCACTGGGCCGACGGGCTGACCCGGCACTGCCATATCGATTCCCATTTTGGCAGTTTCGGCGCGGTCTACCGCCAATTCGACGCCGAGCGGGCGGCGGAGCTGATCGCCGGGGCCGGCTTCCAGACCGCCACCTTCTTCGCCAAATGCTGGGCCGGGTACTCGTATTATCCCACCCGCATCGGCATGGCCCATCCGGGGCTCGAACGCGATTTCACCGGGGAGTTCACCCGGGCGCTGAAGAAACACGGCATCCGCTGCCTGGTCTATTTCAACCTGGGCCAGGAGCGCCGCCTGCACCGGGCCCATCCCGAATGGGTGGTCAATCGCGACCCCGAGGGCAGGATCGTCGACCCCGCCAACTGGGGGGTGGTCAACTCGCCGGGGGACGTGGCCAGTATGTGCCAGCGCAGCCCCTATCTGGACGTGTCGGGCATCCCCCAGATGGCCGAGATCCTCGACCACTGCGACGTGGACGGCTTCTTCGTCGATATCTTCATGCACCAGACCCTAGAGGGGGTGTGTTATTGTCCCTCCTGCGCGGCGGGGTTCAAACAGGCCACGGGCGGGGTGCTGCCCCGGACCGACGAGGACGAGTACGCCTTTGCCTACCGCCGCTGGGCCAACGCCACCCTGGGCGAGGTCACCGAGCGCACCTTCCGGGCCCTGGCGGCGAAGAAACCCGAGGTGCTGCTGCTGATCAACTGGGGCTACATGGCGCGTTTCCCGCTGACCCCGCCGGCCTTCATCCGCCAGCTCACCTGGGACACCCCCACCCCCAAGGTGGGCAACTTCGCCTGGAACTTCTCCTTCGAGGGGCGCTACCTGTCCACGCTGAAAAACCTCACCTGGAGCGTGATGACCACCCGGGGCACCAACTGGATGGAATACGGGCTGCGCGAGCCCGAGGCCCTGATGCAGGAAGCCGCCACCAATACGGCCGGGGGCGGGGGCACCTACCTGTCCGACGTGGGGCATCCCTCCGGCCAGCTCGACCCGGCGGTGTACGAGGTCTTTGCGCAGGTGAACCGCCGCATCGTCGAGATGGCGCCTTTCACCAAAGGCTGCACACCCGTGCGGGACGTGGCGGTGTTGCATTCGGCCGACTCGGTGTGGTCCAAGGCCCCCTGCCGGCCAGCCCCGGCCTGGCCCCCGTCCCCGGCATACCATTCGGTGTGCGGGGTGCACAAGGCGCTGGTGGAAGGGCATGTGCAGTTGGCTATCCTCAACAGCGACACCCTGCCCGAGGCACTGGGTGAGTACCGGGCGCTGATCCTGGCCGACCAGCGTATCCTCAGCCCCCGCGAGTGCGAAGCCATCCGCGCCTTTGTGGCAGCGGGCGGCGGGCTGGTGGTCCTGGCCGGCAGCGGGGTGCGCGACGGCGAGAACCAGCCCCTGGCCGACTTCGCCCTCGGCGAGGTGCTGGGCCTGCGTTTCAAGGGTATGAACCCCTACGCCACGGCGTACCTGCGGGTGCCCGCCGGGGCGGGAATTCCGGGTGTGCCGGCCATGGATGTGCAGGTGGTGGGGCCTTCGGCGCGGGTGGAACTTGCCGGGGCGCGCCAGGTGCTGGAGTTCGTGCCGCCGTACGAGGAACTGCCCAACGGCATCCAGCCGGCGGCCCTGGAGGCGGCTGGGCCAGGGGTGACGCTGCACCCCTTTGGCCGTGGCAAGGTGGCCTACTGCGCCGTGGACCTAGGCGCCTCCCTCTTCACCGAAGGCACGCCGATGCTGCGCAAGGTCATGCTCTGGCTGCTGGATCTGGTCCACCCGCAGGAGCGGCGGACCATCGCGGTGGAGGGGGTGCCCCTACCGGTGGAGGTCTTCTACAACCAGCGGGGCGGCGAGCGTTTTGTCCACCTGGTGAACTATGCCGGCGACAAACGCGAGACCGGCACCCCGCAGGCGCAGGACTTTCCCTCGCTGCGGGACCTGAAGGTGCGGGTGGCCCTCGACGCGGCCCCGCGCCGGGTGCGCCAGGTGCCCTCGGGGGAGCTGGTGCCGGTGGAGTACGCCAAGGGGTGGGCCAGTTTCTCGGCGCAGCTGGAGGGGCCGGACGCGGTGTACTGTATCGAGGTCTGAGAGTATCAGGAAGAACACCATCAAACCAGCCGTTCGGGAAGGCCGCGGGTGGCCCGAATCCGCGACGGCGACAACCGAAGGGGGAATATGTGCGATCCATCGCGCAGTTTGGCAAACGACTCCTGCCTTTCACCTGTTTTCAACTGGTAATGGCGACCCAGCCAGAAGTCGCCGGCGCTGCGGATCTCCCGGTCGAGGCGAGTTACCAGGACCGGACCGAGAGCTTCGAGGAGAAGATGGCCCTGCTGGAAGCGGCTTGGCAGAAAAAGGACTACCGGCTGGCGCGGTCCCTGGCCCATTCGCTCCGCAATACGGTTTTGCAGACGCAGATCGAGGAGGAGAGCCCGGGCACACCGCTGCTGCCGGCCGACCGGTTCGCGACGGTCGAGTCGCTGCCGCCGGCGTGGCGCGCCTGGGCGCAGGGATGGCAATACGTCAAAGTCGTGTACCTGGACGAAAAAGCGGGCCTGGAGCGTCCCCCGGAACCGGTGGAGGTGCTGCTGAGCTGCCCGGCCGAGCAGGCCGAGTCGCTGGCCCGGGAGGTGCGCGTGGCGCAGATCGCCGCAGACGGCAGCCTGCGTGAGGTGCCCTGCCAGACCTTCGCCGAGGTCCGGCGGGGTGGGGAGCGGCTGGCCAAGGTGTTGTTCATGGCTACCAGTGCGGCCAACCAGCGCAATACCTATCTCGTTTTCTACGGCAACCCGGACGCCGAATTGCCGGAGTACCCCACGGACCTGGACACGCGGGGTGAGGGCTTTGCGCTGGACATCGAGAACGCCTTTTTCAAGGCTTCCCTCTCGCGGCAGATGGGGCAGCTCGAGCGCCTGAACATCAAACGCGAACATGGCCTGGAGCTGTACGCCGGGGGGGAGGGGCACGGGGAGCCACCGGGCATCGACTGGGCGCACGATTACGTGACCTCGGGCAATTTCCAGAAGATGCGCATCACCCTGTGGGAGACCTGCCCCGACTACGAGGTGGTGCGGGGGCCTCTGTGCACCATCGTGCGGCGGTGGGGGATCCCCTATTCGCCCGTGCACCCGGTCTTCTCGCCGAGCCGGCTGAACATCGACGTCGAGTACCGGTTCTACGCCGGCCTGCCCTGGTTCCACAAATCCGGCACCATGCAGGCCATCAAGGCATTCGAGGCGGAGGCCCTGCGCGACGACGAATGGGTCTTCACCGGCCAGGCCTTCACCGAGACCGTGTGGATGGGGGCTGACGGCCACTTGCACACCGGGCCGGTGGATGAGCAGCAGCGCAAGGATCTCTGGGCAGTCGGCTTCGCCAACCCGCAGAGCGGCGATTCCTTTGTCGGCCTTTTCCTCGAGCACTGGGCCGAGGGCCTGCCCGAACTGCTCCACCAGGGCTCGCCCATACCCTTCTACCGCTGGCACGGGCAGGTCTGGAGCCGGTATCCGCTGCCGGTCACGCAGATCCCCGCAGGGGCGGTGCTCCACCAGAAAAACGCCTACGCGGCGATCAACTTCACCGCCGCCGAGGGGCCGCGCCTGCTGGAGGAGCTGCGCCACCGCCTGGTTGCGCCGCTGGCGGCGTCGGCGGGAGAGGTGCCCGAAGGCGCGACTGCCGCCGCCAGTGCCGGCAGGTTGGCGCGGTCCGGCGAGGCAGGCGACAGCCCCATACCGAAGAAGGCGCTGTGGGAAGCCCTGCGCGACTGCAAGGACGAGCAGCTGTACACCGCCGACATCAGCGTGGTGGACCTCGGCCTGGTCTACGATCTGAGGGTGCGCGGTGAGACGGTCCAGGTGGTGATGGCCATGCCGCATCGCGGCCGGCCGCGCCTGGGGTACTTCTCGTTCGGTTCGGGCGGCAATTCGGTGCCGGTCGAGCAGCGCCTGCTCAAGGTGCCGGGGGTCAAGAGTGTGGTCGTCGAGCAGACCTGGGAACCGGGGTGGAGCTCGAACCGGCTGACCGATGAGGGCCGGCGCAAGCTGGGGCTGGGCCAATGAGGGACAGGGCAGCCGCGGCGATGGTCGGTTGGGCCGGCCTCGGCAAGGAGGTTGCGCCATCGACGGCTTGAAGGGGGTAGCCTCGCGGGGGTGGTGGATCAGCGGGCTGCTCTTGCTGGCCACCATGGTCAACTACATGGATCGCCAGACCCTGGCGAATCTGGCCGTGCGTATCACCAGCGAGCTCCGGCTTTCCCAGGAGCAGTACGGCAATATCGAGTTCGCCTTCGGCTGGGGCTTCGCGATCGGTTCGCTGGTCTTCGGCATGCTCGCCGACCGCATCAGCGTGCGCCGGCTCTACCCCGCCGTGCTGCTGGCGTGGTCGGCGGTGGGGGTGATCACCGGCCTGTCACAGGGGTACTCGGCCTTGCTCGTATGTCGGGCGGCGTTGGGGTTCTTCGAGGCCGGGCACTGGCCCTGTGCCCTGCGCACGACGCAGCAGGTGTTGTCCGGCGGCCAGCGCATGATGGGCAACAGCGTGCTGCAGAGCGGCGCCTCGCTGGGGGCCATCCTGACGCCGCTGGTGATCCAGGGAATCGTCGGCGCTAACACCGCTGCCGGGGCCTGGCGAGCGCCCTTCCTGATCGTCGGGGCGGCTGGGGTGATGTGGGTGATCGCCTGGTTCGCGCTGATCCGGCGGGGCGACCTGCAGGAGGCTGGCAGCCCCACCGCAGAGGTTGTGCCGCGCCGCACCGGCTGGTTGGCCGAGTTCGTCGGCGACCGCCGGTTCTGGGCCCTGGTGATCATGGTGATCGCGATCAACTCGCCCTGGCAGCTCATCCGCGCCTGGCTGCCCAAGTTCCTGCAGCAGGGCCGGGGGTACGACGAAGCCACCGCCCTGTATTTCACCTCCGCGTACTACGTTGCCACCGACGTCGGCTGCCTCCTGGCGGGGGCGTTTGGCTTGTGGTTGGCCCGGCGCGGGATGCGGGCCCACAGCGCCAAGCTGGTGGTCTTCGGGCTGTGCGCCGGGCTGGCGGCGCTGACCACCGTGGCCGCCGCCCTGCCCCAGGGCTGGCTGCTGCTGGGGGTGCTGCTGCTGGTGGGGGCGGGCTCGCTGGGACTCTTCCCGTGCTACTATTCCCTCACCCAGGAGTTGAGCCCGCAGAACCTGGGCAAGGCCACCGGGGTGCTCTCGACGATTGCCTGGCTGGTTTCCGCGCCGCTCCAGAAGCTCTTTGGCCGGCTGGTGGACCAGACGGGTTCCTTCGATCTGGGGCTGGCGCTGATCGGCTGGGCGCCGTTGCTCGCCCTGGGTGCGATGCTGCTGCTGTGGCGGCGCGACGAGCCGCAGACGACCTAGAAGGGTTATCGAACCCTGGCTTCGGCGACTGCCCGGCCTCGGGCCAGGGTCTTGTCCCCGGTGGCCCTCACTGCGGCCAGGACCTGGCGATGCCCCGGAAACCGGGCGGGATCACGGCCGCCCGGCCAGGTACTCTTTGAGGCAGCGGCCGGTCCAGGTGCGCTCGACCGCTGACAACTCCTGCGGCGGGCCGCAGGCGTCCAGTTCGCCGCCGGCTTCCCCGCCCTCAGGCCCCAGATCGATCACATAGTCGGCCGCCGCGATCAGTTCGAGGTGGTGCTCGATGACCAGGGCGGTGTTGCCCTGATCCACCAGGCGCTGCAGCAACTCGAGCCGGTCCGAGACGTCTGCTCGGTGAAGCCCGGTGGTGGGTTCGTCGAGTACGTAGAGGGTATGGCGGCGGGAGGGCCGGGCCAGTTCGGCGGCCAGTTTCACCCGCTGCGCCTCGCCGCCCGACAGGCTGGGGGCCGGCTGTCCCAGGCGCAGATATCCCAGGCCCACCTGGTCTAGCAGTTCGAGGCGGCGGGCCAGGCCGGGGATGGCGGCGAATCGCTCCCTCGCCTCGGCCACACTCAGCCCCAGGGTCTGGGCGATGTTGAGGTCGCGGTAGCGCGGGTCGAGCACCTCGCCGCGATACCGGCTGCCCCCGCAGGCGAGGCAGGGGCGGGCCAGCTCGTCCCAGTCCCCGTCTTGCGCCAGGCCGCTGCCCCTGCATTCGGGGCAGGCCCCTTCGGGGGCGTTGAAGCTGAAGTGGGAGGCGCGGTACCCGCGCAGGCGGGCGGTGGGCAGTTCGGCGAAGAGCAGGCGCAGCTCGCCCATCAGCCCGGTGTAGGTGGCCGCGTTGGAGCGCGGGCTGCGGCCCAGGGGGCGCTGGTCTACCTCCACCAGGCGTTCGACCAGGTCCAGGCCGGTGCAAGCGCGGTGGGCCAGGGGCGGGGGGCCAGAGGGGCCCAGGTGGCGGGCCAGCAGGGGGCAGAGGGTGCGCAGGACCAGGCTGGTCTTGCCCGAGCCGGAGACCCCGGTGACGCAGACCAGGTTACCCAGGGGGAAACGCACGGTGAGATCCTGGAGATTGTGGCCGGCGGCCCCGTCGAGGTGCAGCCAGCCTTCGGGGCCGGGGGGCCGGCGCGGCCCGACCGGAAGGTGGTCCTGGCCTTTGAGGAAGCGGGCGGTGGGGGAGTCGGTGGCCAGCACCGCGTCCGGGGCGCCCTGGGCCAGCAGGCGGCCACCGTGAATGCCGGCGCCGGGCCCCAGGTCCACCAGATAGTCGGACCCGCGGATCAGCAGCGGATCGTGTTCCACCACCAGCACGGTGGTGCCCGCATCGCGCAGCTTGCGGAGGAATTCGAGCAGGCGTCCCGCATCCCGCGCGTGTAAGCCGGTGCTGGGTTCGTCCAGCACATAGAGCACCTGGGTCAGGCCCGCGCCCAGGGCAGCGCTCAGGCGCAGGCGCTGGAACTCGCCGCTGGAAAGGGTATCGGCGCGGCGGTCCAGGGTCAGGTATGCCAGACCGAGTTCCTCCAGGGTGCTCAGGCGGCGCAGTATCTGCCCGACCAGGGCGTCGGCCACCGGCGCCTGGGTGGGCGCGAAACGGAACGCGGCCACCACCCCGGCCACCTCGCGGACCGCACCGGCGGTGAGGGCGGCGATGGTGTGACCGCCCACCTCCACGGCCAGGGCCTCGGGCACCAGGCGGCGGCCCTGGCAGGCGGGGCAGGGGATATGCGCCAGCCGCCCGGCGAACCAGTCGGGGGCGCGTTCCTGCAGGCCGGGGTTGGCCAGCCAGTGGCGCAGGCCCTTGGCGCGTTTGCCCGCACCCTCCCACAGCAGGCCGCGCTGCCCTGGTTCCCATGCCGCCAGCGGGCCCTCGGGGTCGAGGTGGTGGCGGTGGCAGAAGACCAGCAACTGGGTGCGCAACTCCCCGGTCCAGAGGGGGCCCAGGGCCTCGGCCAGGGAAGCTTGGTGCTGATCCAGCACCTGGTCCTGGTCCAGTTGTTGGCCGCGGCCCAGGCCGCGGCAGGCGGGGCAGGCGCCCTGGGCGCTGTTGAAGGAGAAGAGGGCGGCGCTCAGGGGGCGGAAGGGGGTGGCGCAGGCCGAACAACTCGGCAGCACCGAGAAGCGGCGCTCCCCGCCTTCCCAGGCCAGGATGAGCTGCCCCTCGCCCACCTCGAGGGCCGCCTGCAGCGACCCCTGGAGCCGGCGCAGGGTCTCGGGTTTGACCACCAGGCGGTCCACCGCGATCTCGGCCCAGGTGCCGGCCGGCAGGGCGGCTGGGTCCACCTCGTCGAGGGTGCAGATCCGGCCCTCCAGCCGCAGCCGCCGGTACCCAGTGCGGTCGATGGCGGCGAGGAACTGCGCGGCAGGCTGATCGACGGGTACCCGGCGCAGGGCCAGCACGGTGAGGGCGGTGCCGGCGGGCAGGGCGGCCCCGGTTTCGTAGACCTCCTCGAAGCGTTCGGCGCGCACCGGCGCCCCGCAGCGCAGGCAGTGGGCCTCGCCCAGGCGCGAGAAGAGCAGGCGCAGATAGTCGTAGATGCCGGCCAGCACCGCCACCGTGGAACGGGGGTTCATCGGAGCGCGGTCCTGGGCGATGGCCAGGGCCGGGGCCAGACCATCCAGCAGCCGGAAACGCGGGGCCCGCAGGCGCTGGGCGGCGTTCGGGTTGGTGGTGAGCAGGAAACGGCGGCGGGCTTCGGCGTAGAGGGTGTCGAAGGCCAGGGAGGTCTTGCCCGAGCCCGAGACCCCGGTGATGGCGATCAGCCGGCCCTGCGGCAGGTCCAGATCGAGGTCCTGCAGGTTGTGCTCGGCCCCGCCGCGCAGGCAGATGAAGCGGCCGCTCATGGGCACAAAACTCTTGACAGCAAGGGGCAGTCCTGAGTAGCTATGGAGAGGAATCTAACCAGGGTGAGACGATGAAACTGGGAACTCTTTTGTTGGCAGTGGCCCTGGCGCCTCTGGCGCTGGGCGCCCAGGAGGAGCCGGAGGTGATCACCGGCAAGGCCGACGCCGGCCGGCGTCTCTTCTATTCGGCGGCTCTGGGCACCAACGGGCTTTCCTGCGCTCACTGCCATGCCGACTTCGACGAAGGCGCCCAGGCCGATGGCCTGATCCGCGCTGGCCACAGCCTCTACGGGGCCGCCAGCCGGCCCAACTGGTGGGGTCGGGAGGTGGACAAGCCCAACCCGTACCCCAACATCGGGGCGGCCGCCGCGGTCTGCGTCGAGCACTTCCAGCGCCCACCCGAAC
>JADZBP010000118.1 GCA_020852055.1 Candidatus Latescibacterota bacterium
AACAGGAACCGGCCGTGCTCACCGATCCCGGTCCCGGCCCTGGCGGAACGGCTCGCCGGACTCCACGGGGGTGTTCCTGCCTCTCGATCGCTCCGGGAACGAACTCAGCCGGTAGGAGAAGGTCAGCAGGAAGTACCGGTTGAGGCTGTTGGTCTGTTGGTCCTGGATATAACTCGCCGTGACGTTCTGGCTCAGATTCCTGTTTTGGTTCAACAGATCGGCGCCCTGCAGGGAGATTTCGCCGCGGTTTCCCGCCAGGAACCGCTTGCCCAGACTCAGATTCCACAGGGTGTAGCCCTGGCGGTACCCCACCTGAGAACGGCGGTAAAGCTGATTGTTGACCTCGGTCCGGAGCGTGAACCCCTTCCAGATCACCCAGTTGCACCTCAGGCTCGCCGCATGGGAAAAGTAGTGCTGGTTGTTGTTGGCCTGAACGCTGTTCCGCTGATCGTTGAAGTTCGCATTGTAGGAAACAACAAAATCGAGGTTGGGGCCGATGTTGCTAGTCAGGTTGACGCCCTGGGTGAGGGTATAGGTGTTGGCGGTATTGCTCGCGTAATTCACCAGGGAAGGGGTGCCGCTGTAGCTGGCACCGGAGTTCAGGTTCAGATTGCACTTGATGAATCTGAGGGGCACGCTATAGGTTCCCAGAATACGACCGCTGCGCTGGGTGCCGAGGTTGGCTGGCCGCGACAACTGCGACCCCTGTTTCAGGAGCACCCCTCCCTCCAGCAGGCTGTCGCTGGAGGCCAGGATCAGGGCGTTGCCGATATAGTCCTCGGTTAGCGACCCCGATAATAGGACGAAGAAACTCGCCATCGATTCCAGGTTGGTCTTGGTGTAACGGGCCGTCAGCGATTGGGTGTAGTATTGCCGCAGATCCGGGTTGCCGGCGGAGAGCAGCAGCGGGTTGGTGTTGTCGATGGTGTTCTCCAACTGCGTGACCGAGGGGGCACCCGTCGCCGTGCGGTACACCAACTGGATATTGTTCCGCCGCGATACGCCCCACTGGAGGGTTGCCGTCGGCATCAGGTTCCGAAATATCCTGTCGGTCGTGACGCTCCTTGGAAAAATCCGGTCAGCCGAGAGCGAGGCCCTCTGGAACCCCAGACCGAGGGTCGTTCTGAAGGTCTCACCCCGGAACTGGTAGCCGATATCCGCATGGTGGGTACGGTAGCCGCTGTTGACGACATTGCTCCTGAGGGGGTCGTACAGGTCGTACTCTCCGGTCGCAGCATTGCGGTCGAAGGAGCGCTTGTCGGTCGCATTGCTGGACACGGAGATCTCGTAGTTCAACCGCACCAGGCCCGTCAGGCCGAGTGCTTCGGTGTAGGCGAGATTCGACGAGTGTGAGCGCCCGGAGGTCTCGGTGCTGGCGCGCTGGTCGAGGGAATCCGCCGTGGTGCGTGATCCGCTGTAGTACTCATTGGCGGATTGGAGATCGCGGTCGCTGTTGCGGTTGTTGCGGTTGGCGCTGGCTTGCAGGGAGAGGGTCCGGCCGCGGGTAGCGAAGCGGTGCCGATAGACCACCGCGCCCGAGCCGGTATAGCCATCGACGGTGGTGCGGTTCGCTGTTGCGGACTCGCTGATGGGCGAGTTGTCCTGCAGCCAGTTGCGGTTGGTCGAATTGCTGGCCGAGGAATTGGACTGGAAACTGACGCGGGGGGTGAAGATCACCTCGTTCGCCGAGTCGAGGGTGCACTCAACCCTCAGGTTGGCGCGATGGTTGTAGTTGGTGGCGTCGCTCAGGTTCGATTGACGGTAATACTGGCTGGTGTCGGCAGCGAGGAAATACTGCCTATTGGTCAGCTGGTCCCGGCGGTTATCGGTGCGGTTGAGGAAATAGCTGCCCTCGGCAGCGACCCCGGTTGCCCACTGGTCCGTATACTGGCCCCCCAGGGCGTGCGCCGTGTTGATGCCGCTTTGCCCGCCCATGGGGTTGTCCCCCCCCTCACCCGGCGAGGCGCCACCGCCGCCCCTCCCGCCGCCCCCTGCTCTCGCCCCGCCGCGCCCGCCGCCACCACCCCTCCCGCCGCCTCGTCCACCCCCACCGCCCCCACCACCCATTGCCCCGAGGAAATCCTGGGTGGTGAAGTTCTGCTGGTTGACGTTGTTGCTCTGCCCCAGGAGGGTGATCCGGCGCGTATCCCGGGCCAGGTTGAGGTTGCCGGCTGCCGCATACCTGGACGCATCCCCCAGCGCCGCCACCTGCCTGCCGAACTGGCCCCGCCGGCGGTCGGGTCTGGTGACGATGTTGATGGTCCTGGTGGTCTGGCCGTCATCGAACCCGGTCAATTCGGACTGATCGCTCAGTTGGTCATATACCTGGATCTTGTCTACCACCTCGGCGGGCAGGTTCCGCAAGGCGATCATCGGGTCGTCGCCAAAGAACCTCTTTTTGTCGACCAGGACCTGGGTAACGTTTTCTCCCTGGGCAACCACCGCATTGCTCTGGGTCACCATACCGGGCAAGCGCGACACCAGTTCCTCCACCGTTGCGTTTTCCTGCACCTTGAAGGCCCTGGCGTTGAACTGGAGGGTATCCCCGACCTGTTCGACCGGGGGGATGGTGGCGGTGATGACGACCTCGTCCGTCGGGAGGGAAATCTGCGTCAGCGCCACCGTGTCCAGGTTCGAGGGTACCTGGACCACCACGATGTCTCTCAGGATTTCCTGGTACCCAACAAAAGAGACCTTGAGGCTGTAGCGGCCTCGGCTGACACTCGCAAGCCGGAACCTGCCGGCCTGATCGGTGGTGCCGACGCGCGTACTCGTGCTGTCCCTGGCATTGCCGAGGGTGACGTACGCACCTCGGAGTGGCGCGCGGGTAACCAAATCGACGACCGTGCCGGTCAGGCCGGTCGGTTGGGCCTCGGAGGATACCCACGCCAAAGCCCCCAGGAGGAGTGTCAGTGGAACCACCTTCGGCATGATCACCCCCAAGGGAATGTTTTTGACCGGTTTACCAGAAACCGAGCCGAGCAGAAACCAGCCAGGGCGGTATTGTGTCCCTAGGCGGAACTGCGCCTTTGTGTTGATTCGACGGCATCGGCACGGGGAAAGTTGCAGCTGGCCGGTAAGTGGGGGGGGTGGGGCGGAACCGAGTGTTTTTGAGGCGGGGGATGTTGGCCGGGACTCAGCAATCTCTCCAGGCGAATCTTTTCCACGCCGCGATCATTGCCAGGACATTGCGCTTGACGAGCTGCTGGTCCAGGCCGTCCACGAAGCCTACTGAATCGCCGGGCGCCAGGATGAACCCGGACCCCGGCGCCAGGGCGCCGAGGGCCTCCTGCACGGCCCGCTCGACCTCCTCCTCCGATCCTTCCTCCAGCACATGGGTGTTGTTCACCCCGCCGCACAGGCAGATACAATCGCCGATCTGCGCCTTCAGTTCCGCCAGATCCGTCTTTGGCGCCTGCGGATCGATATTCGAGAGGAGGTCGAAGCCCAGCTCCCTGAACAGGGGCAGCAAGGGCATGGCGCCGGAGTTCATCACATAACTCAGCTTCACGCCCGCTTGGTGCGCGCGCAGCACTTCCTGCCGCAGAGGATCGAACAAAAACCTCCGGTACAGGTCCGGCGACCAGAAATCCGTGCTTTCGTACCATCCCCGGCGGACCAGCACATCCACCCCCGCGTCGATCAGCAATTCGGCGATGCCCAGGTTCCACCGGGCGACGATCGCCACATAGGCTTCCAGGAACGAGGGACGCTCCAGGCCCGCCAGCAGCACCGGTTCCACGCCCGACATCCACATCAGCGGGTCCCCGACACCGGGGTAGGTGCCGGCCAGCAACACGCCGCGCTGGTCGCAAAACCGCCTGGCCTGCCGCGCCTGGTCGCGGAAAAGGGCCAGATCCTCCTTTCCCGGCGGCCGGAGGACCACCTCGAGGGCTTCCAGGTCCGCCTCCTGCGCCACCAGGTACTCCCTGGTGCGGCCGGGGGGAATGTGGTGGTCGGAGAAGATCGGCACCTGGGCGTGGGGATAATCCTTGGTCCGGCGCACCACCTGGCGCAGGGTCCCCCTGGAGGTCAGGTACTCCTTCACCAGCAGCGGCTCCGGTTCGTCCGCCAGGCGCTCCTCTCGCTGTCTCATCGCAAAACCAGAAGAAGCAAAGAGCGGCGGCGTCAGTTGCAGCGCGTGGTCCACGCCCAGGTCCAGGTAGTAGCGGGCCCTGGCGTAGGGATCGGGGAACTGGCGGTCGAGATACACGACGCTGCCGTGGCAGACACCCTCGAAGCACAGGGGCACCCGGTCCACCGGCCGGTGTTCGATTGCGGCGAGCAGCCGCTCCTTCGAGGACATCGGGGTCATCATCTGCGCCTTCCTTCAGCAAGGTCTCAACGGGGTATTTGTCCAATATCCACAGGTGGCTTTCTCCCTGCAAGTTGGGTCATCGGCCCCACCTAACCACCAGCTTCTTATCGATCATCTGCCGCGAGTAAATCCCGATGAACCGAGATCCCTTCCTCAACGACCAGGGCCAATCCCGCCGTCTGGTCGAGTACCGCAAGTTCGCACCCCTCGGCCGGGCGAGCGTGCTTTATAACCCGTTTCCTGACTTGCCGAAGTTGCCAGCAAAAATAAAGAAATCATCAAAGTCGATGCTGCCGTTTCCGCTCAAGTCGTAGACGGGATTCCACGCTGCGGCTTTCGAGTTGCGTCCGAAGTTGTCAGCAAAGAGGAAGAAGTCGTCGAGATCGACCAGGCCATCTGCATCGAAATCCCCAGGTAGTAAGGGTTCCACCACTACTTGGAAGGTGACCGAACTGAGGTTAGTCCCCACCCTGTCCTGGTCATTGGCCGACAGGGAGAAGCTCTGGCCATCGGCGGTGGCAGTGTACGCCACATTGCTGAAGGCGGCCACCCCGTTGACCGCCTTGGCCGTGAGCGTGCCCGACAGGGAGCCAGCGCCACTAATCAGGGAGAGCGTGACGGTCTCGTTAAATCCGACATCGATGAGTCCATGCCCGTCAACGGCCTTGACTACTGGCTGAGTGGTCAAGGCTGCCCCGCTGGCCGAACCCACTGGCTGAGTAGACCACGCCAGCTGAGTGGCCACTACATCTGAGGGTACCCGGTTAGAGGTGACCGCACTGAGGTTAGTCTCCACCCCGTCCTGGTCATTGGCCGACAGGGAGAAGCTCTGGCCATCGGCGGTGGCAGTGTACGCCACATTGCTGAAGACGGCCACCCCGTTGACCGCCTTGGCCGTGAGCAGGCCCGACAGCGAACCGGCGCCACTGCCCAGAGAGAGGGTGATGGTCTCCGTGAAAGTCTCGTCCGTGTTCCCGGCAATATCCCTGGCTTTTACTACCGGCTGGACAGCCAAAACAGCGCCACTTACCGACCCACTTGGTTGGGTGCCAAACACTAGCTGATCTGAAAGAGCCCCAGCGATATTCAACCTTCCGCCCGTAACCGTTGTTCCGCTGAGGGTAGCCATCGGGTCAACGGATGCCAGCAACAACGCTTTCACCTGCGTATGGCTGAGGGTGGGGCGGTGCGACCATATCAGTGCCGCCGCTCCTGTAACGTGCGGGGCAGCCATCGAGGTGCCACTCAGATACGCGTAGCGATTCCCCGGATAGGTGCTGCCGATATCCTCTCCAGGAGCCCCCAGATCGACTGAAGTGGCGCCATAGTTAGAGAATGAGGAGCGCCCATCTCGAAGGTGGGTTGACGCCACCGAGATGATATTGGGCAGGTTGTAACTGGCGGGGTAACTAGGCGTTGCGCCGTCGTTATCTATGGCCTCGTTCCCCGCTGCCGCAACCAGCAGCAACCCGCTCTCGTTGGCTTGCTGGATGGCGTGGTCCTGGAGGATCGAGTAGTCGTAGCCCCCGCCGCTGTAGTTGGCCAGTTTGATTCCCTTGGCAAGGGCATAGCTGAGTGCCGCGATAAAGTTCGATGAAACAGCCGAGCCATTGGCATCGAAGATCTTCAGGGGAATCATTTTTACCGCCCAACAGACCCCCGCCACACCTAGCGCATTATCCCCCACGGCACCGATTATCCCTGCCACATGGGTCCCGTGACCGTTATCGTCAAAAGGGTCGTTATCCTTATTGGCGAAATCCCATCCCCTTATATCGTCGACCTTGCCGTTGCGATCGTCATCGCGGCCATTGCCGGCAATCTCCCCTGGGTTAATCCAGATGTTGGCAGCCAGGTCGGGGTGAGCGTAGTCGATACCTGAATCGATAACCGCAACGATCACCGAACTGCTTCCGGTGGTGCTATCCCACGCTTCAGGGGCATCGATATCGGCATCGACGGTTCCCACAACTCCATGGAGGGTCTGCCCGGTATTATTCAGGCCCCACAACGAGGCAAGCAGGGGATCATCCGGTGTGGTTGAGTATAGATGTATGATGTAGTTTGGCTCGACGACCTCACAATCGGGATCGGCCTTTAGGGCAGCGATTATTTGCCCAATGTCCGTGGCTTGGTCGAAACGCACATGTCGTATCCCAAAACGCTCGAAATTCTGGATCGTCCTCCCCTTCAATGCCGTCAATTTGCCCTGAATCTGGAACCCACTTACCTCCTTGCGGTACTTGACCAGCACCTCTCCCGGAACATATTGGGTGCTGGTTTGCCCGTGAGCCATAGCTAGTAGGGCCAGGGAAAGGGCGATGTTCAGCAGCAGCGAGTTCACGGACCTGGCCATGGACGAGGCCCTTCTTCCTCTGGTGGATCCTGTATCAGCGATGCTCCGTAGGTCCGCACCGAATCCTCTACAGGACAAGCAAAAAGCCTGCCTTATCCTTGGCCCACGTATGGAGACCCTTCCCGGCGAAGTTGGCGGCCACTCCTGTTTGGGACCTGCGGAGGGCAGGCCCATGCAGGCCATCCGCATGAGGCACTTCCCAACAGCGCCGTACTGACTGTATGAAACAGACAGAACATCCGGTCCGGTACACAGCAGTCGGAACCCAGGCAGGAGCGGAATAGATAACTGGCTTAGAGCCTGGTTGATCGGTCAACCCTGGTTCCTCCGTCAGCCAGCAGCCCTCCCTGAGCAGTCTGCGCAGGACTGGCCAACCCCAGGCACGCCGGCCCATCTTGCCCCTATCCCGCCCAATCCCTATCATCAGCCCCACCCATCAGCTTCTTACCGATCGTCTGAGGCGAGCAAATCCCGATGAACCGAGATCCCTTTCTCAACGACCAGGGCCAATCCCGCCGCCTGCGCGGGGTGACCATCTACAGCGGTTCCCCCCTGCTGGCCGGCCTGGCGGCCAGGGCCGGCTTCGAGGTGGTGTGGATCGAACTGGAACACGGCCCGGCCAGCTTCGAGCGGGTCGAGAGCCTGTGCCTGGCAGCCGTGGCCAACGGCGCCGTGCCCCTGGTGCGCCTGCCCGACGGCGAGCGCCACCACCTCCTGCGCGCCCTCGAATCGGGCGGGCAGATCCTGGTGGTGCCGATGATCGACACCCCCGAGCAGGCCCGCCGCCTGGTGGAGTACGGCAAGTTTGCGCCCATCGGCCGGCGCGGCTTCAACCTGCGCACCTGGGGGGTGGAGTTTGGCCTGGCCGGGCCCGAAGCCGCCTTTGCCCAGGCCAACGAGCGGGTGCGCATCTTCGCCCAGATCGAAACCGTGCAGGCGGTGCAGAACCTCGATGCCCTCTGCGCCGTGGAGGGACTCGACGGGATCTTCATCGGCCCGGGAGATTTGTCGGTGAGCCTGGGCCACCCCGCCCAGGTCAACCACCCCGAGGTGATCGAGACGGCCCTCAGGTGTATACGCCGCGCCAAGGAAGCCGGCAAACGCACCGGGGTGCTGGTGGGTCCGGGCGCGCTGCTGAGCGCCACCCTCGAAGCCGGGGTGGACCTGGTCTTGTGCGGGGGGGATGTGGTGGAACTGGCCGCTGCCTGGCCCAAACTGCTGGCCAGCGTCAGCTAAGGAGGGAAAGAGCATGACCGAGGAGGAACGCTACTTCTTTGATGTGCGCGGCTACCATCTGGTCGAGGACGCGCTGAGTCCCGAGGAACTCAAAACCCTCAACGCGCTCTTCGACGCCCAGCAGGCGCAACTCGCCAACCCGCGGGCGGGCCGGGCCCGCTACCTGGAACTGATGACCTGGGGCAAAGCCTACCGCGACCTCATCGACCATCCGGGGGTGCTGCCCCATCTCGAAGAGATGCTGGGCAAGGACCTGCGCCTGGACCACGAATACGCCGAACACATGATCGAGGGCGGCGCCGGCGAGCTGCATATCAACGGCACCCCCTACAGCACCATGTTCCACTATCACGTGGCCAACAACCAGATCCACTGCGGCCTGGTGGCGGTGGTCTGGGCCCTGCAGGACGTGCCGCCCGGCGCCGGGGGCTTCTGCTGTATCCCCGGCTCCCACAAGAGCAGCTTCGCGCCGCCCTCCAGCATCACCTGCGTGGGCCAGCCCACCCCCGGCGTGCAACAGATCCCCTGCCGGGCCGGCTCGGCCATCATCTTCACCGAGGCCCTGCGCCACGGCACCCTGGCCTGGACCGCGCCCACCCAGCGCCGCAGCCTCTTCTACAAATACTCCCCGCGCCACATCTCCTGGTGGGGCACCTACTACGACCCGGCGGCCTACGACTACACCGAGCGCCAGCGGCAACTCCTGCGCTCCCCCTACCAGAGCCGGGTCTGGAACGATCCGCCTGCCAAAGGCTACGTGGTCAGTCCGGCCTAGAGCCTATCCGGAAACCTGCTTTGCCAGCGAGCCCGAGCGAAACCGGCGTGGGTAAGGCGCCCGAATGAGGCGTATTGACCCCAAAATACGCCGACTGAGGGCAACGCCAACCACGCCGGTTGCAGCCGGGCGCAGCCCAAATGGGGTTTCCGGATAGGCTCTCAGTTCAGCGGGACCAGCGCAACTCCAGCAGCGCCACACCCGGCCCCACGCGCGGCCCCAATCGCACCGCGAAGTCGGCCAACTGGGCGTCCACGTACGCGTCGATGCCCGCCAGGGTGGCGTTGGCCAGCAGCAACAACACCCGCGTGTTGCGGCCCGCCGCCAGATCCTCCAGCTCCGCGTCCGAAGCGCCCCGCCGGTCGGCCCGGCCCAACGCCCGCTGCTGCGCCACCACCCGCCCCGCCAGCACCACTGCCGCCGCGCCGAACCCCAGCGCCTTGACCGGCCGCCCATTGGCGTACTGACCCCAACCCGGCAGCAAGAGCGAACGGACCAGCGCCTTTCTGGGCGCCTGGGCCCGCAGGCTGTCGGCCGGCGCCTGGGCCAGGGCCGGGACCGCCAGCAGTACGGCAAAAAGCAGATTAACGGCCGAGATGATCGCCGGCCTGGATGGGGTATCCCCGGACAAAGGCACTGCCTTCCATGGGCGGTTTGCCTGCGGGTTGACCCTCGGTCAGCAACAGGGACCCGTCGGCGGTGGCCACCACCAGCCCCTGGCGCGGATCGGCCAGGAGCACGGTGCCCACTTCGCCGGCCGGCGCCGCCGGCCGGCTGCGGTGTATCTTGAGCAACCCGCCGGCCCAGGTGGTAAAGGCTCCCGGCATGGGGTTGGCCCCGCGGATATGATTGCGCACCACCTCGGTGGGCCGGTTCCAGTCGAGGCGGCCGTCCTCTTTTTGCAGCTTGGGGGCGCGGCTCACCCTGCTTTTGTCCTGGCGCCGGGGGGCGATAGTGCCTTGTTCCAACCCATCCACGGTGCGCAGCAGCAGGTCAGCGCCCAGGGGGCTGAGGCGCGCCTCCAGTTCACCGGCAGTCTCCTCCGCATCGATGGCCACCGTCTCCTGCAAGAGCAGGTCGCCGGCGTCCACGCGGGGGTTGAGCTGAAAGGTGCTCAACCCGGTTTCTCGTTCTCCGCGGATCACCGCCCAGATGATGGGCGCCGCGCCGCGGTACGCCGGCAGGAGCGAAGGGTGGAGATTGACGCTGCCCAGGCGGGGCACTTCGAGCAACGGACGGGGCAGGATGGAGAAGGCCACCACCGCAAAGAGGTCGGGCTGGCAGGCGGCCAGGCGTTGGGCCAGGCCCGGTTCGTCGAGGGCCGCCGGCTGCAACACCTCCAGGCCCAACTCGAGGGCCGCCTCCTTGACCGGGGGCGCGGCCAGGCGCTGCCCCCGCCCCTGCGGCCGGTCCGGGTTGGTGACCACCGCCACCACCTGGTGGCTGCTGGCGGCCAGGCGCCGCAGCGCGGGGACAGCGAAGTGCGGCGTCCCCATGAAGACCAGTTTCATGCGCTCAGGAAGCGCTGGCTTGGCCTTCGGCGCTGCTCTTGACCGTGGCGACGGCGGATCGAGACAGATCGACCTTGACGTTCTCGGCGATCTTGAGGACCACGATGTCGTCCTTGAGGTTGACCACCACCCCGTGGATGCCGCCGCTGGTCACCACCTCGTCCCCCTTCTTCAATTCGTCCACCATCTTCTGGTGGGCCTTCTGTTTCTTGATCTGCGGTCTCAGGATGAGCAGGTAGAGGACCGCGAACATCAGGACGAAGGGCAACATGCCGAGAATGGCGCTGCCGCCCCCGCCGCCCTCGGGCGGGGCGCCCATGGCGTAGGCTGCATCGACTAGAAAAGTAAACACGGGTCAGTCCTTTCGTTGGATGGAAAACGCGCTGTCAAAGATAGGGATTCGCCCCGCATCGGCAACCCGCCCGGCGCGGGGTTCAGTCGCGGTACGCCGCCAGGAACTCGGCCTGCCAGCGGGCGAAATCCCCCGCGATGATGGCCCGGCGCATGCGGCGCATCAGCTCCAGGTAGAAATGGAGATTGTGATAGGAGGCCAGGCGCAGGCCCAGGACCTCCTTGGTCTGGAAGAGGTGGCGCAGATAGGCGCGGCTGTACTGGGTGCAGGTCACGCAGGTGCATTCGGGGTCCAGGGGGCCGGGGTCCTCGGCCAGGGCGAGATTCTTCAACCGCACCCGCCCCTGCCCGGTGAAGGCAGTGCCGTTGCGGGCGTTGCGGGTGGGGATGACGCAGTCGAACATATCGACCCCTGTCGCCACCCCGGCCACCAGGTCGTGGGGCAGGCCCACCCCCATCAGGTACCGCGGCTTGCCCAACGGCAACTGCGGCAGGGTGGAGGCGAGGATCTCGCGCATCAGTTCGGGCGACTCGCCCACCCCCAGCCCGCCCACCGCGTACCCGGGCAGGTCGAGGGCGGCCAGCTCGGCGGCGCAGCGGGCGCGCAGCTGGGGAAAGACGCTGCCCTGCACAATCCCGAAAAGCGCCTGCGGCACCGCCTGCTCCTGCTGCAACTGCTGGTGCCGCTCCAGGCCGCGGCGCGCCCAGCGCAGGGTCAGCTCCATCGAGTTGCGCGCGTACTCCTCGGTGCAGGGATAGGGGGTGCACTCGTCGAAGGCCATGATGAAGTCCGCCCCCAGGTGGTGCTCGATCTCCATGACCTTTTCGGGGCTGAAGAGATGGCGCGAGCCGTCGAGGTGGGACTGGAAATGGACCCCTTCCTCCTTGATGCGGGTGAGGCCGGAGAGGCTGAACACCTGAAAACCGCCGCTGTCGGTGAGGATGGGCCGCTGCCAGTTCATAAACCCATGCAGGCCCCCGGCCCGAGCCACCAACTCGGCGCCGGGCCGCAGGTACAGGTGGTAGGCGTTGGCCAGCAGCACCTGGGCGCCCAGCGCCTCCAGGTCCTGTTGCGACAGGGTCTTGACCGTGGCCTGGGTGCCCACCGGCATGAAGAAGGGGGTCTCGATGGTGCCGTGCGGGGTGTGCAGCAGCCCGGCCCGCGCCCCGGTGCGCGCGTCCTGGGCCACCAGCTCAAAAGCAAAACTCCGGGCCTGTTCCGAGAGCGGCGTCATTCAGCGGGCCAAATGGGAGAGGGAGATCAGGCGGAAGCCGCGCGCCTCGAGGCGGGGCAGCACCGCCTCCAGGGCCAGCAGCGTGGATTCGCGGGTCTGCCCCAGGCCCAGGGCCTGGCCCCGCTGGGCCGCCAGCGCGGCCAGCTCCCACAGTTTCTTCTCGACGGCGGCGCGGTTGTCCACCTCATCGAGGTACAGATCCCGGTGCACCGCGCGCACCTTGGCCTCCCTGGCCATGCTGCCAGCGTCGAAGTCGAGGGCGGCGGCGCGGTCAACGAAGACCAGCTCGTTCTTGCGCGCCTCGCGCAGCACCTCGGCAGTGAGCCCTTCGTCGAGACCGGGCATATCCACCCCCATGGCCTCGGGCACCCGCTTGAGGTCCAGGCGCAGCAATTGGCGCAGGGCTTCGGGTTCGGGCAACTCCTCGGGGTCCAGGGGCCGGTGGACCAGCACCTGGTGGCCGCGCGCCTGCGCCAGGTCCAACACCTCACCCAGGCGTTCGCCCTCGGGGAAGAGGGCCAGGCCCAGGGGCGGGCGCAGGGCGCAGAAGCGTTCGAGCAGCCGCCATCTCGCCGGTCCCTGCCCCACCTCTTCGAGCAGCACGGCGATCTGCCCGGCGCGCCGGTGCAGTTCGGCATCGCGCTGCAGGACAAAAAGGGTGGGCTGGCCGGCTTCGCAGAGGATCTCGACCGTTTGCCCGCGCTGTCGCTCCACGGCGCCGCGCACCTGCCCGCCGCAGCGCTCCACCAGCCGGCACAGGTAGAGGTTGAGTTCGGTGAGCGGCAGATCGGCGGGCACCCGCACCACGATGCGGTCGCCGGTCTCCCCCGAGGCCGGGGCCAGGGAAACCCCGCGGGTCTTGCGGACCAGGCCGGGCTCCAACCCCAGTTCGGCCAGGGCCGCGTCCACCTGCTCGTACAGAGGAGCGCCCGACTCCTCGCCCTCCTCGTCGGCAAGCGCCGGCGCCGAGGCCGGTTCGGGGGCCCGCAGCGGCCACTCGCTGTAGAAGAAGAGGCCCGCTCCCGCGGCCAGCAGCAGGGCGGTCAGCACCAGGTGCAGGGCCGGGGAGCGCCGCTTGCGGGCCAGCCGCACCCCCCGCTTGGCGGGTTTTTTCACCGGCCCTTGGCTTCGGCCCACGATACCTGCCCGGCCACCAGCTTGCCGGAACTGCCGCATTCAGTGCCGCCCGCCAGCGGATCGTCGATCCAGCGGATGATCCGCCACAGGCCGTCGCTGCCCTGCCGCAGTTTGTAGTTCATCACCTGATCGACGCGGAAGCCATCGCTGTTCTCGTCCACCATCAGCATGTGGGTCCGCCCGCGGAACACCACCCAGTCCTCGGCCGGGTGGCCGTCCGGATCGTCGGGGACGGCCTCCGGGTAGTCGCGGCCCAACTCCACGGTGCGCAAGATCGGGGTGAATTCGTACTCGAAGGTGCGGAAGCGCTCAAAGAAGCCCTGCTTGCTGCCGTCGCGGCTGCCACCCATGAAGGACAACTCCTCCTCGCGGCCGTTGAAGTAGATGTCCTCCCCGAGGCAGTTCTTCTCGGTGAACCAGAAGTCCTCGTCGAGCAAGGTTTCGTACAGGTCCTTGTCGCGGTCGTTGAAGGCCCGGCTCAGGTTGTCGATCAGGATCTCCGGGGTGGTGGCCGCCGGGGCCGGCAACTGCGGCTCGCCGTCGGGGGGGGTGCGCGGCTTGGGCGCAAAGGGGTTGGAGCAACCGGCTGCCACCAGGGCCAGCAGGGCGAGGCAACAAGCGATATGTCTGGCGTAATTCATCATTGGGCTCCTGTGGTCTTTCAGCGGGAAAGCATGGCCCGCGCTTCGGTCCAGGTTTTTTTGGCGGAGGCCAGGTCGCGGAAATCCTGCCAGCGCCGCAGCGACCAGGCCGGGTTCTCGGCGGTGGGGGTGTACACCTCGACCTCCATCCGCCCCTTGATGCCAAAGATCTCTTCCTCGCCGCTGCCCGACACCGGAATGAGATCGAGTTCGTAGGGAAAGAAGAACACCTCGGAGCGGCCGTCCTCGGCGATGGTGCGCTGGTCCTTGGCCGATTCGTACCAGCGGCGGAACTCGACGCGCTGGAAACGGTTCTTGTCGAGCAACCCGGCGGCAAAGCTGCGCTCCTGGGCATAGGTCCACAGGGTGTCCCGCTCGGGCACGTAGCCTTCGGGCAGATGGTACACCTCGGGGTAGAGGTCCATACCTTCGGCCTCGGGGATGAACCAAAAACCCTCGTCCAGCTGGTCCAGGTACTGCACCGGGCTGAAACCCTCGAAGGTGGTCTTGATATTGAACAGGACGTATTCGGCCCGCGTTGGTTCCAGAATGGGGATACGCTTGCCGGTGGGACAGTCGGGCAGCCGGGCCGCAAAGGGGTTGCTCGCCCCGGGGCGTTCGCCGCTGAGGAGGGCGTCGGCGCAGGCCGGGAAGAGATTCAGATCCGAGTCGGCGGTGCAGCGGCACTCGACCTGGGCGTCGTCGGCCAGGCCGCAGCCGGCCAGCAGGAGTGCGCAGAGATAGGGCCGGAGGTCCATCGCCGGATCAGGCGCTGAAAGGCACGGGGGTGAAGCAGAGCACAAACACCGCCAGGCAAGCATAACCGACCAGCCGCCGCCGCCGGTCGATGGGGGTCTCCGGATCGGCGGGGGTCGGGTGCCCCTTGCCGAAGAGGGCCAAAAAGAGGGCCAGACCCAACCACCCCGGCCAGCCCTGGGGCCAGTTCCAGACCAGGGACAGGATGCCGTAGATGCCCATGCCCAGCAAGATGCCAAAAGCGAGGCGGCCGATGGCCCGGTGCCGGCGGCCAAAGAGCGCGTAGACGATATGGCCCCCGTCGAGCTGGCCCACCGGAAAGAGATTGAAGGCAGTGATGAAGAGCCCCACCCAGCCGGCAAAGGCCACCGGGCTGAGCAACACCATCTGGTCGGGAGCGTGGGCCGGCAGGATCAGGGCCGACAGGCCGCTGAAGAGCAGCGGCGCGCCCAACTCGATGGGCGCCTGCTGCAACTCCGGGCGAAAGTAGCTGGCCTGCACCAGCACCGACTGGGACAGCCCCACCAGGCAGGCCAAGAGCGCCACCACAAAACCGGCCAGGGGCCCGGCCGCCCCGATATCGAGCAGCGCCCGCTTGTGGGGGATGGGGGAGCGCAGGCGGATCACCGCCCCCAGGGTGCCCAGCAGCGACAGGTAGTGCAGCATGGGTAGAAAGTAGGGGAAGGAGACCTTGAGCCCCCAGCGCCGGGCGGCGAAATAGTGCCCGAATTCGTGTACGGTGAGGATGCCCAGCAGGGTCACGGCAAAGGGGATGCCCTCGCCCAGGTGGACCAGGCTTTTGAGATCCGCCAGCGGATCGACCCCCTGCTGCATGGCCCCGGCGGCGGTCATCGAGAAGAGGGTGAGGGCAAAGAGCAGCAGGTGCAGCCAGGGACGGTCGCGGTCCGGGGCCGGCTGCCGGAAAAGCTCGGGGGGCAGGGGTTCCCAGATGGCCAGGGGCGGCGGCGGCAGCGGGGCCGGGGTGCGGCGCCAGAGCTTCACGGCGCTGCTCCCCGGTGCAGGTAGAGGCTGAGGCGGTGGGCAGTGCCCAGGTCGGCGCTGAGGGGCACCAAGGCGTAGTCGAGCGCCCAGGCATCCCGTTTCAGGCCCAGCCCCAGGGCCAGGCCGCGGCCTTCGGCGCTCTGGTACCCCCCGCGCAGGGCCAGCGAGGCAGCGGCCTGCCATTCGGCCCCCAGATGCAGGGTGACCCCCTCATCGGTGTGGCGCAGCTCGCCGCTGCAGAGCAAGCGCGGCAGGCCGGTGTACACCAGGCCGGCGGCCAGGGTGCGCGGCAGCGGGGTGGCGCTTTGCTCCAGTTTATTCATCCGCCCCAATTGCCGTGCCGCCGCACCCAGGCGCAGGTCGGGGCGCAGCTGATAGAGCAGCCCCAAATCCCGGGCCGCCCCGGTGGCGGTGGCGGTGTACACCGCCTGGCGCAGCAATTTGAGATTCAGCCCCACCCGCAGGCGCGGGCTCCAGGAACGGGCACAGGCCAGGTTGAAGGCCCCTTCGTACACCCCGAATTCCCCCAGGGGCTCGACGCTGGGCCCGGTGCGGTGCTCCAATTGGCCGGAGTGGGAGAGCTGGACCGCCAAGCCGAGCACCTGCTGCTCGCGGCCCCACAGCAGGGTGAGGTATTCGTGGCGGATGTCCTGCACCCACTCGCTGTGGCCCAGGCCAACGGTTCGGCCCACCGACTGCAGGGCCGCCGGGTTGGCCGACAGGGCGTCTTCGTCGGGCAGGGCCACCCCGGCTTCGGCCAGGGCCGCCGCCCGCGCCCCGGCGGGCAGCTGGAGGTAGGCCATGCCCGAAAGGGCCCACAGCGGCGAGGCCAGGCACAGGCAGAGAAGGAAGAGGGGGATCATCAGAACCTGAGGCCCAGGCCGGCGTTCACCCGGTTGCCGGCACCCAGATCGTCGGTGGTATAGGCGTAGTGCAGCTGCAGATTGTCGCGGCGCATGGGGCGCAGGCTCAGCCCGAAGGCGGGCGCCACCCCGCTGCCGAGCCGGTTGAGCCCGGCGCGCAGGGTTAGGAGCGGCGAGGCCTGCCATTCCCCGCCCAGGCCCAGATACGACTCAGCGTCGGTGTGGTGCCCTTCGGCAGCCAGCACCAGGGCCTTCCAGGGGCGATAGGCCACCCCCAGCCCGGCATCGGCGGAGAGTTCGTCGGTGGTGTTGCTGGTCTGGGAGGAGGCCCGGTTGACTTTCCAATCCAAACTGCCGCGCACATTGCGCAGGGTCGCCGCCAGGGTGAGGCGCGGGTCCAGGTAGATCTGCAAACCGAGGTCGAAACCAGAGCCTCTGCCGGTGGACGCGCCGGTCTGCGGGGTGTCGATGGTGTGGCGCAGCACCTTGAGGCCCAGGCCCAGGGCAGCGCGTTTGCCCAGCGCCCGGGCCACGGCCACCTGATAGGCGTTTTCCCCGTCTTCGATGCGGCCCAGCGGGGTGCCGTCGGCGGCGCGGGCCATCAGCCCGCTGGTGCCGGCGTGTTGCCAGGCCAGGCCAAAGGCCAGCTCGCCACGCACGTTCAGGGCATAGGCCAGGCTCTGCTGCCGGCGGTCCAGGGACAGCGGCTGCAGCGAGGCCACCAGGCCCTGGCCCTGGCTGCGGATCAGGCCGGCCGGGTTCGAGTACGGGGCCGCCGGATCGTCGGCCAGGGCCATGAAGGCCCCGCCCATACCCGCAGCGCGCGGCCCCATGCCGGTCTCCAGAAAGGCGCCCGCATACTGGGCGGCCCGGCCCGCACCGGCCAGCAGCACACTAGAGCACAAGGCAATCCACAGCGCTCTCAATCCAGCACCACAATCTTTCCAAAGGTCTCTTGGCCCGAGTCCAGTTCGACGCGGTAGAAGTACACCCCGTTGGCCACCGGGTCCCCCTCGTCGTCGCGGCCGTCCCAGGTGTCGCTGGCGTGGTTCTGGCCGCCGGCGCGCCGCTCCCCGGCAATCAGGGTGCGCACCTTGCGGCTGGCAAAATCGTAGATCTCGATGGTGACCTGGGCGTCCTTGCTGAGGCTGTAGACGATGCGCGCCTTCTCGTCCTGCGAAGGGGCAAAGGGATTGGGCGCGGCATAGGTCTGCAGGCTGTCGACCAGCCCGGCCTCCCCCACCAGTTCACCCCGGTCCAGGGAGAGAGGCCGCACCAGGGATTTGACCACCGCCCAGGTCTGGCCCTCGTCGGTGGAGCGGCCCAGGCCGTTCTCGGCGCCGGCCCACAGGGTCTGCCCCACGGCTTCGAGGCCGTTGAACACCCCGCTCAACTCCTCGCCGGTGGCCAGGTCGCGCACCGCCACCTTCTCCCAGGTGACCCCCTGGTCGGCGCTGGCGTACAGGCCCTGGTTGGTGCTGGCCCAGACCTGGTTCCCGGTAAAGGCGAAGTCCCAGGCAAAGGTAGGCGCAGTGATCTGCCAGGTCTGGCCGTTGTCAGTGGAATAACTGATGGCGTCTTTTTCGCCGGCGAGGCCGGTGGAACGGGTGCCGGCCCAGATCACCGAGCGCCCGTCGGGCCGCACCTGCCGTTTGAGGGCCACAACCCAGTTGCCGGCGATGTTGCCGGGCAGCAGCCCGCCCTGGGCATCGTGGCGCACCTTGTGGTTGGCCCAGGTGCGGCCACCGTCGAAGCTGCGGGCGATACCGCTGGCCGTGCCCACCCATACCGTGTCGCCGTAGGTCAGCACCGCATAGGTGCGGTGCTGCAGGTGCTGGGCGCGCAGATCATCGACCTGGATTCTCAGGGCCTGGACCTGGTCGGCGCTGCCGCCGGCCCCTTCGAGGCTGTCGGCCACGGCCTGGAGGCTATCGGCCACCGGGCCGTTCTCGCGGTCGAAGTAGATGATCTCCTCAGCGCCGTCGGGCAGTACCCGTTCCCAGTTCTGCCCCAGGTCGCTGGTGCGCACCAGGGAGCCGGCGAAGTAGGTGGCCCACACCGTGGAGCCAGAGATGCCCACCCCGAAGCAGGGATTGTCGATGGCAGTGGTAGGACCGCGCAGAAACCCCGGCCTGGTGGTGTCGTCGAAGATGGCTTCATTGGTGATGTGATTCCAGTTTTGCCCGCCATCCAGCGAGAAACTCAAGCCGCTGCCCACCTGACCGGAGGCGCCGGCCGTAGTATCGAAAAGTGTCGCCGCCCACACGGTGTCGCCCACCGCATCCACCGCACTCACCGCGCCCCGGCCCAGGCCCTGCTCCTGGGTAAAGGTCACCCATTCGGCGGGGGAGAGCCCCTTGCTGAGGCTGGGATCGAGGCGGGCCAGGCCGCGCTCGGTGGCCACCCACAGATAACGACCGCTCCATTTGAGGTCGGAGATCTCGGTGCCCAGCAGGCTGTGGGGGGCGGGATTCTGGCTCTGGAACAGGTCGAGGGGCAGGGCGGCCCGGGCTGCGGGAGGCACGAGGGACAGCAGGCAGAGGCTCAGGCAGGCGATCCCGGCAGCGAGCGGGAGACGGCGCAAAGGGGGTTCCTCAGGCGTAGGAGGCGGAACGCTGGCGCAGGGCTTCGATAGCCTCGCAGCCGATGCCGCAGTCGCCGATACGCGGCCCTGCGGCTTCGCCGTGGCTGTCCGAGCCTCCGGACTGGAGCAGGCTGTAGTTTTCGGCCAGCTTGATGTAGTACTCGATCTGCAGCGGCTGGTGGGAGGGATGGTAGACCTCCACTCCGTCCAGGCCGTATTCGACCAACTGGGCGATGACCGCCTCGGGCATGATCCCCGGATGGGCTAGCACCGCCACCCCCCGCACCTGGTGGATCAGCCCGATCACGTCCAGGGCCGAGGTGTAGGGCTTGGGCACCACCGCCGGGCAGCGGTCGCCCAGGAAGCGGTCGAAGGCTTCTTCCTTGCTCGAAACCACCCCCCGCCGCACCATGGCCGCGGCGATATGGGGCCGGCCCACCATGCCGCCATTGGCCTGGTTGAGCACATCCTCGAGGGTAAGGGAGATGCCCAGATGGTTGAGTTTCTCGACGATGGCCATACCCCGGTCGTGGCGGCGCCGGCGCAACAGCCCCAGATGCTCCAGCAGTTGCGGGTCCTGCCAGTCCAGGCAATAGGCCAGGATATGGACCTCGCGTTCGCGGACATGGGCGCTCAACTCGGCCCCGGGCACGATGTCGATCCCCAGACGGCGACCGGCCAGCAGCAACTCCTCCACCCCCTCCACGGTATCGTGGTCGGTTAGGCTGAGGGCCTGGACCCCGGCCTGGTACGCCTCCTCGACCGCCTGGGCGGGGGTGCGCAGCCCATCGGAGCAGAAGGAATGGGTGTGGAGATCGGCTAAGTTATAGCGCACAAATAAGTTAGTTATTTTTAATGGGATATAAAGGACAGGGGAGGCCCCTGCGCCGCCTTTGGGCCTTCCCCTGTTCAGAGTACATATAATAAGAAAACTATTCCACGCTTTTTTTTCAAGCTCTGCGGGGAAATAGTTTGAGGACCAAAACGCCGGGCAGATGCGGTGGGACAATCAAGCCTCAGTTACGCGAAAGTTCGAGTAATTTCTCGCCGCAATGGAGGCGGATCTTCTCCAGGGCCCGGTCGCGCAACTGCCGCACCCGCTCCCGGGTCAGGCTCAGGCCCTCGCCGATCTTTTCGAGGGTCATGGGAGCACTGCCATCCAGGCCGAAATAGGCGCGGATGATCTGATGCTCCCGGGCATCGAGCACCTTCATGCTGGTGCGCAGGGCCTGGTTCAGGTGGTCGCGCTCCAGGTCCTCTTCGAGGGACTTGATGCCCGCGTCGAAGATACTCAGCAGGGAATCCTCTTCGCCGGGATAAACCGGCATGTCGAGGGAGAGGTCGCGCTGCCCGGTTTCGAGGGCGTTGCGGGCGCGGTCCAGGCTGATCTTGGCGCTGGCCGCCACCTCCTCGAGGGTGGGGTCGCGGCCCAGACGCTGGGCCAGCAGGCTGGTCTGCTTCTCGACCTTTTGCAAATCATTGAGCTGGCTCATGGGGGGCCGGGCAATCTTGCCCTGTTCGGCAAGGGCCTTGAGGATGGCCTGCCGGATCCACCACACCGCATAGGTGATGAACTTGAAGCCGCGGGTTTCGTCGAAGCGTTTCACCGCTTCCATCAGCCCGTAGTTGCCCTCCGAGACCAGCTCGATGAAGCTGAGCCCGTGGTTGGCGTAGTGTTTGGCCACGCTGACCACAAAACGCAGATTGGCCTGGACCAGTTTCTGGGAGGCTTCGTCGTCTCCCTGCCTGGCGCGCTGGACCAGATCGGCTTCCTCGGCACGGCTGAGCGGGCGGTACCGCTGGATCTCGCGCCAGTACACCTCGGTGGAGGTGGGCACGCCGGGCGGTCGCAGACTGGTCTTCCTGGCTTTGGCCCTGGTTTTGGTCCTGGCAGTCGTCATCGGGCTTCCGCAGTGTGGGCGATGAGGATCTTGCTGCTCGCCTGTATTGGACTGCGGAAGGGGGGGTTGGTTCCGTCAGGAGCCGGGGCGGAGGGCCTGGAAACGGGCGTACGCCTGGTCCCAGGCGCCGACCTCGCGAGGCTGGTACTGGATGGGGGAGAAGGAATGGCTCACCACCTCGCGGGCCTGGGCCAGGGAACCCACCTCCCCCAAGCCCATGGCCTGCACCATCAGATTGCCGATGGCCGTGGCCTCGAGGGGGCCGGCCACCACCAGCCGGCCGGTGGCGTCGGCGGTGAACTGGCACAAAAGCTGGTTCTGGATACCCCCGCCCACCACGTGGATACACCCCAGGCGCCGGCCCAGGATCTCCTCCAGCCCTTCGAGCACCTGGCGGTAGCGCAGGGCCAGGCTTTCGAGGATGACCCGGATCATGCCGCCTTCGTCGGCCGGCGGGTTCTGGCCGGTCTGCTGGCAGTAGGCGCGGATACGAGCCGGCATGTCGCCGGGAGCCAGAAAACTGTCGTGGTCCGGGTCGATGAGGGCGGCAAAGGCAGGGGCCTGGCCGGCCCTGGTCGCCAACTCGGCATAAGAGAAGGTGCGCCCCTGGCGTTCCCAGGTGCGCCGGCACTCCTGCACCAGCCACAGGCCCATGATATTCTTGAGGAAGCGGAAGGTGTGGCCCACCCCGCCCTCGTTGGTGAAGTTATGGGCCAGGGCTGCCGCATTTACCAGGGGCTCGTCCAGCTCGGCGCCCATCAGCGACCAGGTACCCGAGCTGATGTACGCATAGTCGCGGGTGGTGGCGGGAATGGCCGCCACCGCCGAGCCGGTGTCGTGGGTGGCCGGGGCGATGACCGGCACCGGCCCCACCCCGGTGCGCTCGGCCAGGGCCGGCAGCAGGGTGCCCAGGCGGGTGCCGGGCGAGATGATACGGGGCAGCATCGCGGTGGGCAGGCCGAGTTTTTCCAGCAGTTCGGTGGACCAGCGGCCCTGGCGCGGGTCGTAGCACTGGGTGGTGGTGGCGTTGGAGAACTCGCAGGCCTTCTCCCCGGTGAAGAAGAAGTTGAACAGGTCGGCCATCATCAGGAAACACTGGGCCGCCTCCAGCACCGGCGAGTGCTGCAGCTTCATGGCCAGCAGCTGGTACAGGCTGTTGAGCTTGATAAATTGCACGCCGGTGTGGGCGAAGATCTCTTCGCGGGGCACGCGGGCAAAGGCCGCCTCCAGCATACCCTCGGTGCGGGGGTCGCGGTAGTTGCGGGGGTTCTCCAGCAACACGTCGCCCCGGCCCAGCAGGGCAAAATCCACCCCCCAGGTGTCGATGCCTATGGAGTCGATGCCGCCCTGGCCGGCCGCCTGCATCAACCCCTGCTGCATCTCGGCGAAGAGGCGCAGCGGGTCCCAGTACAGGTGCTCGAAGACCTGCACCGGCCCGTTGGCAAACCGATGCACCTCGCTCAGCTCGAGCCGCGCCCCGTCGAACTGCCCCAGCATGGCGCGGCCGCTCTCGGCCCCCAGATCAAAAGCCAGCAACTGCCGTTTGGCGGACATGGTCAGTTCCTCCTAGATCGCCTACGATCTAGATATAATTCAATCCCAACTCCCAGACCAGTTCGCGGGTGGGGTCGTCGAGCAGGGCGCAGATCAGGGCGACACCCAGCTCGGGTTCGAGGGCCTCGGCGTAGCGCTGCTGCTCGTCGCGAAAGCTGAGCCGCTGGAAGCCCAGCACCGCCTGCCGGAAGTCCTGGGGCCGGTCGTAGATCACCTCCTGGGCCCTTTCGCTCTGCTCCAGGGCGTCCTGGACGAACTGGCTGCCGAAGATCTCCTCGAGGGCGTTTTGCAGTTGTCGATGCAGCATCAGAAGGGATATACCTCATCCAGCCGGCGGCGCAGGTAAGCCGAGGGGCGGTGTTGCTCCGTCTGCCTGGCGCCCAGCACGATCTCGATGGCCGGCCGGCGCAGCCAGGCCAGAAACACCAGGCTCCAGTCCACCGGCACGGTCTGCAGCTCCAGCCGCAGCACCAGGCAGGTGCGGATCAGTTTCCTCAGCATCTCAGAAGTACTGGGCGATGTTGCGCTCGATGCGCTCCAGGATCGGCGTTTGGCCCGCCTCGGCGGTGAAGGGCTGGCCGGTGACCCGCTCGAAGAGCCCGATATAGCGCTGGGCCACTTGGATACGGATCTCGTCGTCGAGGACGGGGATGTTCTGGTCGGTGATGCCCCGCTCCTTGAGCCAGAGGCGCAGGAACTCCTTGTCCAGGCTCTCGGGTTCCTCGCCCCGGCCGTGGCGCTCCGGGTAAGTGGCGGCAATCCAGTACCGCGACGAGTCCGGGGTGTGGATCTCGTCGGCCACCGTCACCCGCCCCTCTTCGTCGAGGCCCATCTCGTATTTGGTATCCACCAGGATCAACCCCTGCCGGGCGGCCACTTCGGTGCCGCGGGCAAAGAGGGCCAGGGCGGCGTGTTCCACCTTTTCCCAGGTGTCGCCGTCCACCAGGCCCCGCTCGATGATCTGTTTGGGCGAGATCGACTCGTCGTGATCCTCGGACTTGGTGGTGGGGGTGATGATGGGGGCGGCGAAAGGCTGGTTCTTGACCATGCCCTCGGGCAGATCCACGCCGCAGAAGTTGCGCACCCCCTTGTTGTAGTTGGTCCACACCGAGGTCGAGGTGCTGCCGGTCAGGTAGCGGCGCACCACGATCTCCACCGGCAGCATCTTCAGCTCGCGGGCCACGGTGACGTTGGGGTCGGGCACGGCCAGCACCTGGTTGGGCACCAGATCGCGGGTCTGCTCGAACCAGTACTGGGCGATGCGGTTGAGCACCTCACCCTTGAAGGGGATGGTGCCCAGGATGCGGTCGAAGGCACTCTGCCGGTCGGTGGTGATGAGGATGCGTTTGCCGGGCAGCAGGTAGATGTCGCGGACCTTGCCTTTCTGGTAATGGGCCTGCCAGCGCGGGTAGCGGGCCTCCAGCAGGCAGTTCTCCAACTGACTCGCGATTTGCTCACGCGTGATCATACTTGCACCTCTCCTCGGTTCTGCGTTGGGGTCAAAGCAAAGTGACTTCGATTTCGTGGCGGCCCGCTGCCAGCTTCAGGCTCAGGCGCCGGCCCTGGGGCGCGTAGCTGTATTCCCCCTCGGCCAGGGCGCGCCCGTCGAGCCGCAGGCTGCGGGGCCGGGTGCCGGCGCTCAGGCGCAGGGTGCAATCGGCGCTGGCCCGCACCTGGGCGCTGAGCCGGCTGGCTGACTGGTGGAAAACCAGATCCACCGGCTGGTCGGCGCGGACCAGTTCGGTGCGCACCTGCAGATAGGTGCCGCCGATCAGCCCGTACACCGCCGTGGCCGCCCGCACGCCGCGCCGGGCGAAGACCAAGCCCGCGTCGCTGCGCATACCCTCGAGGTTGAGGGCCTCGGCCTCCAGGTCGCGCCACAGCACCCAGTCGGTGCTGCCGCCGCGCACCACCTTCACCCCCTGGCCGCCGCGGCCGCTCAGGGGTTCGGGTCGCAGGCTGGAACGGCCGCCGGCTGGCCGGGGCACCAGGACCGCCAGGAACTGCAGCCGTGCCCCGCTCTGGCTCAGGCTCAGGTAGTCGGTGCACTCGGCTTCCAGGGCCGCCGGGGTGCGCCCCCGCCCCGTCGCTGAGGGCTCCAGACAGTGGACCTCGAGGCCACCGCCCTCGCCCCGGATATAAGCCCGGCCTTCCTCGGCCAGCTCCAGCGGGCAGGTAGTGTGCAGCAGCCACTCGGCCTGGACCGGGGCAGCGGCTTCTACCTGGTCGACAACAACAAAATAGTCGGGTTTAATATAGGCGATGCGCCGGCGAAAACCACGCAGGGCCGGGTACGCCCGGCCCGCCTCGCCGGCGACGAAGTCGAGCACCCCCGAACTGAAGAATCCCTCGACGCTGCCCTGGTGGGTGCGCGGATCGGCCCGCCACTGGCTGGGGCTGCGGCGCTGCGGCTGGCCGTCGATCAGCAGGGTGTTGCCGGCAAAGGTGTTGAGGAAGTAGTTGTCCAGGTCGTACTGGCGCTGCGACAGTTCCGGCTCCCCCGAGGCGGCCTCGGGCAGCTCGCCGCACAGGACCTGGCCCCCCACCTTCAGGGCAAAGCCATTCTGGTCCCCCCGGTCCTTGCCCATGGCCGGGCCAGCGCGCAGGCGCAACTCCGTCCCGTCCTCGCCGCGCAGGAAAACCAACCCGGCGTCCTCCAGGTGCAGGGAGGAACGCGCCGGGGGCGGGGCCGGGGCCAGTTGCTCGTCGTACCACAGATACTCCCAGGGGCCGTCGAACCACACCTGCCCGCCCAGCGCCCCGCCCAGCGGCGCGGTCTGGCCGTCGCTGTCGCACTGGAGGAAATCGGCCCCCAGCACCGGAAAGAGTTCCACCGCCGCCAGGTGCAGGCCGGGACCCGCCTCGCCGCCGGCGCTGAAGCGCACCACCGCGCTGTCGAGCAGGTCGGCCTTGTTGATCTGGAACCAGGCCTGTCCCTGACTGGCGGCCGGGAAATCGATGCACAGTTCGGGCACCCGCAGCCGCACCTCGGCGTTGCCCGGGGCCCCGTCACCACCAATGGCCAGTTCGGCGTGCTGCTCCAGGGGCAGGATGGCGGGGTGGTCGCCGGGCCGCACCCCCAGATGACTGAGGCGGAAACCGCCGCCCTGGCCAGCGGCGCCAAAGGAAAGGCCGTCGATATGGCCCAGCCCCGCCGGATCGCAGACGGCAAAGCGCCAGGTGCGATCATCGATGGTCAGGGTGCAGGTGCCCTTGCCCGCATCCCAGCCCATCACCACCGTGTACCAGGTCTGAGGTTTGTACGGCCGGCGGTGCAACTGGCGGTAGAACCAGTCCAGGGGGGTGCCCCGCGGCACCGCCAGGCCCTGCCGCCCCGCCTCGGCCTGGAGCGCCCCGTCCTGCAGCGCGGAGGCCAGATAGAGCAGCACGTAGCGGTAGTGGTGGGGAGAGGGCGGCTGGAAGGTGGCCCAGCACCGCGGATGGGGTGGATGCCCCAGATCAGCAGCGTCGCTGCTGGCCAGCAGCTGGGCCGGGTAGGCCCGCAGCCCCGGATCGAGGCACAGGTCCGGCCCTCCCTGGCGCCGCAGGGCCTCGAAGAAAAGCACCCCCTGGCGCAGGGCGCAGATATCCCACCAGCCGGTACCCTCGCAAAACTCGCCCTGGCGGCCGAAGCTGGCGGGCAGCACCTGGGTCTGGAAGAGCCCGGCCCAGTGCTCGACCCAGGCGGCCGCCTCGGGCTCTTCGGGGTGCAGGACCAGACTGGCCAGGCCGGCGGCAGCCAGGCACACCCAGGCGGTGCTGGTGTTGAGCGATGCCCCTTCCCACTGCTGCCGGAAGGCGCGCACCTGGCGGGTGAGGGCCCGGCGCAGCAACCGGCTCTCCTCTTCAGTCAGAAACCCGGCCAGCCAATCGCAGACCAGGGCCAGGCCGGTCAGCGCATACGCGGCTTGGATGCCGTCGGGCGCCGCCGCCGGCCCCCACTGCGGCCAGCCGGCCACCTCCAGGGCCCAGTCGCGGGCGCGGACCGCATAGCGGCCATCCCCGCTGAGCAGGTAGGCAAAGGCCAGCACCTGGCCGTACCCCTGCAGGGCGTGGCCGGCGGTATAAAACTGGTAGTGGACGCGCAG
The DNA here is from genome assembly GCA_020852055.1 of Candidatus Latescibacterota bacterium. Taxonomy (GTDB): domain Bacteria; phylum Latescibacterota; class UBA2968; order UBA8231; family UBA8231; genus SICG01. The sequence continues at coordinate 26,309 of JADZBP010000118.1, forward strand.
ATAGTCCCGCGAATATCCCGCCTCGTCCTGGGCCAGGAGCGGGCCGGGCGCGGGCCGGGAGGGCAGTGGGTCGCGCAGCAACTGGTCGGCGGTCTGGAGCAGCAGGCGGTGGCAGGCGGCGTACGGCTCGCGCGCCGACCGCTCCCGCAGGCGGGGCAGTTCGGCAGTCGAGAAAAAAAGGCGGGGGGAAGGGCGGGGCCGATCCGTCTGCATGGCGGCGACACTGGTTCCGGGGAGGGGGCTAGAAGGTAGCCGGCTGGGGGCAGGCCGTCAATGCCCGCATCGGGCCGCCGCCTTGATTTTCGCGAGCGCCCGGCGTATGTTAAGGCCGTTATGATCAAACTCGCGACCCTGGTGCTGGCCCTGCTGTTGGGCGGCTGCGGCAGCAAGGAGGAAGCCTCCGAGCTGGTGGCCTATCTGCAGACCTTGCAGCGTTTCCAGCCCCTCAACCAGCAGGTCCAACACTACATCGATTTCTTCGAGGCCCCCGGCCGGCCGATCAGCCAGACCGAGATTGAAGGGGCCCGCACCCTGCTGGCCGATTATGCCCGGGCGGTCGAGACCCTCAGCACTGCCTCCCTGAAGGGCGACGACCTGCGCGAGGCCCACCAGTTCTACGTACTCACCTGCCAGCACGCCCTGCAGCTGAGCGCCGACACCACCGGCGGCATCCGGCAGCAGACCCGCACCGTGACCTTTGCCCTGCACACCCTGCGGGCCTATATCACCGGCCGCTTCTATCCGGGCCTGGGCATCATGCTGACCCACAAGAAGGTCGAAGGCAACCTGCAGCCGCCGGCCTGGCCCGAATAACCCTTCCGCCTTACCTCGGCATCTCAACCGGTCAACTGGTGCAACGCCTCGAACTGCACCGGGCTGCCCATCACCACCAGCACGTCCCCCTCGTTGATGACCGTTGCGGCCCCCGGATTGTAGCGGTGCTGCGTCGCCCCCCGCGGCAGGAACGCCAGCACCAGCAACCCCGTGCGCCGCGGCAACTCCAACTGGGCCAGGGTCTGGCCGCACATCTCCGCGCCGGCGCGCACCTCGACCTCGTAGATCAATAGATCTGGGTTCTTGTCCCGCAAGAGCTCGTCGAGAAAGGCGGTCACCGCCGGGCGGACCGCCTCGGAAACCAGGCGCAGGCCGCCGAGAAAGTTGGGGGAGATGACCGCGTTGGCCCCGGCGCTGGCGAACTTGCGGCCGCTGGCAAAAGGATCGACCGTGCTGGCGACGATGCGGATGCCGGGATTCTTCTGCCGGGCGGCAATGGCCAGATAGAGGTTGTCCTTCTCGTCGTGCATTACCGGAAAGATGCCGTACGCCTCGCCGATGCCGGCCTGCTCCAGGACCTGATCGTCGGTAGGATCGGCGGTCAGGAAACGAAAGGGGCCGAGACGGCGAACCAGGCGCTCCACCGCCTCGGCCGAGGGCTCGATGAGCAGATAGTCGTTGCCCGGCGCTTCGGCGCCGCCGGGCTGGCTCGCCAGCTGAGTTTTGTGTTCCTCGAGTTCCTCGAGGATGTACAGGGCCGTGGGCCCGGCCCCGCAGACGATAACGTGGTTGCGCAGGGTTTCCATCAGCCTTTCGCCTGGGCCAACTGCCGCAGCCGGGTGATGCGGTCCATATCGCCGATGGCGATGAGCACGTCGCCCGCAGCCAGTTGCTGGTCGCCGCCGGGGTTGCACACCAGCATCGCCCCCTGGCGCAGGGCGGCGACCACCAGGCCAACCTGCTGGGGCAGTTGCGCCTGGGCCAGGGTGAGGCCGTCGAGGGCGGATTGGGGTTGGATGGTGGCTTCCTCGATGCGCATCACCGCGCGGGTGTCGCGCAGCATGCGGTCGAGGAAGGTAGTCACCGCCGGCCGGAACATCTCGGCCACCATGCGCCGGCCACTGATGGCGTTGGGCGCCGCAATGGCGTCGGCGCCGGCCAGGCGCAGCTTGGGGCCGGCGGCCTCGGCGTTGGTGACCTTGGCGGCGATGCGGAAGCCGGGCGCCAGCTTATCCCGCCGCTGTCCGGCGGTGATGGCCACTACCAGATTATCCTTCTCGTTGGGCAAGGCGGCGATCAGGCCAGCGGCCTGCTCCAGCCCCGCCAGCAGGAGGTTGGACTCCAGGGTGGCGTCCCCCTCGACGAAAAGCAGGTCGGGAAACTCCTCCTCCAACTCCTTCAGCCGCTCCTCAGTCTGCTCTACCAGCACGAAGGACCGCCGCGTGCGCGCCAGTTCGCGCAGCATATGCAGCCCGGTCTCCCCGCCGCCGCAGACGATGAAGTGACCCCGCAGCCGGGCGATGCGCTGCTGCATCTTGCGGCGCCGGCTCTCGCGCTGAATCTCGCCGGAAACCACAAACTCGGTAACCACCCCGATGGCGTAGATGAAGGCGCTGATGCCCAGGATGATCAGCAGGCAGGAGAAGAGTTCGCCCGCCTCGTGGCGCCAGGTGCCCTTGGGGATGTGGCTGTGGGTCGTGATGTCGCCGTAGCCCACCGTGCCGATGGTGACGATGGTGACGTACACGGCTTCGACAAGGGTGATATCGCCGATGAGGAAATAGTGGCCCAGGACCCCAAAGAAAAAAACAAAGAGGATGATCCCCAGCGACCGGGAGAGGCGCTTCCTGATTTCGCGGTTGTACATCGGGCCCTCTGCGGGTTTGGCCGCCCGGCGGTGCTACTCCCGAATGCCGGGCTGGAGGCCGTAACTGCGGGTAACCTTGCCGCTGGTCACCAACGCCACCATGCCAGAGGTGGAAGTCCCGGTCATCACCGCCTCCACCAGGGGCGGACTGATCTCTCCGAGCGCCTGCCAGGCGACGATGAAGTTGGCCCCGGTCCCGCCGCTGCGGTCCTGCTCGGCGACCACAAAACTGGTGGTTTCGAGCGGGTTGAGGACCAGCGGCTGCTGCAGATGGGACCGGATCAATTCCCCTTTGGTGTTGTAGTAATCGATCCGGGTGAGTTCGAGCTTCTTTTCCAGGTCGATGTTGTGGATGGAGAGCATGGCCGACAACTCGCGGGTCTTTTCGCTGTCGAAATAAAAGATGCTGGAGTAGATGGGCACATAGATGAGCTGGCCCACGGCGGGAGCCGGAGGCGCGGGATAAAGGGCCCGCACATCGGGCATCTGCGGGGCCGACGCACCGGTAGGGTGCGCCTGGCCGGCACCGGGTGGTGGCGCCGGGCCGCCACAACCCAGGGATAGAAGGAAAAATCCGAGGCCGAGAAGGAAAGACTTCATGACCATTCTCCGCAGCAGGTCCGCGCGCTTGACAGGTGGTGCCGCACATCAATATTCTGGGACAATATAGCTAAGGATCCCGCAGGAGAACAGCCGACCAGCGGCTCTGACCCTCGCGTTTTTCCCGCCACCCCCTTTCCAGCCCGACCTCCACATGCCCGAACTGCATTTTCTCCACGATATGGTGGTGCTTTTTGGCGCGGCCCTGCTGGTCATCGCCCTCAGCAGTCGCCTGCATATCCCCCCGGTAGTGGGGTTTCTCCTGACCGGCATGGCCGTGGGCCCGTACGGCCTGGCGCTCATCGACGACACCCACGCGGTGGAGGTCTTCGCCGAACTGGGGGTGGTCTTCCTGCTCTTCATCGTTGGCCTCGAACTCTCGCCCAGCCGCCTGCAGCGCTTGGGACGGATCCTGCTGGTGGGCGGCAGTATCCAGACCACCGCCACCATCGCCCTGGCCACCGGCGCGGCGCTGGTGCTGGGTTATACCCTGCGCGAGTCGCTCTACTACAGCTTCCTCATCGCCCTGAGCAGCACCGCCATCGTGCTCAAACTCTACTCCGAGCGCCGCGACCTGGAAACCCCGCACGGCGAGGTGGTGATGGGCATCCTGCTCTTCCAGGATTTCCTCATCGTCCCCCTGTTGATCGTGGTCCCGGTGCTGGCCGGCGCCGGCAACACCTCGGCCGGCGAGGTGGCCCTGCGCTTTGGCGGCGGCCTGCTGGCGGTGGGGCTGATCTTTGGGGCCGGGCGCTACGTGCTGCCCTATTTTCTGCACCTCATCATCCATACCCGCATCCGCGAACTGGTGGTCATCGGCGCCCTCTTCGCCTGCCTGGGGGCGGCGCTGATCACCGAGTCGCTGGGCTTTTCCCTGGCGCTGGGAGCCTTTGCCGCCGGCCTGCTGATCGCCGAGACCGACTACCGCTACCAGGTGCTGGCCGAGACCGCGCCCTTCCGCGACGTCTTCAACAGCATGTTCTTCATCTCGGTGGGCATGTTGCTGCGCCTGGATTTCGCCCTGCACCACGCCGCGCTGATCCTGGCGGTGGGCGGCGCGGTGATGGCCATCAAGGCCCTGCCGGCGCTACTGGCGGTCAAAGCCCTGGCCTTTCCGCCGCGCACCTGTCTGATCGCCGCCCTGGGCCTGGCCCAGATCAGCGAGTTCTCCTTTGTGCTCATCCAGGCCGGACAGGGGTACGGCCTGCTGGACGAACACCACTATCAACTGGCCATCGCCGCCTCGGTGCTGACCATGCTGCTCACCCCGCTCTGTGTGGCGCTGGCCCCCCGGTTGGCCCGGCGGTTCTTCGGCGCCGAGGGCGCCGCGCCCCAGGTCGAGGAGTTGCATCTGCACCAGCCGCCGCAGGTGGTGATCTTTGGCTTCGGGCCCAACGGCCGGCACCTGGCGCGGGTGCTCAAGCTGGAGGGTATCCCCTACAGCATCGTCGACATCAACGGCCGCACCGTGCGCCAGGCCCGCGCCGAGGGTGAACCCATCCTCTTTGGCGATTCGACCCGCCGCGAGATCCAGGAAAAGGCCGGGATCGAGGAGGCCCACATCGCGGTTTTCGCCATCTCCGACCGCACCGCCCTGCGCGACAACGTGCGCCTGGCCCGCGCCCTCAACCCCGGGCTCTTCATCATCGCCCGCACCCGCTATCTCAGCGAATTTTCCGACCTGCGCCAGTGCGGGGCCGACGCGGTGGTGGCCGAGGAATTCGGCTCCTCAGCCGAGATCCTCAGATCGGTGCTCATGCACCTGCACCTGCCGGGCAACGTGATCCGCACCGAGATGCACCGGTTGCGCCAGGAAGCCTACCCGCACCGCGACCAGCCCACGGCAGCGCCCCCGGTGGCCCTGTCGCCGAAACAGGGCCGGGTCGATACCTTCCTCCTGCAGCCCGAACACGGCAGCAACGACCAGAGCCTGGCCCAGCTCGATCTGCACCGGCGCACCGGGGTCCGGGTCGTGGCCCGGATGCGGGGGGACGAAATCGCCGCCCCGCCCGACGAGAACACCCGGCTGGCGGCGGGGGATGTGCTGGTGCTGGCCGGCCCCCACGAGGCGGTGGAGCAGGCCTTCCGCCAGCTGGAAAACCCCGCTGCTGCTCAGGCATAACAAACACCAACCACAGGGAGGACAAAATGGAATACCGCTATCTGGGTCGGACCGGCGTGCAGGTGTCGGAACTGTGCCTGGGGGTCATGACCTTCGGGGGCCGCACCGACGAAGCCGAGGGCACCCACATCGTGCGCCGCGCCCTGGACGCCGGCATCAACTTCGTCGACACCGCCAACGTCTACAACCAGGGCCGCTCCGAGGAGATCACCGGCCGCGCCCTCGAAGGGGTGCGCGACCAGGTCTTCCTCGCCTCCAAGGTGCATGGCAAGATGGGGGACCGGCCCAACGACTCGGGCAACTCGCGCTTCCACATCGTCCGCCAGGTCGAGGCCAGCCTCAAACGCCTGCGCACCGACCGCATCGATCTCTACTACCTGCACCGGCCCGACCCGGCCACCGCGGTGGAGGAGGAGATCCGCGCCATGGACGATCTGGTGCGCCAGGGCAAGATCCTCTACGCCGGCACCTCGCACTACCCGGCCTGGGTGCTGACCAAGGCGCTCAACTATGCGGCACAGGCCGGCCTGGCCCCCTTTGTCGCCGACCAGCCGCGCTACAACGTGGCCTGCCGCCAGATCGAGGTGGAGTTCCTGCCCTTCTGCAAGGACAGCGGCTACGGGGTGGTGCCGCACAGCCCGCTCTTCGGGGGGGTGCTGACCGGCAAGTACCAGCGCGGCCAGGCCCCGCCCGCTGACTCGCGGGCCGGACAACCCAACAACAACATGGCCGAGCGCCTGACCGAGACCAGTTATGCGGTAGTGGAGGGGGTGGGCGCCGTGGCCCAGGCGCGGGGGAAAAGCATCGCGCAGGTGGCCATCCAGTGGACCCTGGCCAACCCGCAGATCGATTCGATCATCATCGGGCCGCGCACCCTGGAGCAGTTGGAGGACAACCTGGGCGCCGACGGCTGGCGCCTCACCACCGAAGAGGTGGAGCACCTCAACACCCTGGCCCCCCCGGTGCGGGAATAGGGATCAGAGTCCGAAGACCTTGCGCACCACCGCCAGCAGGCGGTCGGTGCGCACTGGTTTTTTGATCACCCCCACGGCCCCCTCGAAGATGGTCTGCCCCTTGATCTCGGTGGCCAACTCCTCGCTGCACAGGGCCACCCGGGATTGCGGGTCGAGTTTGCGCAGCCGGGCGAAGGCCTCCTCGCCCGACAGATCGGGCAGGCTCATGTCGAGGAAAACCAGGCCGATCCGAGCGCGCTCCTGGTAATAGAGCCGCAGGCCGGCGATGGCCGTGCCGGCTTCCAGCACTTCGAAGCCGTAATATTCCAACTGCCGGCGCAGGGTGCTGCGGGCGATGGGCTGGTCGTCGATGACCAGGATGGCCTTGGTCGGTTTGGTGGCCGGCCCCGGTGCGTTCACGCCGCGATCCCCGGCGCCGCGGCCTGGATGGGCAGCCGGCCGTACTCGTTGAGGGTCTGCAGGATGGTGGCGAAACTGATCCGCCAGCGGTCCTCGGGCACGTTCTCGGTGATGCCGACGATGAAGCGGTCTCCCGGAGCCGCCTCGCGCAGCAGTTGCCGGGTGACGGCGGCGATGGACTCGGGACTTTCGAGGTGCACCGCCGAGGGGAAGTTGAGGAAGAGCACCTTGCCCGGCCAGGCGGCCCGCGCCTGGGCCACACTCATGTCGGTGTCCGGGGCGGGGGAGAAGGCCTCGATCCAGTCCAGGGGCGCGGCGGCCACCTCGGCGGCCCACAACTGGTTGTCGGCGTCGAGGTGGGAACCCAGCAGCTTGCCCCGCTGCCGCAGCGGCGCGGCCGCCTCCTCCCAGTGGGGCAACACATACTCGACGAAACGCTCGCGGCCCAGCACCGAAGGGGCGTAGTTGCCGCCGCTCTGCACCACCCGCGCCGGCGAAGCGGCGACGATCTCCCAGAGGGGGGACAGATTTTCGGTCATCGCCTGGTGCAGGGCGATCACCTCGTCGCGCCGCTCATCCCACTCGATACTAAAAGACTCCAAGCCCATAAAGCTATATATGATGTCGTGCAGAGGACAACCAGGCGCGGTGGTCTTGAAATAGGCGTCGCCGCCCAACTGTTCGCGGGCCTTGAGAAAACCCTCGTAGCTGGCGGTGTAGCGCCGGTCGGTCACCATCGCCCGCAGGGCAGCGTAGTCCTCGGGCCCCTTGAAGGGCCACTCCATTTGCCAGGTGGTGCGCTCCACCTGGTCGCCGCCTACCTGGCGGTTGAGGGTGCTCAACTCCCCCTTGGCAGTTTTGATGATGGTGCGCTGGTACCCCACCCCGTCGCGGGTAAAGTGCAGGGTCTCCGTCTGCACGTTGGGGCTGTGGACCTGGTACACCCCGCGGGTGTCGAAGACCCCCATGCCCTGGTTGCGCAGGGTGCGTTCGGCCTCGCACTGGGGGATGCGCCAGCCCTTGAGGGCAAAGGGCACGCAGTCGATCAGGTCACCGGCAAAGACGGCTTCGAGACGTTGGGCAGCATTCATCGCGTTGGCGGGCGCCGAGGGTTTTTAGGTACTTAAAGAGAGCGCCGCTCCTCGGGAAAAAAGGTAGTGCAGGGGGCTGGCAACTACAAGGAGATCACCCGTGGACCCTCGCTCGTTCGACCCGGCCCGCTACCAGTCATCGATGGCCACGGCGCGCCGGCGCCTGGAGCAGGCCCGGTCCATGCAGGAACCCGACTGCGTGCCGGTCACCATCAGCACCGGCGGCAGCTTTTACTGCCGGCTCTTCGGGGTGAATATCCGCGACTACTACCGGGCCGCCTTCGACAATCCGGATCTCCAGATCGAGCTGCAGTTGCAGGGCCTGCGCTGGGCCTTCGAGGAGTTGCGCGACGACCGCACCGGCTGCGGCCTGTACCTGGATCTGGGTCCCATCGGCGAGGCCTTTGCCTTTGATCTGGACGTCGAGTACCCCGACGATACCTCGCCCTGGATCGGGCGGGCCATGAGTGTGCCCGAGGCGGCTGAAAAGCTGCAGGTCACCGATCCGGAGACCTCCCCCGGCGTGCAGAAGGTGTACCGGGCCTACGAGGCGCTCAGAGCCCGCGCCGAAGCGCTGGGGGTGAAGGTAGGGGTGAGTGGCGGCCTGGGCATCCACCCGCCTCTCTCTGCGGCCTGTGGCATTCTCGACGTGGAGGAGGTCTTATACTACCTGGCCACCGAACCGCAACTGGTGCACCGCATCTTCGAGAAACTGCTGCTCAGCTTCATCCGCCTGCGCGACTACCAAGACCGCTACTTCGGCACCCGCACCACCTCCCTGGGCCTGGCTGACGACCACAGCGCCTTCATCTCCGACCCCATGTACCGCCAGCACGTGATGCCCTACAATATGGTGCTCTACGGCCGCTACGGCCTGCAGGAGCGGTACCTGCACGCCGACGGCCCCAACCAGCACCACTACCAGACCTATGCCGAGGTGATGCGACTGACCAGCATGGACATCGGCGGCTTTTCGGACTTCGACCAGGCCAAACAGATCCTGGGCGGCAAGGTGTTCTTTTCGGGCGGGCTCAACTGCAAGGACCTGTACGGGGATTTTGCCGCCGCCAAATCGGCCGTGGACCACGCCCTGCAGGTGGGCATGCCCGGGGGCGGCTACGCCCTGGCCGTGGGCGGGGAGACCTACACCGGGGTCAACCCCCAGACCCTCTGCCAGGTAGTGTCCTACGCCCGGGAAGCCGGCCGGTACCCCGCCACCCGCTGAGGAGACCCCATGGAAAATCCCCTGCTGCCGCTGGGCGACATGGAGCCGGAGGAATTCCGCCGCCAGGGCCACCAACTCATCGACTGGATCGCCGAGTACCTGGCCCATCCCGAACGCTACCCAGTGCTCTCGCAGATCTCGCCCGGCCAGATCAAATCCCAACTGCCCCTCGCCCCGCCCTCCCAGTCCGAGCCCATGGCCACCATCCTGGCCGACTTCGAGCAGGTACTCCTGCCCGGCATCACCCACTGGAACCACCCCGGCTTCTTCGGCTACTTCGCCATCAGCGGTTCGGGACCGGGCATCCTGGGGGAACTGCTCTGCGCCGCCCTCAACGTCAACGGCATGTTGTGGCGCACCTCGCCGGCCGCCACCGAACTGGAGGAGGTCACCCTCGACTGGCTGCGGCAACTGCTGGGCTTGCCGGCAACCTTCAGCGGCATCATCATGGACACCGCCAGCACCGGTATCCTGACGGTGCTGGTCGCCGCCCGCGAGCACCTCGGGCTGCACGCCCGCCAGCACGGCACCAGCGGCCTGCCGCCCCTGCGGATCTACGCCTCGGAGCAGGCCCACTCCTCCATCGAGAAGGCGGCCATCGCCACCGGTTTTGGCCAGGAGGGGGTGCGCAAGATCGCGGTGGATGCCGAGTTCCGTCTGGACCCGGCGGCTCTTGCCCGCGCCATCGCCGAGGACCGCGCCCGAGGGTGGCGGCCCTGCTGCGTGGTGGCCACGGTGGGCACCACCTCGACCACCAGCATCGACCCGGTGCCGGCCATCGCCGCCCTCTGCCGGGAGGAGGGGTTGTGGTTACACGTGGACGGGGCGTACGGAGGCATGGCCGCCCTGGTGCCGGAGTGCCGCCAGGTGCTGGCCGGCTGCGATCTGGCCGACTCCATCGTGGTCAATCCGCACAAATGGCTCTTCACCCCCATCGACTGCAGCGCCCTGTACGTGAAGGACCCCCATCTGCTGCGCCAGACCTTCAGCCTGGTGCCCGAGTACCTGCAAAGCCCCGAGGCCGAGGTCACCAACTACATGGACTGGGGGGTGCAGTTGGGCCGGCGTTTCCGCGCCCTCAAGCTGTGGATGGTGCTCCGCCATTTCGGGCAGGAGGGCCTGGCCGCCCGGCTGCGCGAGCATTTGCGCCTGGGCCAGCTCTTCGCCGGCTGGGTGGATCAGTCGCCCTGCTTCGAGCGCCTGGCCCCGGTGCCCTTCAGCACCGTCTGCTTCCGCGCCCGGCCGCCCGGTGCCGAAGAGCAGGAAGTTGATGCCATTAACGAACGCCTGCTGCAGCGCATCAACACCGGCGGCGAGGTCTTTCTCTCCCACACCCTGGTCCAGGGCCACTATGCCCTGCGCCTGGCCGTGGGCCATATCCGCACCCAGGAGCGGCACGTGGCCCGGGCCTGGGAACTTTTGCAGGAAGGATTGAACCATGAGCTGGGATGATGGCTGGGCGGCGCTGAATCTGGACAAACCTCCGCGGGTGCCACACACCGAGTACTCCGCCGAAGGGCACTGGGAGTTGCTGCGGGTGGTCACCGGCCTGCCGGTCGAACTGGAGAGTCCGCCCGAATTGAAGCGCCAGGCCCGTGACCTCTTTGTCGGCCCGCAGGGCTGGAACCTGGACCTGTTCTGGTCCACCCTGATCGGGGGCGGGGAATTCGGGGCCTGGCACACCAGCATGGGCCACGCAGTGTACGCCGCCGGCGGGGTGGACTGGAACACCGACATCCACTCCCCCTTCAAGGAACCCGAGGAGGTGCTGCGCTTCGACCCCGAAGAGGCGCTGGGTTTGCGCGACCGCGCCGAACTGGTGCGGCGCTTCGAGGAACATTATCGGGCCAACTGCCGCAACAACCCCGGCGGGGTGAACATGACCGGGGTATACGTCACCTGCATCTCCGGCTTCATCGAACTCTTCGGCTGGGATCTGCTGCTGCTGGCGGCCGGCACCGACCCCAAGGCCTTTGGCGAACTGACCGGGCGCTACGGCCGGTGGATCCAGCAGTACTTCGACGCCCTGGGCGAGGCCGATATCCCGGTGGTGATGGTGCACGACGACAATGTCTGGACCCAGGGCGCCTTCATGCACCCCGACTGGTACCGCGCCTTCGTCTTCCCCAACTACAAAAAACACCTGGCCCCCCTCGTCGCCAGCGGCAAGAAGATCCTCTTCACCGCCGACGGCACCTACACCGAGTTCATCGACGACCTGGTCGCCTGCGGGGTGAACGGCTTTGTCATGGAGCCCACCACCGACATGCAGTACGTGGCCCAGAAGTACGGCAAGACCCATTCCTTCATCGGCAACGCCGACACCCGCATCCTGCTCTCCGGCCCCAAACCGGCCATCCGCGCCGAGGTGGAGCGCTGCATGGCCATCGGCAAAAGCTGTCCCGGCTTCTTCCTCGCCGTGGGCAACCACATCCCGCCCAACACCCCGGTGGAAAACTGTCTTTATTATGACGAGGTGTACCGCGAATTGAGCCGGCGCTGAAACCGGCCCAACAACCGAGAAAGGGAGCAGAAAATACATGGACGTACTCGTCATCGGCGGCAGCGGCCACGTCAGCGGGGCCGTGGTGCGCGCCGCCCTGGCCAACCGGCACCAGGTCTGGACCATCACCCGGGGACAACGCCCGGTGCCCGCCGGGGTGACCTCGTTGGTCGCCGACCGCCACACCCCCGGCGCCCTGGAGGCGGTGATGGCCGGGCAGGGACGCGTGTGGGACCTAGTGGTCGACTGCATCTGCTACGATCTGCCCGCCATCCACCAGGACCTGGCGCTCTTCCGCCAGCGGGCCCGCCAGTTCGTGCTCATCTCCACCGACTTCGTCTACCATCCTTCCCACCGGTCTTTCCCCCAGCCCGAAGAGGCCAGCCACTGGGCCGGAGCACCGATCACGGCCTACGGTTACAAGAAGCGGCTCTGCGAGCTGGAATTGATCGAGGGCGACACCGGCGAGATGGGCTGGACCATCCTGCGGCCCTGCCATATCTACGGCCCCACCTCGGAGCTGGGCTGCCTGCCCCTGCACGGCCGCGACCCGCAATTGATCGCCAAACTGCGCGCCGGCCAGCCCCTGCAACTGGTGGGTGGCGGCCACTTCCTCCAGCAGCCCATCCTGGCCGAGGATCTGGCCCGGACCGTTGTCAGTGTCGCCGGCAACCGCGAGGCCTGCGGCCAGGTCTACAACACCGCCGGCCCCGAGGTGATCGAATCGCGGCAGTACTATCAGCTCATCGCCGAGATCCTCGGTGTCGGGCTGAGCGTGGAGGAGGTGCCGGTCTCCTCCTACCTGGCCGAACACCCCGAGGCCGCGCCCTTCCTCTGCCACCGCACCTACGACCTCAGCCGCCTGGCCGCCAGCGGCCTGAGCGTGCCCTCAACCCCGGTAGCTGAAGGCCTGCGCCAACACGTGGAGGGCCTGCTGGCCCGCAAGGGGGCCGCGGGCTGAACACCACGGCAACATGAAGAAGGAGATGATGATGAAGGGACATATTCTCGATGACGGCGTCTTCCCCATCGTCGGCTGGGCCGGCCCCGGGGGAGACCTCTTGCGCGACGACATCCTGGCCGGCATGGCCGAGGCCGGTTTCACCGTCAGCCACTCGTCCCCGCATGGCGACCCGGCAGCCGTGGAAAAAGCGCTGGATCTGGCCCACAAAAACAAGGTGCGCCTGCTGCTGGTCCACTCCCTCTGGCACGTGGGCGACGACTTCAAGCTGAACGCCGCCCGCAAGAAGGAGATCACCCGCCTGGTCGAGCGGGTGCGCCAGCACCCCGGCCTGTACGGGTATCACCTGCGCGACGAACCCGCCTTCGGCATGCTACCCCTCCTGGCCGAGGTGAGCGACCACATCCGCAACCTCGACCCCTACCACCTCATCTACATCAACCATTTTCCGCCCATCCGCGGCTGGGGCGCGCCCACCGCCGAGTGGTTCTGGCGCGAGTACATCCGCCTGGGCCGGCCCCAGATGCTCAGCTTCGACCACTATCCCATCACCATCGGCACCGCCGAGGAGGTGGCGCGCAGCCGCGACCTGCCCAACGTCTTCGCCGAACACAAGATCATCGTCAAGCCCGACTACTTCGAATGTCTGGATCTGTTGCGCTGGCTCTCCAACCTCAACAACATCCCCTTCTGGGCCTTCACCTGCGCGGTGCGCCACGGGCCCTATCCGCCGCCCACCGAGGGCCATATCCGCTTCCAGCTCTTCACCGACCTGGCGTACGGGGCCAAGGGCCTGCAGTACTTCACCTATGCCCACGACCAGGCCATGGTGCGGCCCGACGGCTCCACCACCGAAACCTGGGAAATGGCCCGCAGGATCAACGCCGAGATCCACACCTGGGCCCCCATCCTGAGCGGACTGCGCAATATCGGCGTCTGCCACAACCCACCTTTGTGGAGCGGCACCCGGCGGCTGGCGCCCAGCGGCGAACCCCTGGCCGCCGAGATCGAGGGCGATCCGGCAACCCTGGGTCTCTTTCTGGGGAAAAACGACCAGCGCTACCTGATGGTGGTCAACGCCAATCCCTGCGAGTGGGCGCGACTCACCCTCAAGATCAACGTGCAGGACGAGAAGCTCTACTACGTGGACCCGCGCGACGGGGTAGTGCGCCTGTTGTGGCCGCCCAATGCCAAGGCTCAGCTATTGGTGCTGGCCCCCGGCGAGGCGAAGCTCTTCCAGGTGGGCGGGGAAGGGCAGGGGCAGAACTTCTGAGATGGACTCACGCCAGCGGGTGCGGGCCGCGCTCGAACACCGGGAGCCGGACCGCACCCCTTATTTCGAGTACGTGCTGCTCTCACCAGTGGCCGATGCGCTGCTGGGCCGGCGCTATTGCGGCGACCCGGTCCACTGGCCCGAGCTGGTGGCCGAGTGCGGCTGGGAGGAGGCGGTAAGGTGCAACGCCGCCGACCGGCTGGACCTGGCCCTGCGGCTGGGCCACGACCTGCTCTACGTCACCAACAACCCGCCGCCACCGGGTCCGGCGGTGCCCGCCCCACCACCGGAATCCCCCACCGACGACCCGGTGGAGCGCCTGCGCCGGCGCAACCAACGCGCCGCCCAGGACCCGCCGCCCGCCGACGAGACCTTCGCCGTGTACGTGCGGCTCCTCGAACTGATGCACCAGCGCGGCGTGGACCTGCCCATCCTGGTCCCGGCGTACGGGCACGGGGTGTGGACCGACGTCGAGCTGATGCAGACCATGCTGCTGGCCCCCGAGGTGGCCGAACAGCACTTTGCCCTGGCCACCCGGCGCTCGCTGGGCCGCATCGAGAAGTACCTGGCGCTGGGCATCGACCTGGTAGGCGTGGGCGGGGACTTCTCCGGCACCCGGCCGCTGATCTCGCCCGCGGCGTACCGGCATTTCATCGTGCCCGAGGTGCGCGCCCTCTCGCGCCGGCTGCACCAGGCTGGCGCCTTTGCCATCAATGCCAGCGACGGGGATCTGTGGCCGGTGATCGAGGACTTCCTCTGTGGCTGCGAGGTGGACGGCTACCTGGAGATCGACCAGTATGCGGGTATGGAGCTGCGGCGGCTGAAAACCGAGTACGGGGAAAAGGTGTGCCTGATCGGCAACCTCGACTGCGGCAATGCCCTCAGCTTCGGCACCCCCGAGCGCATCCGCCAGGAAACCATAGACTGCCTGGAGGCAGGGCGGGGGCAGGGCGGCCACATCCTCTGCGCCAGCAACGCCATCACCGCTGCCGTGCCGCTGGAGAACTATCTGGCCGTGGTTCATGCCTATCGGGAGTGGTGCGGACTGCCGGTACTGGAGTTGGGGTGCTGAGATAGGGGGGCTGCCAGAAAGGCGGGTGATGGGTACGGTTTACTTGAGCAGAAAGGCGCCCATCATCGAGAACCAGCTGGCCAGGATGAGACCGATCACCAGGTTGAACCGGCTGTCCAACTTGGCCTCGAATTTGGCGTCCAGGGCGTTGATCTTGGTATCGATCTTGGCGTCCAGGACATCGAGCCTGGCCTCGAACTTCATATCCAGGGCATTGATCTTGGCGTCCACCTTGGCGTCGAGACCCCGCAGGTCCTCCTCGATCAGGCTGAGGCGGCGGTCCACCTGCTGGAGCACATCGCGGGTCGTCAGTTCGGGAATCGAGGTCATGGGTGGGTGATCTCCGATCCGGTTTCTCAGGAATATATGCAAGAATCGGACCAGAGTGAAATCCTCTGGCAACGAGCGCCAGGGCACTCCTAACGCCTGTTTCTCCGACCACCCACTGGTGTGAGGCTTAGGCGCCGGCGCCCGCTCACGATCTCAGCGGTAGTACTCGTCCACCACCTCGCGGGCCAACTGGACCCAGCGGGGCAGCCGCTCCGGGTGGTTGTCGAGGGTGTGTACATCCTTCATGATCAGTTCGATGCGGCAGCCCCGCGCCAGCTCCAGGGTCTGGCGCAGTTCAGCGCGGATGGCCTGCTCGTCGAAGATCGAGGTGCTCACTAGCAGGGGGTCGGACTTGCGCGAGAAGACCAGGCGATCGCCCAGTTCCCGGGCCATGAATTCCTGGTCGGCCCGCGGCGCCACCGAGACCCGCGCCAGGTTGGGCAGCTGCTCGATGAGGTGCAGCCGGCTCTGCACCGGCTCGCAGCAACCGTAGTAGCAGCGGCCAAAATACTCGGCCAGGCTCAACTGGTAGGGGAGGATGAACTCCTCGAACTGGTCCGGGCTCACCCCCACCGTCTCCTGCGACTCCAGCAACACCCACTGCTCGTGCAGCCGGGTCGGCCCCTCGTGCCCGCTGCCCAGCGCCTTGGTGTACCCCATGCTGCCCGAACCGATATAGTCGTTCTGGTCGTTGCGGGTGAGCAGGCCTTCGCCCTCCAGCCAGCGGGCGTAGGTCAGATGGTCGTCGCGCAGGAAGCGCATCAGCCGGTGCAGGCCTGCGGGGTTGTCGTACATGGCCAGCATCAGCTCTTCCAGGCCGATCAATTCAGCGGCCGGCCAGGTCATGCCCATGCTCCACCAGAAGCGGCCGCGGATACGCACCGGCAGCAACTCGCCGAACACCGCCTCCAGGCGGTCCTGCTCGGCAAAGGTGGCCTGCCGGTCTGCGGTGTAGGTGCGCGGGCGCAGCTTGGCAAAATCGGCGTCCAGGTCCTTGATCGGCGACTCCCAGCGCCGCGCCCCCAGCTTGACCTCGGGGCTGTCGGGATAGTGCTGGACCACCTCGACCCCGTAGCCGCTGACCTGCACCTGCCAGTTGGTGGTCAGGTGGGGCTCCACCACGTGGTCGTCCTTGAGCACCTCGAACTGGTAGATCTCGGTGCGCAACCCCCGCTCGATGCTCCTGCCCCAGGGCGACTCGCAGCAGAGCGCCGACTCGGGCAGGGGCACCTCCTCGTCCCGCAGCCCGCCGATCTCGGCCAGCACCATGGGCCGCTGACTCTCACCCGCATCGTGCGCGTACCACAACTGCTTGCGCTCCAGGTTGAGCGGATCTCCGGCAATCTCGAGCTTGCGTTCGGCCAGCCGGCGGAGGATCTCGACCTCGCGCGGGGTAGGGGATTGCGGCTCAGTCATATCCTCCTCAGCGGGGCAGGGGGTCCAATCCGAAGTACTCGCGGTACGCGTCCACCGCCGCCCGGTAGTTGGCCACCGGCATGTCCTCGTGCACCGAGTGGCTGGCGTGGATGATGTGCCCGCCCCGGCTCTGCCGGCCGTAGTCGAGGCAGGCGATCACCTCGGCCTTGATCGACTCCGGGGTGCCGTGGCACAGGTTGTGGCGGGCGTCCAGGTTGCCGATGATGCAGATGCGGTCGGCCACCCCTTCGGCGATCAGCCGCGGCCAGTTCATGCCCGCCGCCTGATCCACCTCCTTGTACCCGTCGATGCGCGAATCGAAGAAATACTCCTGCTTGATGGGCCAGTGGTTGCCGTCGGAGGTGTACACCGCCTTGGCGCCCGCCTGGTGGATCAGGTCCACATGGGCCTGGATGGCGGGCAGGATGAACTCGCGGTACTGGGCCGGGGAGATGAAAGGCCCCTTGTCGCAACTGACATCCCCGCCCATGGCGATGACCGAGCAGCCGCTCTCCACCAGCTGCCGGGTGGCCGGAAAGGCATGGGCCATCTGGTATTCCATCCAGCGGCGGATCAACTGCGGCTCGTCGATCAGCCACATCAGCATAAAGGGCGGATAGAAGGCCACGCCCGTGCCGCAGCCGATCTCACCCATATAGGTCCACTCGATGCCCTCGGCCTCGGCCAGCCGGCGCACCCCCTCCACCACCGGGTCCGGGCCGCCGGGCGGGGGCACGCTGCCGTCCCAGGTTTCGAGCTGTCGGCGCAGCTGCTCTTCGTCGTAGCGGTGGGAATAGCTGGCCTGCTCGGCGGGGTTCTCCAACACCACCAGGTCCGTCTTCTCGTCGTAGCGATAGGGCACCCCGTTCAGGGTCCAGGTCCGCGGCCCGGTCTTGATGGGCCGGGTGTACCCCCGGCCCGGCCCGCCATTGAGCCGCACCATGTCCACCTGGAAGAACTTGTTGACCAGGAACTGGGCCTCGACGTTGGCCCGCAATTGCTCCTCGTACGACACCCCCTCGGCCATGGCATCCCAGGCCATCGCCGCATCGGTGGCGATGGTGCGGCCGCAGATATCCCAGTAGATGGGATGATAGGGGGAGTAGATCTCGAAAAGCGGGGTGCGGTCCGGGGTCTGGTGGGCCAGCGCGCGGGCCACCCGTTCAGTTGATGCCGACATGCCTTATTCCCTCCCTAGCGGGGCCGCTTCGGCCGCCGTCGTGTTGAGCACCTTGACCCCCAGGGCGGCAAAGGCGGCGATCCACGCCGCCACTTCCCCCTCGGTGGGTGGATCGATTTCTTCCTGGCCCCCGGTCTCCAGCCCCAGCCGCTCCCGCTTGCCGGTGCCCAGGCGGTGATAGGGCATCAGCTCCACCCCCTCCAGGCCGGGCAGGGAATGGACCAACGCGGCCACGGCGGCAAAGTGTCCGGGCCGCGCGTTGTATCCGGGGATCAGGGGCAGGCGCAGGCGCACCCGGCCGCCCTGCGCGTGGAGCAGGCGCAGGTTCTCCAGGATACGCGCGCCCGGCACCCCTGTATAGGCCAGGTGCCGCTGCTCGTCGGTCTCCTTCACATCGAAGAGAAAGAGATCAACCAGGGGCAACAGCCGGGCGAAGTGGTCCGCCGGGCCAAAGCCGCAGGTCTCCACGCAGCAGTGGACCCCCTCGGCGCGGGCCGCCCCGAGCAGGGCCAATACAAAGGGGAACTGCAGGGTCGGCTCGCCGCCCGACAGGGTCAACCCGCCGCCCGAAGCCTGGTAGAAGGGCCGGTCGCGCCGCACCAGGTCCATGACCTCGGCCACCGATACCTGGCGACCCACCCCTTCGATGGCGCGGGCATAACAGTCGTCCACACAGGTGCCGCACACCTCGCAGCGCTGGCGGTCGAGCACGTGCAACCCCTCGACGATGGCGTGGGCCCCGTGCGGGCAGACGTTGAAACAGTGGCCGCAGCCGACGCAGCGCTCGGCCTGAAAGGAGATCAGGGGCCGGACCGGGATGCCCTCGGGGTTGTGGCACCACACGCAGTGCAGGGGGCAGCCCTGCAGGAACACCGTGGTGCGGATACCCGGCCCGTCGTGCAGGGAGCAGCGCTGGATCTCGAAGATGCGGCCCAGCCCGGCAGCCGGCTCAGACATGGGAGAACTCCGTGCGCAGGATCAACTCGTCCTGCATCTGCGGCGAAAGGCGGGCAAAGTAGTCGGTGTACCCGCCGATGCGCACCACCAGGTCGCGGTACTCCTCGGGGTGGGCCCTGGCCTTTTTGAGGGTCTCCTGGTCCACCACGTTGATCTGGGTCTCGAAACCGCCCCGCTGCAGATAGGTGAGGACCAAGTCGCGCAGGCCACGCCGGCTGGAGGGCGAACGCAGCAGGCCGGCGTTGAACTTCATGTTGTAGGCCAGCCCGCCGATCATCGGGCGGTGGTCCCAGCTGGTGGTGGAGAGGATGGCCGCCGTGGGCCCGAAAGACTCGCGGCCCTGGGCCGGGCCGCAGCCGTCGGCAAAGGGGAAGCCGGCCCGCCGGCCGTCGGGGGTGGCGCCGGTCTGGCGGCCCAGATGCTCGTGCATGATCCAGACAAAGGCCCCCGGCACGTACGGGCTGTCGTCGGGAGCCAGGCGATGGCGGCGGCAGGCCGCGACAGCAAAACCCACCACCTGCGCCACCAGCGCGTCCACCTCGGCGCAGTCCTGCCCGTACTTGGGATAGCCGTTGAGGAAACGCAGGCGCAGGGCTTCGTTGCCGGCAAAGTCGGCGTCGAGGGCGGCCTTCAATTCGGCAAAGTCGAGGCGCCGCTGGCGGTAGATCTCCTCGCGCAGCACGTACAGGGCGTCGGCCAGGTTGGCCAGCCCCACAAAAGAACACTCCGCCCAGTTGTACCCCGCCCCGCCCTCATCCATGTCCAAACCGCGGGCCAGGCAGTCGCGGGTGAAGATGCTCTGCAGGGGTTTGCGGCCCCGCTCGCGCCGCACCTGGCGGGCCTGGTTTTGTTCGGCCACGGCCTGGGTCACCGCCTGCTCCAGCCGGTGGCGGTACTGCTCCAGGAAGGCCTCGAAGGTGGGCGCCGGCTCGTCGATCTGCGCGGCGATCTCCTCCAGCAGCAGGCCGCAGGTGTTGTAGTAGGGAGAAGCCACCCAGACGTTGCTGGCCCCCGAGGGGGTGATCTCCACACAGGTGGAGTTCACATAGCGGCAGGACTCGGTAGGGGGCACACCCAGTTGGCGCAGGCCCTGCTGGATGATCTCGTCGCCGAAGAAGGCCGGGTTGGCGCACCCGGACGAGATCAACTCCACGGCCAGGTCCACCAGCTCGCCGGGAGTGCCCTCGTGCCAGCACACCCCCACCGTGGGATAGATCAGCCGGGTCCGCCGCAGGGCCTCCAAGCACAGGTAGGACAGGTCGTTGGTCAGATCAGCGCCGGCTTCGTCGCGGCCGCCCACCATCACCGAGATGGCCAGGCCGTCGGGGATGAACTCGTTGACCAGCAGATAGAGGGATTCGAGCAGCAGCAGGGCCTCGCCCTGATCCAGGCGCCCCGCCGCCGTGTCCTGCGCGTAAAAAGGCTGCAGCGTGCGGTCGAGATGGCCGGGCACCACCAGGCCCACCGGCTCGCCCTGCATCACCCCCACCAAGGTCAGCCACAGGAGCTGCACCGCGTCGCGGAAATCGGCCGGCGGCTGGTGGGCGATACGCCGGCACGAGTCGGCGATGGCCGCCAACTCGGCCTGCCGCTCCGGTCCGGCGGCGGGCATGGCGGTCTCGGCCGCCTCGGCGGCATGTCCACACAACAAGGACAACCCCTCCAGGGCGTAGAGGAAGGATTGATAGGTCGCCGCCCGCTCGCCGGCAGCGCCGGCCATCAGGTCGTGGATGTACCCGGCCACCCCGTCGATGCCCTGCGCCATGAGCCGGCCCAGATCCAACTCACAATGCCCCGTCTGCCCGGGCGGGCCGGGATACTGCTCCAGGTAGCGGCGGGCCGCCTCCCCCTCTTCCGGGCTGCCCTCTTCGCGCTCCAGATCGACGCGGCCGGCCAGCAACT
The DNA here is from genome assembly GCA_020852055.1 of Candidatus Latescibacterota bacterium. GTDB lineage: Bacteria > Latescibacterota > UBA2968 > UBA8231 > UBA8231 > SICG01. The sequence continues at coordinate 46,955 of JADZBP010000118.1, forward strand.
CCAACTCGTCCAGGGCGAACTGCACCCCGGCCAGGCGGTCGCGCAGCAGCAGGCCGCGGCGCAGTTGCCAGGAGCACAGCGCTTCGCTGGCCTGCAGGGAACGGGCCGAGACCACGGGCATGCCCATCATCGACCAGCCGCTCCGGCCGCTCTGTTTGCGCTCCAGCAGCCGCTGACGCAACACCTGCACCCGCTGGGCCTCGGCTTCAACGGCACCTTGTTCGGCGCTCAGGATCTGGATCATCGTTCTTCCTTCTTTACTCCAGGGCCGCTTCAGCCATGGCCTGGACGTTCTCGGGGGGGACATTGGGCAGCAGGGCCTCGTGGCTGGGGCTGATGATCAGGCAGGGACCCAGCAGTTCCTTGACCCGGCGCACGTCGGCCTTGATCTCTTCCGGGGTGCCGCTGACCAGCAGTTCCTGGGTATCGATGCCGCCCAGAAAGGCGATGCGCCCTTTGAAGTCGCGGGCCAGGGTCTGGGCCTCCATATCGGCGGCGCGGGCCTGCAGCGGGTGCAGGCATTCGACCCCGGCGTCGATGAGCCGGTCGATCACCTTGTGCACCGAACCGCAGGAATGCAGGATCACCTGGTAGCCGCGGGCATGGGCCTGCTCGGTGAAACGGCGGAACCAGGGCATCACGAACTGGTCGAACTGGGCCGGCCCGCAGATCAGGTCGCGCTGGGTGCCGAAGTCGTTGCCGAAGAAATAGCCGTCCATCAACTCGCCGGCCGCATCGAAGAAACGCTCATTGGCCTCGTGGAAAAAGGAACAGACCCGGTCGGTGACCGCCTGCACCAGCTCCGGGTTGAGGTACATGTTCATCATGTACTGTTCCATGCCGAACAGGTCCATGACGTGGTGGTAGAAGGGGGCCCAGAAACCGCTGGCCCGGTAATAGGGCCCGGCATGGCGCAGGGCCTCCAGCACCGGCTCGAAGTCGAGGTAATCGGGATTGGGCCACTCGTAGAGGGTATCAACCGCGGCCGGGTCCTCGCAGTGGGCGAAAGGCCCGGGGGTGCCGTGGGCGCTCTTGCCGGGAATATCGAAGAGCCCGCGGCCCTGGGGATGGCGGTACACCCCGGCGGGAATCCAGCGGAAGTCGTCGCCCAGCTTCAGGCGCAACTGCTCCTGGGTGGAGGTGCCGAAGTAGGCGTGGTACAGCGGCCAGGTGTCGGGGTACGGATTGCCCAGCCAGAAACCACAGCGGTCGGCCGGCTTTCCGGCGATGATGGTGCGCAGGCGTTCGCGGCTGTTCACCTTGGCTCCTTGGTCGGGTGGGGTCCCTCAGTAGGCGCCCAGTTTTTTGGCCAGTTCGACGATCTGTCCGAACTCGGCCAGGCTGACGCTGGAGGGAACCGAATGGTCGGAGGAGAAGATGTACCCGCCCCGTTCCTTGAGGACCGGCATCACCCTGCCCATCTCGGCCTGAATGGCCTGGGCATCCTCCCACAGCACCGCATTGATGCCCCCGTGCAACACCAGCTGTTCCCCCCAGGTCCGCTTCAGGTGCACCGGGTCCATGCCGGCCTTGACCTCGAGCGGGTTGAGCGCGTCGATGCCGATCTCCACCAGTTCGGGCACCAGCGGATTGACATCGCCGCAGGAATGCAGGTGGGCCCGCACCCCCCGGGCATGGGCCCATTCCACGGCGCGCCGGTGGAAGGGCTTCAGCAATTCGCGGTAGACATCCAGCGAGAAGAACTGGTGGTGTTTGTAGCCCATGTCGTCGGGCCAGCTGACCACGTCGAAGTGATAACCCGCCTCCCAGACCAAGTCCAGCAGGGCCAGGTTCACCTCGAGTTGGTGGCCGAACATATCGCGACACCACTCGGGGTCCTCGACCAGGGCGCACAAGAGGCGTTCGGTGCCCACGGTCCAGGAATGGGTGATGTCGAAACCAAACCACAGTCCGGCCTGAATCCAGCACCCCTCGCGCTGCCAGACTGGGTAGTTCTTTTCCAGGTGTTGCCAGTCGATGCGGTCCCGGTCGGGCTGCATCCGCGCCTTGGCCGCGTCCCAGGCCTGGCGGTCGACGATGGTGAAATCGAGGAATTCGGGGGTGGAGGCGGCGTGTTTCCAGTTCTTGAGGGTGGCCCCCCAGGCGGTGGTGAAGATCCGGTACTCGTCGGTCTCCTCGACGGTGTGCACCGGATAACGCGGCGAACTATCCACCCCGATATGGGCTACCCGGTCCAGGCCGAAGTAGTCGATATAGCTGGTATCGGCGGGCAACCCCTCCCGCTGCCAGCGCTCGATGGTCGCCCCCCAGGGCGAATCGATGATGGGCACCCGATCGGCCTCCCGGTGTTCGTACATGCGCTGGAAACGCTCCCTGCTGGTCATCACCTTCATGCTCAGTTCTCCCCATTGAATTCCCGCACCGCCCCCAGCATGGCCGCGATGTTCTCGACCGGGGTGTTGGCCTGAATATTGTGCACCGCGTTGAAGACGAACCCGCCCTGCCGCGAGAAGATGCGGCAGCGCTCCAGCACCTCGGCCCGCACCTCCTCGGGCGTGCCAAAGGGCAGGGTGCGCTGGGTATCCACCCCCCCGCCCCAGAAGACCAACCGGTCCCCGGAGCGTTCCTTGAGCTGCTCGGGCTCCATGCCGGCCGCCGAGCACTGCACCGGATTGATGATGTCGAAACCGTTGTCGATGAAGTGGGACAGGAAGGGCTCCACCGCCCCGCAGGAGTGTTTGAAGGTCTTCCACGAGGTGTGGCGGTGGACCCAGTCGTTGATCTGCCGATAGTAGGGCGCGTAGAGCGAATCGAAGGTCTCGGGCGAGCAGAAGCTGGAGGTCTGGGTGCCAAAATCGGTGCCGCAGACAAAAAGCACATCAATGGCGTCCCCGACCACGGCGTGGATCTTTTCCAGATTCGCCAGGGCCAGTTCGCACTGGCAGGAGAACACCGCGTGCAGGTAGTCCTGGCGGACCAGGGTGGAGATGTACCACTCGGTGATGTCGCGGATGCCCTTGGGCCGCTTGAGGAAGGGGGCCGGCACCAGGGCGATGTCGCCAAAGGCCGTACCGCCGAAGGTGCCCATCCTGGCCCGGGGCGAATCGGCAAGGCGGCCCACCTCGGCGCGCAGGTGCGCCAGCACCTCTGCATCGACCGGAGTGAACTCCTCGAGGTTGTCGTCGGGGTTGAGGTGTCCCTCCTCGAACTTCTCCTGGTAGACAATGGTGTCGAAGAAGAAACCGCCCACCGGCAGCCGGCCCCGCGGCGGCGCGTCCAGGTCACCCTGCGGATAGAGCAGCAGGTCGCCGTTGCCGTCCACCGTGGTGCGGAAGTGCCCGGAGACCAACACCTCCTGGCCCCAGGGGGTGCGAAACTCCCGCCAGTTCTCGTTGGGGAAACCGAAGAGGGTGTTGCGGGGATAGAGGCCTTCCACATCCAGGCCCATGGCCTCGCGCAGGTCTTCCTCGATCCAGCCCAGCATCTGGTAGGGTTCCCAGATCTTCACCGGCCGGTTTTCCAGGCCGTAGTGCCGGCGCAAGCTGTCGACGCAGGTAACGTGTACCCCGGTCACCGCCGTGCTGCCAAAATCGATGGGTACCCGGTCGGGCTCCTGGTGATTGAGGGCCTTTTTGAGCCGCTGCCGGCTGATCATCACACATCTCTCCCGTCAGGGTCCGTACGGAACCGGATCACATAAAGCCTTGAGATTGGCCACCGGCGTTCCCGGCGGGATCTCGCAGCCGGCGTTGACCATGTAGGGATTGCCCACCTCGGCGTAGGTGCGCCGCACCGCCTGGCGGATGGCCTCGGGCTGACCAAAGAGCACCCCGTCGGCCGGGTCGATATTGCCGGTGAGGGTCACCCGGCTGCCCAGGACGCGGCGGGCCTGGGCCATGTCCACCAGGTGGTCCACGTCGGCGATGTCGATGCCCAGATCGGCGATGCCGGGCAGCAGGTGGGTGATGTCGCCGCAGATATGCAGCCGCACCAGCGCCCCCATGCCCTTGATCGCCTGCACCAGGCGTTTTTCGCGCGGCTGAATCAGGCGTTCGTACACGCCGGGGGAGATCTGGCTGGCGATGGCGTCGCCGATACCGATGGTCTCGGCCCCCTCCTCGATCTGGGCGTGGGCGAAGGCGATGCCCACCTCGACGCAGCGGTCCATCAGCTCCCCAGCAAAAACCTCGTCGTCGAGCAGGTCGATCAGGAAGGTGGCCACCCCGCGCAGGTCGGCCGCCTCGGCGGCCGGGCCCTCGACCCAGCCCATGATGGAAAAGCGCCCGCCGCAGTTTTCGCGGTAGGCGCGCACGGCCTCCAGGCGGTCCCGCATCCGCGCTGAGCGGCGGGGGTCGGGACGGCCCAGCGCCGCCAGGTCCTTGTGCTCGGCCAGAGGGGGATGCGGACAGCGCGGCACTCCGTCCTTCACATAGACGATCTCGGCGCCGAACCCCTGGGTCTCGCGGTACGGATCGGACATGGTGTTCATCTGGTCCAGACCGAAATCGGCGGCCATACGCCGGTTGGCCTCGACCAGCACCCGGTGATCCGCGGCAAAGGACCCGTAGTCCACCCCGAGGTGTTCGGCGGCAAATAACATGAGGATGGGCAGACGGGGCAGGAAATCCACCTGCTCCCCTCTCACCACCCCCAGGTAGCGTTCCAGGCTGTTCACGGCCGGCCTCTTCTTTCTAGGGAAAGGGGCGCCAGCCGGCCCCTTGCGCTACCGCGCTTTGGCCGGCTCGTTCTCCAACTGGTAATAAGTGCACTGCTCGCCGCACCAGAAGCAGTGTTTGAGTTTGTCGCCGCAGTGGCGCTGTCTTTTCTTGGCCGCTGCCAGGATCACCAGGGGAATCAGCAGGGCCAGACCGGCGAGGGCCAGGATGGGCAGAAGGTCCGTCAACATGATCAACTCCTTTCCAGGTCGGGGACGCGCTAGGTACAGTTCTCCAAAGGCCTCCGCCTGTCAAGCAGACTTCGGGGGGGGGCCTTCATTTCCGGGGCTCACTTGTAGATATTGGATGGTAAGGGCCTCTAAGCGGAGGAATTGGCGATGACACCACGCCAAGCGCTCGAGCGGTTGCGGGAGGGTAACCAACGCTTCGCCGCCAATCTGCAGAGTCTCGACGCCCTGCTCACCCATACCCGGCGGGGGGAACTTGCCACCGGCCAGCACCCCTTCGCCATCCTGCTGGGCTGCTCCGATTCGCGGGTGCCGGCCGAGACCGTTTTCGACCAGGGCCTGGGTGACCTCTTCGTCATTCGGGTGGCCGGCAACATCGTCGGCCCCTCGCAGGTGGGCAGCGTCGAGTTCGCCGTCGCCCGCCTCGGGGTGCGCCTGGTGGTGGTGCTGGGCCACACCCATTGCGGAGCGGTGGTGGCCACCCTCGAGGAGTTACAGCGCCCGGCCCACGACCAGAACTTCCATCCCACCCTGATCACCGACCGGGTCCGCCCGGCGGTGGAGGGCCTGTTGGCCACCGAACTGGTACACGACCAGGAGGCGCTGATCCGGCATGCGGTGCAGGCCAACGTGCGGGCCGCTGCCAGCCAGTTGCGCCACGGTTCGCCGCTCTTGGAGGAACTGACCCAGAAAGGAGAAGTAGTGGTGGTGGGCGCCAAATACTCCCTGGAGAGCGGATTGGTCGATTTCTTCGACGGTTGCCCGGACCCCCTGGAACGGGGGGCCCTGTTGTGAAGGGTCTGGTCCTCAACATCCAGCGCTTCTCCACCCACGATGGCCCCGGGGTGCGCACCACGGTTTTCCTCAAGGGCTGCACCAACAGCTGCGCCTGGTGCCACAACCCCGAATCCATCCGCCCCCGGCCCGAGGTCCAGATTTACCCCGAGCGCTGCCTGGGCTGTGGCCGCTGCATCGAGGTCTGTCAGGCCGGCGCCCACCAACTGGTGGAGGGCGCAAAGGGGTACCACCGCGAGCGCTGCCAGCACTGCGGCCGCTGCGCCGAGGAGTGTTTCTCCGGGGCCCTGGTTGCGGCGGGCCGGTCCCTGGAGGTGGAGGAGGTGATGGCCCAGATCCTGGAGGACGCCCCCTATTACCGCCACTCGCAGGGCGGCGCCACCTTCTCGGGCGGGGAACCGCTGATGCAGCAGGAGTTCCTGCGCGAGCTGCTGCGGGCCTGCCGGGACCAGGGCATCCACACCGCCGTTGAGACCGCCGGCAACTACCCCTGGCCCTTCCTGGCCGAGCTGCTGCCCAGCATCGACCTGGTGATGTACGACCTGAAGATCGCCGACCCTGGGAAACACCGCCGCTACATCGGCAACGACGGGGAGCGCATACGGGCCAACCTGCAGTTGCTGGGCGCGGCGGGCAAACCGCTCATCGTCCGCACCCCGGTGATCGGCGGGGTCAACGATACCCCCGAGGAGATCGGCAGCATCGCCCGCTTCATCGCCGACTTTCCCGAACTGCTCTATTACGAGTTACTGCCCTACCACACCCTGGGCCAGGCCAAGCTGCAGAGCCTGGGGCTGGAGGAAGAAGAGCGTTTCACCACCCCGTCCAAGGAACACCTGCACGAACTGGCCGAGGTGGCCAGGCAATTCGTCGGCCAGGTGAGACCGAACTAATGGAGAACTTCCGATGACCGCTACCACCCAGGATCTCTCGTACCGGGGCCGCATCGAAGCCCTGCGCCAGACCAAGTCCGCGCACACCGCCGAGAAGCTGCGCCTGCGCGGCTTCATGGATATCGACGACCACGGCTGGATCCCCTGGCCCGACCCCATCCCCTTCGAGCGCAAATCCAATCATCCGGGTGGGGGCAGCTACGGGGCCGCCTGTATCGGCGAAAACTTCCGCGCCTGGCTGGAGGTGCACCCGGTCTACATCCACCCCCAGAGCGCCCTGGCCGGGGCCTGGGTGCAGATCGGCCCTCCTGGCGTGGGCGGCTGGCGGCCCGAGGACCGTCCCACCCACCTGACCCCGCTGCACCAGAAATACAATATCCAGTTCACCGGCATCGGGGCCATGAACCACTGCGGGCCCGACATGCGCCTGGGCCTGGACCTGGGCTGGGGCGGCCTGCTGGAGAAGATCCGCCACTACCGCAACCTCAACCGCCCTGCGGATACCTCTTTCTACGACGGCGAGGAGGCCCTGGTGCTGGGGGTGCAGGCGTGGATCAGGCGGCACGTGGTCGTGGCACGGGAGATGGCTGACGCTGAAACGACCCCGGCCCTGCGCGACAACCTGCTCGAGATCGCCGCCATGAACGAGTGGCTGGTGGACAACCCGCCCCGCACCCTGCGCGAGGCCTGCCAGTTCTTGTCCTGGTTCCAGTCCATCGACCGCATGTGGGCCGCGGGGGGGGCGCTGGGCCAGCTCGACGAGCTGCTGCGGCCCTACTACGAGGCCGACTCGACCGCCGGCCGGGGCGATGACGAGCAGGCCACCTGGTGTATCGCCAGCCTCTTCTTCAACGACACCCCCTACTCGCAGATCGGCGGGCTTTCCCCCGAGGGCCGCGACCTGACCAGCCCGGTCTCCTTCCTGGTGCTGGAAGCCATGCATCTGCTCAAAATCCCCATCAACATCGCCCTGCGGGTCCACGACGAACTCAACCCCGAACTCCTGCGGCGGGCGGTGCAATACCTCTTTGAGGACGGCACCGGCTGCAGCTACGCCTGCGCCAAGGGCCTGGACGAGGGCTACGCCCGCAACGGGGTGCCCCTGCAGGTGGCGCGTATGCGCGCCAAGGTGGGCTGCAACTGGACCGCCCTGCCCGGCATCGAGTACTGCCTGCAGGACGTGACCCGCATGTGCCTGGTCTCCCCCTTCGAGCACGCCTTCAGGGACACCATCGCCAAAGGGGCCCCAACCCTGGAAAAACTGTGGGACCACTACACCCATCACCTGGGCATCGCGGTGGACACCATCAAAAAGGGCTTCGACTGGCACATGGAGCACCACGGCCGCAACAGCCCGGAGATCGTGCTCAACCTCTTTATGCAGGGGACCATCGAGCGGGGCCTGGATATGGCCGAGGGCGGGGTGGACATCTACCGGCTCACCTGCGACGGGGTGGGCCTGGCCACGGTGGCCGACTCCTTTGCCGCCATCGAGCAGCGGGTGGTCGTGGAGCAGCGGCTGAGCTGGGATGAGCTGGCCGGCCACCTGGAGCACAACTTCGCCGGGGCCGAGCCGGTGCGGCTGATGTTACACGCCATCCCCCGCTACGGCTCGGGTGGCTCGCGGGCCGACCACTGGGCCAAGCGGGTGGCCGACCTCTACGGCGACCTAGTGCGCGGCACGCCCACGGCCAAGGGCTACACCGTGCTGCCCGGCCTTTTCTCCCACGGCATCGTCGCCATGCTGGGCAAGAACCTGGGCGCCACCCCCAATGGCCGGCACGCCGGCGACCCCATCTCCCACAGCGCCAACCCGGACCCGGGCTTCACCGCCAACGGCGGCTCGGCGCCCACGGCCAAGTCGAACGCCGTGGCCGCGGTGCAGCCGCGCTGGGGCAACACCACGCCCCTGCAGCTGGACATCGATGCCCATCTTTCGCGGGAAATCGGCGGCATCGAGGCCATCGAGGCGCTGATCAAGGGGCACAACGAGCTGGGCGGCACCCTGATCAACATCAACGTCATCTCCAAAGAACAGGTCCTGGAGGCCCACGCCGATCCGTCCAAATACCCCGATCTGGTGGTGCGGGTCACCGGATACAGCGCCTACTTCCGCAGCCTCTCGCCTGAGTACCGGCAGCAGGTGGTGGACCGGCTCCTGGCCGAGTCCTGATCAGATCAGGCGCTGCAGCAGCGGCAGGAAGGCCCGGGCCTGGCGCATGAAACCCAGGTCGGTGGGATGGGAGGAATCCACCGTGCCTTCGTCGTCCCCGCCCAGCAGCTCCTCGCCGGGCAGGTAGTGCAGATCGCCGAGACCCTGGGCGAGCAGCTCGCCGTGGGCGGCGCGCAGGGCGGCGCGGCTGTCCAGGTTGCGCTGGCGCACGCTGTCGAGGAAAAAGGCGTTGGTGTAGCTGCGGTCCTCCACCAGCACGATGGGGGCGGCGGGCCGGGCGCGGCGCAGGGTCTGGACCAGGGGCACGGTGCGCTCGGCCACTTCCTGGGACGCCATATTGGGCAGGCAGTCGATGACAAAGGCGGCAGCGTCCAGCTCGGCCATCAGCTCGGTGATCGCCGGCTCCATCTTGCCGTTGCCCGAGAACCCCAGGTTGATCACCGGGCAGTCGAGCCAGCGGCCCAGCAGGGCGGTGTGCACCATGCCAGGGCGGGAGGCGCAGCCGCCCTGGGTAATGGAGGTGCCGTAGAACACCAGTGGCCGCCGGCGGCCGCTCGGCCGGGGCGGCGCCTTTTCGAGGGTACAGTCGGGCGGCAGGCCGATCTCCACCGCGCTCACCCCGTTGTACAGGGGCAGGTAGAGCAGGTACTCGCGCCGGCCCGGCGGCAGGCCCGTCACCAACTGCACCTGGCTGGTGGGAAAGGTCTGGGGCACCCCCACCGCCAGCCAGCGCCATGCCCCCGTCTCGGTCCGGGCGTAGAGGTCCAGGCCGCTCACCCCGGTGGCCGGCATGTGGGGCATGGCCAGGCTCTGGGCCGTCAGGGTCCAGCGCGCCTGGATGGCCGGGGCGTCGGTGACGAAGCGGGCGCAGAGCCCGGCGCTGTGCCGGCTCAGATCCCACACCGGCTCGCGCACCACGCCCTGGGCCCGGGCCGGCAGGCGGTCGTAGAAAGACGCCGTATCCATCCAGCCCTTGCCCTCGATCTCCAATTCCCGCAGGTCGTGCCAGCGCACCGTCTCTTCCATTGCCGTCTCCTCTTTCCTTGGTTGGTTGGGTCCGCGTAATCTACATGACCCCCGCCACCGCGCCAATGGTCCGGCGCTGTATACTGTTTGCCGCCACCCGGTGTAACCATCCGTTGGCACGACGATCTCTCTGTTCCGCCTCGGGATAGCCCTTACCAGGCCCGGAACCGTCAATTGCCGTTTACAGTGGTCCGCGAGCCAGGGCCAAAGCGGAGCACAGCCCAACCCGATATTTTTCAGCAACTTGTGTTTTCTCTGCCCTGCACCTGCAACTGGCATGGATTGTGCAAAAGGAGGGTACAGAGAGCGCCGATCCCGGGGCTCATACCAGAGGAGGAAGCCCATGTACAAGCCGATTTATCTCCTGGTGGTGGTCATGGCCCTGCGGGCGGCTACCGCGATGGCAGCCCAGGATACCTGCCAGGCGGAAAGCACCGCTGCCACGGATATGGATCTGGTCCCTTCCCCGGACGGCCGGCAGCTCGCCTTCACCTCCTCGCGGGACGGCGACCTGGAGATCTATGTGAAGGATGTCGACGGCAATAACATCCGCCGCCTCACCTGCCAGCCCGGCGCCGACCGGCAGCCGGTGTGGTCACCCGACGGCAGCAAACTGGCCTTTGTCTCGGACCGGGACGGCAACGACGAACTCTACGTCATGGACATCAAGGGTGAGCAGCTCGTCCGCCTGACCAACCACCGCGGCTACGACTGGCAGCCCTCCTGGTCCCCCGACAGCCGGCAGCTCGTGTTCATGTCCAACCGCGCGGGCAACTGGGATCTGTATCGCGTCAGTGTAGACGGGCACGGCCTGAAGCAGATCACCGACCACCCGGGCCAGGACGGCCTACCCGCCTGGTCGCCCGACGGCCAGCGGATCGCCTTCGTCTCCGACCGCGACGGGGATTTCGAGATCCATGTCGCAGGCGCCGATGGCCGGCAGCTGACCCGGCTGACCCACCGCCCCGGACCCGAACTCTTCCCCTCTTGGTCGGCAGATGGCCGGGCAATTATCTTTAGGGCGACGGGTGGCGCGGAACAACAATCCTGGTCCGTGAACGCCGATGGAACCGGTGAACCGCTGCCGGAAAGCAGCCTCTGTGCCGGGCAGGCGGTATCTGCCGCCGGTGGCCTGTAAACCGCCGCGCCGTTCCGCCCCTTTCTGCCCCCCAACCGGTTGAACGGTGGCCTGCCTCGAAGCAGGCCACCCGTTTTTATCCGCCCTCCTCCGGCGTCGAGGTCCAGATGCTCCTCTATTCCGCCTTGCTCCTCTCCCTGTTCCTGGCCGGTTCCGCTGCAGCGGCCAGGCCCCCCGCGGAACCCACCCTGGTCCGCCTCTCCTTCTGGACCGCCCCCGAACGCCGCACCGAGTTCGCCTCGGCCTACGAGCAGGAGGTCGCCCCCCTGCTGGCCGACTTTGGCCTGGTAGCCGCCCCCCTGCAGAGCCGCCCCATCGCCGACAGTGTCTTCAGCCGCCTCTTCGTCCTGCCCTCGCCGGCAGTCTGGTCCGCCACCAAGAAACAACTGGAAACCGACGCCGTCCGCCTCCGCCTGCGGGAACTGCGCCGCCACCTGGCCACCCGCTTCGGCGCCAGCCGCCCCGACGGGACCATAAAGGCCGGGTTGATGCTCTACTCCGCCCCGGCCGGCAAAGGCCGCAGCCAGCCAGCGGGCAAGGGGCAGGGCCGGGAACTGGGGCCGGGCAAAGGCAACTGGCGCACCTACGACGCCACCAACGGCCTGGCCGGCCCCTGGGTCATGGACGTGCTGCAGGACCGCGAAGGGTACCTGTGGTTCGCCACCTTCAACGACGGGGTCAGCCGCTTCGACGGCCAGACCTGGACCACCTTCTCCAACAAGGATGGCCTGGCCGACAACCGCGTCACCGGCCTGCTCCAGGACGCCCGAGACCAGCTCTGGTTTGCGACCCTGAGCGGGGTCAGCCGCTTCGACGGCCAGACCTGGACCACCTTCTCCAGCAAGGACGGCCTGCCCGACAACCGCGTCACCGGCCTGCTCCAGGACGCCCGAGGCCAGTACTGGTTCGCCACCCTGGGGGGGGTCAGCTGCTACGACGGCCACACCTGGACCACCTTCACCGAGCAGAACGGCCTGGCCGACAACCGGGTGATCGACCTGAAGGAGGACCACCAGGGCCGGCTCTGGTTCGCCACCCTGGGGGGAGGCGTCAGTTGCTACGACGGCCACACCTGGACCACCTTCACCGACAAGGATGGCCTGGCCGAGAACCGCGTCATGTCGATCTTCGAGGACCAGCAGGGCCATATCTGGGTCGGCGGGATGGACAAAGGATTGAGCCGCTACGACGGCCACACCTGGACCACCTTCACCGACAAGGACGGCCTGGCCAACAACCGGGTGATCGAGATCTTTCAGGACCGCCGGGGGGTGCTGTGGTTCGGCACCTACGGGGGGGTGAGCCGCTACGACGGCAAAACCTGGACTACCCTGACCACCGCCGACGGCCTGGTCTTCAACGTGGTCGCCGCCATCTGGCAGGACCGCGAGGGCGCCCTGTGGTTTGGCACCTCGGGGGGGGTGAATCGGTACGACGAGGAGAGCTTCCGGACCTTCGGCGCTGCCGACGGCATCTCCCCGGAGGGGGTGCACGGGCTCTTCCTGGATCGGGAGGGGCGCATCTGGTTCGCCAACGGCCCCCTGGTCACTCGGGGCGGCGGGGTGAGCTGTTACGACGGCCACCGGCTGACCACCTACACCACCGCCGACGGTCTGGCCGACGACAAAGTGTCCTCGGTCTCACAGGATCGCGAAGGAAATCTCTGGTTCGCCACTGCCGGCGGGGCCAGCCGCTACGACGGCCGCACCTTCACCAACTTCACCGAAGAGGACGGCCTGCCCGACAACGAGGTCAATTGCATCATCCAGGACCGCCAGGGCAACCTCTGGTTCAGCAGCGGCGACGGGGTGGCCCGGTACGACGGCCGGCGCTTCGAGGTTTTTGCCGCCGAGGACGGCATGGGCGGCAGCGGCGCCTGCCCCATGCTGCTGGACCGCCAGGGCAACCTCTGGTTCGGCAGCGCCGAGAAAGGGGTGACCCGCTACGACGGCCAGCGTTTCCAGACCTTCACCACCCGCGACGGGCTGGCCCACAACGATGTGCTCGACATCTATCAGGACCCGCAGGGCGACCTGTGGTTCGCCACCCACGGGGGCCTGAGCCGCTACGACGGCCAGCGTTTTACCAACCTGACCACCCACCAGGGCCTCAGCTCCAACGACGTGCACGCCATCTCGCAGGCCGCCGACGGCGACCTGTGGATCGGCACCGATGGCGGCGGGGTGAGCCGCTACGACGGCCAGGTCTTCCAGCACCTCACCCGCGAGGACGGCCTGGCCAGCAATGTGGCCATCGCGGTGGTTGAGGACGGGCAGGGTTATCTGTGGGCGAGCAGCAACAACGGCATCACCCGGTACCATTCACCCGTACCCACCCCGTTGCCCACCGCCATCGAAGCCGTGGTGGCCGACCGGCGCTACCCGGCGCGGGGCAAGGTGGAGATCCCCACCGACGCCGGGCTGACCGCCTTCGAATTCCGCACCATGAGTTTCACCGTGCGCCCCGGCCAGGCCACCTATCTCTACCGGCTGCAGGGCTACGACCAGGACTGGCGCCAGACCCGCTCCAACCGGGTGGAGTACGCCGATCTGCCCAGAGGCGAATACCTGTTCGAGGTGCGGGCCGTGGACCGCGACCTCAACTACTCCGACCCGGCCCAGGTGCAGGTGGACCTCCACCTGCCCTATGCCCAGCTGGTCTGGATGGCGAGCCTGGGCCTAGCCCTTTTGCTCTTGGGCTGGCAGGGCAAACGCCTGGTGCAGCGCGACCGCCGGCTGCGGGCCTCCAACCTGGAACTGTTGCAGAAGACCGCGGCCCTGGAGGAGGCCTACGGCCAGGTGCGCCGGGCCAACCAGACCAAAAGCGCCTTTCTCGCCAGTATGTCCCACGAATTGCGCACCCCGCTCAACGCCATTCTCGGTTTCACCGAGTTGCTGCAGGCCAACCGCGAGCAGAACCTCAGCGAGCGCCAGCAGCGCAACCTGGGCACCATCCACCGCAACGCCGCCAATCTGCTCCATCTGATCAACGATTTGCTGGATCTGTCCAAGATCGAGGCCGGCCGCACCGCCCTCAACTGCGAACATTTTGTGGTGCAGGAGGTGGTGCAGGAGGTGGCGGTGATGGCCGAGCCCCTGCTGCGCGACAAACCCGTGGTCCTCGAAACCACCGGCGGCGACCTGCCCCTGTGGCTCTACAGCGACAAAGCCAAACTCAAGCAAATCCTGGTCAACCTGATGAGCAACGCGGTGAAGTTCACCCGCGAGGGACGCATCACCATTCACACTCGGGTCCAGGAGCAGGGCCTGGAGATCGCAGTGCAGGACACCGGCGCCGGCATCCCGGCCGAAAAACTGGAGGCCATCTTCGAGGAGTTCAGCCAGGTGGACGGCCAGACCCTGCCCGGGGTGGTGGGCACCGGTCTGGGGCTGGCCATCACCCGGCGCCTGTGCCAGTTGCTGGGCGGGCAGATCCAGGTGCACAGCGCGGTAGGCCAGGGTTCCACCTTTACCGTGAGCCTGCCCCTGAGCCTGGCGCCGGAACCCGCCCCCCCCTTGCAGGGAACGCCGGCATGAAAAAGATCCTCATCGCCGAGGACAACCCCGACAACCGCGACTTCCTCTGCCAGGCCCTGGAAGACTGCGACTACGAGGTGGTCTGCACCGTCGACGGGGCGCAGGCCATCGAGCAGGTCCGCTGCTGCCGTCCCGACCTGATCCTCATGGATCTCTCCATGCCGGTGCTCGACGGCTGGGAGGCGGCCCGGCGCCTGAAGGCCGACCCGGAATTGCGCGCCATCCCCATCATCGCTCTCAGCGCCCACGCCATGGTGGGCGACGACGCCCGCGCCCTGCAGGCCGGCTGCAACGACTACCTGAGCAAACCCATTTCCCCGGCCCGGCTGCTGCTCAAGTTGGAGGAGTGGCTGGGCTGCCGAGACCCGCTGCCATGAAGACGCCGCTGATCCTCATCGCCGACGACTACCCCGACAATGTCGAGCTGCTCGAACAGCGCCTCGAAAATGCCGGGTACCACACCGCCACCGCCGCCGACGGGGAAGAAGCCCTGCGCCGGGTGGAGGAGTTGTGCCCCGACCTGCTCTTGCTCGACATCGTCATGCCCGGCAAAAGCGGCATCGAGGTCATCGGCGCCCTGCGCCAGCAGCGGGAATTCCAGGACCTGCCCATCATCGTGCTCAGTGCCCGCACCGAGGTGGACGACCGCGTCGCCGGCCTCAACGCCGGGGCCGATGAGTACCTGCTCAAACCCATCGAGGAGGCCGAACTCTTGGCCCGGGTGCGGGCCATGCTGCGGCTGCAGGAGGCGGTGCGCGCCGGCCAGCGCCTGGAGGCGGAGAACCAGCGGCTGCGGCAGGAGATCGCCGCCCGCGAGGGCTTCGGCGAGGTGGTGGGCCAGTCGGCCCCCATGCAGGAGGTGTACGGGCTGATCCAGAAGGTGGCCCGGACCGCGGTCTCGGTGCTGATCACCGGCGAGAGCGGCACCGGCAAGGAGCTGGTGGGCCGCGCCATCCACCGCCAGAGCCCCCGGCGCGAGGGGCCCTTCGTGGCCATCAACTGCGGGGCCCTGCCCGAAACCCTGCTGGAGGCCGAGCTCTTCGGGCACAAACGCGGCGCCTTCACCGGGGCGAGCGCCGACCGCGAGGGGCTCTTCGAGGCCGCCGACGGGGGCACCCTCTTCCTCGACGAGATCGGCGACGTTTCCGCCGCCACCCAGGTGCGCCTCCTGCGGGTGTTGCAGGAGGGGGAGGTCACCCGCCTGGGGGAGAACCGCCCCCGCCCGGTGGACGCGCGCATCCTCGCCGCCACCAACAAGAACCTCAAGGCCGAGGTGCAGGCCGGCCGCTTCCGCGAGGACCTCTACTTCCGCCTCAACGTCATCCCCATCCGCCTGCCGCCCCTGCGCCAGCGGCGCGAGGACATCCTGCCCCTGGCCGAGTTCTTCCTGCAGCGCCACAGCCAGCGCCACCGCCGGCCCCTGCCCGCCCTCAACCCCGAGGCCAGGCGGCTTTTGCTCGACTACGAATGGCCCGGTAACGTGCGCGAGTTGGAGCACGAGATGGAGCGGGTGCTCACCCTGGGCGAACCGGGCGAAAGCGTCGGCCCGGCGCTGTTATCGGAGGAGGTGCGGGGAGTGGGCGAGCCCATCCGCGACGAATTGCCCGGCCGCGACGGCACCCTCAAGGGCAGGATGGAGCAGGTGGAACGCCGCTTCCTCGAAGAGGCGCTGGGGCAGAACAACTGGAATCAGACCCGCACCGCCGAGGTGCTGGGCCTCACCCGGCAGGGGCTGATCAAGAAACTGCAGCGCTACGGGATCAGAGGGAAAAGCGGGGAGTGAAAGCCCACTGGCAGGGGGCGGGAGCAAACCCAAACCCTCACACCCAGCGCCGCACCCGGTTTTTGTAGGCGAGATAAGCCGCCCCGAACTTCCGCTCCAGGTACGCCTCCTCGCGGGTGATCACCCCCTTCTGCACCACCACCAGCACCACCGGCAACAGCAGCAGTTGCCACCCCGAGCCCCAAAGCAGGGCGGCCCCCAGGTAGAACAGGGTGTCGGCCAGATAGATGGGGTTGCGGCTGAATCGGTAGATACCCGCTGCCGCCACCGCGCTGGAGGCCCGGTACGGATTGACCGAGGTGCCGGCGCGGGCCAGAGCCATCAGGGCCAGGACGAACCCCAGACAGGCAGCCCCCACCAGCGGCCAGCCCAGCCACACCTCCCACCCTCCCCATTCCAGGGAGAGGGGCAGGTGGCGCTGCAGCCACAGCCCCGCGGCAAAGGGAACCAGATAAATAAGGGGCGGCGGCGCAATGATCCCCGGGCGGTCCGGGGCCGGCCTCACTTGCCGGTCCGCTCGATCACCTGCAGGATGGCCCGCAGGTATCCCAGGTCGAAGGCCCGACCCTTGTGCCCCCAATCGGTATCCTCGACCATGCCCGGCGGCAGGGCGGCCCGCATCGGCCCGGCGAAGCCGGCCCGCACCAGCACCTGCATCACCCTGGGCAGCGAGATCTCTCCCTCGTCGAGAAAGGCCTGCTGCTGCTGGCGCAGGTTGTTGGCGTGCACCATGGCCAGTTTCGCCCCGGCCGCGCCGATCAGGTCCTCGGCCCCCTTGCCAGCGCCGGCCACCTCGACCAGATCCAGATCCAGCGCCGGCACCAGTTCCAGCAGTTGCTGCGGCTCGCGCAGGAACCCGACGCCGGCCCGGCAGGCCAGCCGCACCCCGGCAGCCCGGGCCGCTGGCCCGGCCTGGGTGAGGAATTGTGCCAGCGTTTCCAGGGTGGGGGCGGCAGCCACCATTGGGACCGGCGCCACCAGGGCCTTGCCGCGGCCCACCGGCTGTACCGGGGCCGCCGCAGCCCGCCAATCGACACTGATCAGCCCAATGCCGGCCTCACCGGCCCGGCCCAAGCCCTCGCAGAACTCGGCCAATCCCGCAGCAGGGGGCCGGCATACCTCCAGCCCGGCCAGCTTGAGCTGGCTGCGCTCCACCCGGTTGCGCGCCGCCTTCAAGGTCGCGGCATCCCAGTTCTCCACCGCCACCACCACGCTGTCGGCCCCCAGCTGCTGGGCAAAGATCAACTGATCGTCCTGTCCGTGTTGTACCGTAAGTGCCAGCTCCATTTCACTTGCCTCCTAGTTCGCGCAGGGCCTTGACCAGCCCGTTGAGATAACCCACCTGGAAAGCGAAGGACCGGTCGGCGCGGCCGTTGTCGCCCACCACCCCCGGACAGTGATCGATACGGATGAGCCCGTCGAATCCGACCTCGTTGAAGGCCTGCACCGCCGCCACCATGTCGATATCCCCTTCGTCGGGGAAGACCTCGTCAAACACGGGCACCTGGCCGCGCGGGTTGCGGAAGTGGGCAAAGAAGATGCGCTGCTGCCCGCCGAAGCGGCGGATGGCCGAGACCACGTCCACCTTGTCCATGGTGCCGATGGTGCCCATGCAGAAGCCCAGGCCGTTGTTGGGGCTGGGCACCGCGTCGATCACCTGCTGCATACCCGCCTCATCGACCAGGATGCGGCCCACACCCATGTAGTAGGGCACCGGCGCGTCGTCGGGGTGGGCGGCTATCTTCACCCCCTCGGCTTCGGCCACCGGCACGATCCGCTCGAGGAAGTAGGCCAGGTTGTCGCGCACCTCCTGCTGGCTCATGTCGCGGTCGGGCAGGTGCGGGTACGGACCGCCGCCCCGCAGCCAGTCCATGGCCGCCGCCGGCATGCGCTGGGCCACCTCCATGTCAAAGCGCGGGTACCGCGCCCCGCCCCGGCCCGTGGGGCTGTACTCGGTGCGCAATCCGCCCAGCAGCATCCACTGGTACTGTAACACCGGGATGCCGGCTTTGGCGATGTTGCGGATGGACTGGCAGACCTTGTCGCACTGCTCCTCACGGCCGGGCAGCCCGAACATCACCTTGTCGTAGCAGAGGGGCGGCAGGTTCTCGATCACATCCCAGGAGAGGCCGGCCTTGGCAAAGGCCTCGCGCTTGCGCTGCATGGGCTCCAGCACCACCACCCCTTCGGGGCTGGCCTCGGCGCCGCTGACCACGTGCTGCAATCCCAGTTGCTGCATGAACTGCAGGTGTCCGGCCTCCGGTTCACCGCTCAGAGCGATTTTCATCGATTTCCCTCCTGGTTAACCAATCAACGTAAACCCTTGCTTCACCGCCTCCATACCCGCCACGTGGGCCGGATGGGGCGCAAAGACCGGGGGAGTGCCCCACAGGTACCCGCTCAGGTCGCAGCCCTGCCGCGCCCATTTGAGCATCTCCTCGGGGGACATGGGGCCGTGTACGTTCATCACCGTGCCCATCACCCGCTGGCCGGGTTGGCGGATGTTCATCAGCCAGGCCATGGTCTCCTCGCTGGAGAACTCGGCCAAGAGCATGTCGCTGCCGGCTAGCATGGGGTGGTCCACCCATTGCGGATCGGCCGGGCCCCAGTAGGGCGGGGTGAAGGAGATGCGGGTCTGCGGGCTGGTCTCTTTGACCGCGTCGCGCAGCCGATAGAACTGCTCGGCCAGCACCTGGCGTTTGTATTTGAGGCTCTCCTCGGGTGTGATCTGGGCCGCCTCCTCGGGCATGGGCCGCCCGATGATCCGCGCAAAGGGCTCCTTGACGAACCAGTAGGGCTGCACCTGGAAATCGGTTTTCAGGTCGCCGTAGCAGAACCAGTCGAAGAGCAGCCAGTCCACCGGGTACTCGCGCAAAAACTCGCGCACCCGGGCGCAGAGCAGATCGGTCCACGGACTCTCGGGGCCGAGGAAGCCATGGCTCCAGGTGCGCCGGCTGCCGGGGATCACCCACTCGCCGTGGTACCCGTTGGTGGCCACGTCGGCCCCCACGCAGAAGTAGGAGCAGAAGGGCAGGCCCGCCTTGCGGGACAGCTCGAAGACCTTTGGCAACAACTGCTGGCCCGGCCCCGGAGGCACCGGCCCCAGTTTGGTCGGGTAAAAAGCGTACCCGCCATAGGTGTAGGCCTGCAGGAAAATGGTGTTGTTGCCCACCGCCACCTGCCAGTCGAAATAGGCCTGCGGGTCCACCCAGGCCCAATCTTGGGGGCTGCTGGGCAGGTTGCACTGATGCGGCTGGTCGTATTTGGACCAGTTCAGGTCGAACATCATCATCTTGATGACATCCATCTCATCCTCCCTCGCGGTTGACGATGGCGATGCCCACGGCCACCAGGGCCATACTCGCCCACAGGAAGGGGGAGATGGCCTCGTTCAGCAACAACGCGCCCAGCAGCACCCCCGCCGGCGGGGTGGCAAAGCTGTAGACCCCCAGCCGGCTGGCGCTGTGGCGCTGCAGCAGCGAAACCCAGACGATGAAACAGATCCCGGCCACCACCACACCCTGGTAGAGCAGCGCGCCGACCACCGCCGCGTCAAAGTGGTAGACGGCCCCGCGCTCCCAGATCAGACTCATCACCGCAAAGATCGGCAAGCTGAGCGCCGCCTGCCAGAAGAGCACCTGGTAGGGATGCAGGCCGCGCACCAGCCGCTTGAGCACCACCTGGCGCAGCCCCAGGAAGAGGCCGCTGCCCAGGACCAGCACGTCGCCCAGCAGATAGGTGGTGTCGAGCAGGGTCAGGGACTCGCCAAAAAGCAGCACCACCCCGGCAAAGGAGCAGCACAATCCCAGGGCCTTGGTGCGGTTGAGCCGGTCGGCGGGCAGGAGAACGTGGGCGAAGAGGGCGGTGAAGAAGGGATAGGTGTTGATCAGCACCGCCGCGCGGCTGGCGGTGGTGCCCATGGTGCCGATGTTGAGCAGCAGGATCTGGGCGAGGAAGACCAGTTCGAGCGCCGCCAGGCCCCGCCAGTTGCCGGTCACCCCGCGCAGGCAAACGCCGGAAAAGAGCGCGCCCACCGCCACGGTCAGGGCGCCGATGGCAAAGCGTCCCCAGGCCATGGCGATGGGCGGCATACCCTGCAGGCCCATCTTGATGAACACCGCATTGCCCCCCCACAGCAGGGCCGCGGTGAAGGCCAGGATGCCGGCGCGCAGGCCGATGGGCTGATCGGCCGGCGCGCTCACGCCTCCTGCCCGCCTGCCAAGCTCACTTGATGCGGGCGTGTTCGATGTAGTCGAGCTTGGGGAATTTGCTTTCCAGATAGGCGTTGCCCTCGGCCTGGATCTTGCCCTGGCTGGGCTGCTCCCCGTATTCACTGTTGATCTTGTCGACTACGTCCATGCCCTCGATGATCTTGCCGAAAGGCGAGAAGCCCATGCCATCGAGGCGGCCGTTGTCGCGGTAGTTGATGAAGAGCTGGGTGGTGCGGGTATTGGGGCCAGCGGTGGCAAAGGTGATGGTGCCGCGCGCATTGGTGCCCGCCACCGGATCGTCGGGGATATTGGCGTCGCGCCAGGCGGCCGAGATCTGTGGGTCGCCGTGGATGCCGAACTGCACCACGAAACCGGGGACCACGCGGAAGAAACGCTGGCCGTCGAAGTAGCCGTTGTTGACTAGGTTGTAGAAGCGGTCCGCCCCGTGGGGGGCGAGGTCGCGCGTCACCTCGATCACAAAAGCGCCGGCGCTGGTCTTGAATTCGGCATTGAAGGATGCGGGGGCTTTCTCATTCATCTTGGGATGACCTGGGTTGGCGAGGATTTGGTGGTTGCCACCCCTGGAGGCGCAGGCCGCCAGGGTGGAGAGGAGCGCCAAAAAGGCGAGGTGTCGGATGCGCATACTCAGAGTCCTTTCACCGCAGTTGACAGGGCCTGGGCGGTGAGCCCGAAAAAGGCCCAGGTTTCGGGATGTCCTTCGGAGGGGGCGACCCGTGGGTCGGTGATGCCTAGATGGGCCAGGGGCACCCGGCCCTGGGCGGAACTGGCCACCAGACCGGCAAAGCCGCGCAGGCCACTGGCCGGCGTACCGATCAATCCATCCTCGATGGTCACCAGGCCCTGGTCGTAGCGGGCGATCCACTTCTCCAGCATTCCCTGAGGCAGGGGCAGGCTGTTGGCGAGGTACACATCCACCGGCAGACCTTCTTGCTCCAACTGGGCGGCCGCTTCACCGCCCAGATAGGCCGGAGCCCCCAGCGCCAGGATGGCCCGCCGGGCCCCGGCATGGGTGCGGTAGAGGGTGGTTTCCTCCCAGGCGGCGTGGGTATCCCAGAGCGGACCCGAGCCGTCCTGGCGGTCTAGCACCGGCAGGTTGTCGCGCGGGATGGCCAGCACCTGGCCGCCGTAGTGGGCGGCCAGGTCGCGCACCGCCAGAAAGGCGGCGCGCGCATCGGCCGGGGCGTAGAAACGCCGCAGATAGGGCAGATAGGTCAGGCCGATATTGATCCAGTCGAGGCTCCAGCCCGAGAAATGATCGCGGCCGGTGCAGGAGCCCACGTGGGAAAGGTGGAAGGTGACGTTGAGCCCCTCGTTGATGCCGTTGAGATTGCGCTGGTACCGCCACAGCTCGAAGCCCTCGCGGGCGATGCCCTCGAAGAAGGCGGCAAAGGTGGAGACCACATTCAACTGCGGCTGGCGGGTGCTCATGGCCAGTCCGTCGGCCATCAGGGCGGCGGCCTGCTCCTCGATACTCATCTCGAAGCGGTGGCCCTTGGCCAGGTGCGCCCCGGCCTTGGCCAGGCGGGTGGAGACATCCAGATCGCAACTGACCACGAAGACCCGCTCGGGGAAAGCCTTGGCCACCATCTCGTACCCGGCTTCGGAACCGAGCCGGGGACTGGCCTTGCTGCCGGCGGCGGGCAGCTTCACCGTCTCCAGCGCCTCGCTGGACAACACCAGGTTGGGCGCGCCCGGAGAGGGCCGGGGCTGGGTGACCACGATCCGGGGCGGCTGGCGCCGCAGGGCGGCCAGGGCCTCCTGCTGGGCAGCGCTCTGCTGGAAGAGGGGGCCGGCCAGCACCTCCTCCTCGCTGCGGTTCTTCATGTGGCCGTCGTGGTGGCCCTCGCCGCCGGGCAGCTGGTTCACCAGAAAGACACATTCGATCATCGGGATCACGTCGCGGAAACTCATCAGCGAGCCGGGAATCCACACCTCCTGGCTCATCGGCACCTGGTGTTTGCTGGCGAACGCCTCCACCTGCGGCAGGATGCCGTAGCGCTGGCCAAAGGTATGGAGCGTGACCTTGTCGGCCCCCGCGGAGCGCCAGCCTGTCGGGTAGATCAGCGAGGGTTTGCCCTCCTGGGCCAGGCTGAAGGCATGGCGATAGGCCTGGTACAGAGCGGCGGTGTCGTGCAGGGTGGGGATTTCGAGGATCTCGATGCCCAGGGCCCCGATGATGCGGCGCGGATCGCGGTCCATGACGCTGCGGGTGGAACCCGAGAGCTGGATGCCGTTGCGGTGCATCACAAAGGTGATGGGTGCCCCGTGGAAGGAGGCGCCGTTGAAGCCGTTGA
This sequence comes from Candidatus Latescibacterota bacterium, assembly GCA_020852055.1. Lineage (GTDB taxonomy): Bacteria > Latescibacterota > UBA2968 > UBA8231 > UBA8231 > SICG01. The sequence goes on from JADZBP010000118.1 coordinate 69,689, forward strand.
GCGCCTGGCCCGAGATCCAGCCGGCATCGCCGCAATGGGTCACCACCCAGCTGCCCGCCCCGTAAAAGGCGCGTTTGCCCAGGGCCTGGCCCACGGCCACCGGCACCATGATGCCCAGGCGGCCGCCGTTGAGCTGGGTGCCGCCGGGCAGCCACGACACGTGGCCGGGGATATCCAGGCCGCGGCGGAAGCCGTCGACCACCACCTGGGCCTCGACAAAGCCCAGGGCCGCCAGGCAGGAGAAGTACCCGATGCTGGTGTGGGCATGTTCGATGGTGTACTCGACCCGCTCGTAGTCGGTCACCGCCAGGCTCATCAGCAGGGAGGGGATGAGTTCCAGGCCGCCGCCCAGGTGGTCCAGCTCGTTGATCTTGGCCAGCGAAGCCAGGGAGCGGATGGCGATACGCGCCGCCTCGATCTGCAACCCCTCCAGGGCATCGACCTGTTCCGGGCTCAACTGTTCCACAGCGGCGATGTCCAGGTACAGGGGCAGGACCTGGGAGGCGATGCTCTCGTCCTTGAGGTGGCGGGCCGCGTCCAACAGGGCCTGGTTGCGCTGCTGCTGGGCGGCGTCGAGGGCGTGCAAACTCTTCACTTGTACACTCCTGTCAGAAGGAAAGCGAACTCAGATAAGAATACCTCCGCGCCCTCTTTTTGACAAGGAGTTCCCCTCTCAGGCCGGGGGCAGAAACTGCTCGGCCAGCTTTGCGGCCCAGGCGTGGTTGGCGTCGATGCTGCGACCGGCGTTGTGGGGGGTATGGACCACGTTGGGCCGGCCCAGCAGCGGATCATCGAGGGGCAGAGGCTCCACGTCCCAGACGTCGGCGGCCAGGCTCAGCTCGTCGGCCAGCACCCGGCGGCGCAGGGTTTCGGTGTCGCAGATGCGGGCCCGGGTCACCAGCACCACCAGGCAGCCCTTGGGCAGGGCCTCGATATGGCGGGCCTTGACCAGGTCGCGGGTGGAATCGGTGAGGGGCACCATGGGGGCAAAGATCTCGGCGTCCTCCACCAGCCGGTCCAGGTGCCATTCGCGGCGGGCGCCGGTGCGGTGGAAGCAGGGCTCGGAGGCAAAGGGGTCCCAGGCAGCCACCTCGGCGCCCAGGAAGTGGGCGAAGCTGGCGTAGCGGCTGGCGATGTTGCCGGCCCCCACCACCCGCACCCGTTTGCCGGCCAGGGTGCCGCTGGTGAAGCGGGGATCGTCGCCGAATTGCTGGCCCCGCGCTCCGGGGCGGCCCAGACCTCCGGGGGGCTCGTAATCCCAGGGCTCCAATGAACTGAGGATCTGGTGATGGAGTTGCGGGATACGGCGCAGGCCGCACAGGGTGAGGGCCAGGCCGTACTCGGCCACCGTCTGCCCCCAGAACCCCTCGCTGGGATGGTGGTACACCCGCACCCCGGCTTTATCCAGATGATCGCGGCACTCCTGGGAGAGGCTGCCGCTGTACCCGCCCTGAAAGGTGGCCTCGCGCAGAGAGGCGCAGGCCTGCAGGCACTCCAGCTCCACGCGCACCCCCAGGCAGGCCAGGCGCTGGATGCGCTCCGGTTGGGAAACCAGCTGGCGCAGGGAGCGCTGGTCCCCGTCCCCCACGCGGACGAACTCCACCTCCCCCTGCTGCTGCCACAACGCCCGGAAATGGTCGGCGGCAAAAGGCCAGATACGGTCGAAGTCGGGATGTACGGCGATCAGACTGCTCATTGTTCTCCCTCCCAATAGGTCACGGCGTCCTGCTTGCGGAAGATGCCCCAGCCGGGCAGCGCCTTGGTGAGCACCTTCTGCGAATCAGGATACTCACCCAGATCGTGGGGCAACTCATTGCCCACCGCCAGCAACACGCAGGCGGTGTTGCCCTCGTTTTTGAACTTGTGCGCCCCGCGCGCTCCTGCCGGAAAGGCGATGATATCGCCCTGGCGCACCGCAAATTCCCCCCGGTCGCTGACCAGGGTGCAACCGCCTTCCAGCAGGTAAAACACCTCTTCGCCGAAATGGTGAAAATGCAGCGGAAAGGTCGCCCGGCCCGGAGGCAGGCGGAGGAGCCGGTAGCCCAACTGCCGGGCGCCGACCAGTACATCGAGATTCTTGTCGTCCCACTGGTAATGGGCGGGCCGGCCCGTGCTGCTGACCCGGCCGGTGGCCGCGGTGGGCACCCACGCCACTTCATCCACATTGATCTTGTTGATATAGATATCGCGCCGTTCTTCCAGGCATTCGAGCAGGCGTTCGCGGCCCTGGTGCAGGATTGCATGCCCGTCGCCCACCAGCAGGTGGGCAAAGTCGAGGGCCAGCAGCCGGCGCAGTTCGAGGGCCGCCCGCGACGGATCTTGTAGTTTCTCGTCCATCAGCAGGCTGATACGGCCCACCGGCGCGCCCACCACCAGATCGCCGGCCAGCACCAGCTTCTTCTGCGGCCAGTACAGGGCCACCTCGCCGGGGCTCTTGCCGTGGCGCAGATGGATCACCCGCAGCCCCGGCACCACCTCCTCCCCGTCGGCCAGGCGCCGGTCCACCGGGATCAAAAGCTGGGCGGCATCCAGCTCGTGGGCGGCGACGCGGGCCCCGGTGCGCTGGCGGAAAAACTCGGTCTGCCGTTCGTGGTCGGTATTGGTGAGCACGATCCAGGCCGCCCCGCCCAGGCGCTCCAGTTGCTCCAGATCGGAGGGGATCATCACCACCGGGTCGACGAGCACATTGCCCTCGGGCCGCACCCATAGATGGCCGTTGAAATCCAACTGCCGGGTCTCGTTGAACACCGACCACAGATAGAGATCGTCGAAGAGGATCTGTTTCATGCGCGCCTCCGGCTAGTTGCTGCGGGACAGGACGTAGTGCACCGCGATCCTTTGGCTCTGGCCCTCCCCGATGCTGTTGAGAAAGGCGTAGAGATGGCTGGTCAGGTAGCGGGGCTTGTTGGTGTGGGCGATATAGGCCCCCCGCAGCCCGGATGCCGCGGCCAGGGTGGTGGTCAGCGTATAGATCCGGTCGGCGGCCTGCAAGCTCACCGAGCCCTGCAGCACCTCGGGCGGCTGGGTTAGCGGATTCCAGTCCTGGCGCAACAACAGGTAGTCCGTCAGATTGCGGGCCTGGGCCTCGGCCAGGAAATCCGCATAGGGCGGCGTCGGCCGGCGCGCCTTTTCGGCGGTGGATACCTCCTCCACCCACTGCTGGTTGGCAAAGCCCGGAAAGCCGACCATCATGTACGGGCTGAGGAGGAACTGTTCCGAGTGGTTGTGGATGGTGTACTCGGCGGTGAACTCGGGGCGGCGGGCGTCCAGGTGGTAGGCCACCTCCACCTCCACCCCGCGCCGCAACACGTCCTTCCGGCGGAAGCGGAGCACCACCCCGGTGTCGCTGCGCGCCACCTCGGGGGCCGGCCAGGCCTGCTCCAACAATTTGACCTTGGCCTGGTTCTGGATGGGGTCGCTGAACCAGAACCACTCCCAATCGCCCAACGGCAGGGTGGGGTGGACAAAATCCACCGGCTGCCCGATCAGGCGCAGGGAGGAGATGCCGAAGGGATTGGTGTGGTGGATGGTGATGGTGTACCCGGTGAGCCGCACCGTGGTGGTCTGCCGGGTGGTGGTGAGGGCATAGTACGCCGGCGGGATCGACCGGGGCTGGAGCAGATCGGCCCAGCGGAAGAAATCCTCCAGATCCACCCGGCCGTCGCCGTTCAGATCGCAAAGCGGGTCGGCGCTGCCCAGGGCGGCCCGCAACAGGGCCAGGTCCTGCTGGTCGAGGCGCTGGTCCTGGTTGAAATCGCCCGTCAGCGCTGCGGCCGGGTCGGCCGGACCGGCGCCGCACAGGGCCACAACCAGCAGCCCCAGGAGCACCCCTGGGTTCATGCGGCTTTCAGGCGCTGAAGAAGGGCTGGGTCCAGGCAAAGGCCTCGCCGGTGCCCCAGCACTCGAAGCGGGCGTAGCGCAGCTCGGCCGGCACCTCCACCTCGATGCGCCCGGCGTCCACCTGGGCAAAACGTTTGGCCCCGTGGCCCAGGGCCACGATACGGGAGGCGTTCTCGGTCTCCAGCAGGATGCGCCGGCCTTCGACCTCGAGGTGGCTGATTACCACCCCGGTGGAGGCATAGAAGCGCCCCTGCCGCAGGGCCTCGACCACCCCGGCGGCGGTGGGTTCCTGCACGTAGACCATGTTCCAGCCCAGTTCCACATCGCCCGCTGCAGCGTGGCTGTCGTCGTTGGCAAAACCCCAGAGCCGGCGACCTTTGGTCAGCAGCATATCCCAGCGATTGGTGGAGTACGGGCTGCCTTCGAGCCGGCAGATGACCCCGTTGTAGATCTCCAGGCCCACGTAGCCCTGGCAGGTCTCCAGCACCTCCTGGGCGCAGTGATTGAAGCCGGCGAACCAGTTGGGATGGTTGAAGACGGCAAAACCGCCCTTGCGGCCCACCTCGTCGATGACCTGCTGCCGGTCGGCGTGAGGGGGCACCAAGTCGGTGGCGCCCACGTGTAACATGTGCGGCCCCTGGGCGGTGATCTCGTTGCCGGGGATCAGGATCAGGCCGCGGCTGTCGAAGGCGCGGTAGTCCCGCTCGGAGGTGTGGATATCGTGGTCCGAGATCATCAGGAAGCCGTAGCCCCGGCGGGCGTAGTCGTCGATGACCTCCTGATGGGGCCGCTGCCCGTCGCTGCTGGTGGTGTGGGTGTGCAGATTGCCCTTGATCCACTTGCCGCCGCTCAGTTGTTGGTAGGGATGTTCGAGACCAGCCACGTCGCCTCCTCTGGGTGGGATGCCTATTCCTCCCGCACCACGGCCAGGGTGCGGGAAGCCTTGAAGCCGTCGCCTTCCAAAACATAGTAGTAGATGCCCGAGCCCACCGGCTGCCCCTCTTCGTTGGTTCCATCCCAGGTCTCGGTATGGGTGCGCGCGGCGCGCACCCCCAGGTAGCGGCGCCAGACCAATTGCCCCTCGGCCGAAAAGATGGAAAGGGCGGTCTTGGCGCTGGGCTGGCTCAGGCCAAAAGCGATGGCGGTCTGACCCTGCTGCCCGGGGCGAAAGGGATTGGGGTAGTTCTGCGCCAGGGTGGATACCTGGGGCACGGGCTCATCGATCAGGCCGGGGTCGTACTCGGCATTAACGGTGTACTCGTAGCCGTTGCCGCTCTGCTCGGTCTCGGCCAGCACCACCACCACCTGGTCGTAGCGGTCCCAGCCGGCCAGGCGCAACTGCCCGCCGGTCAAGGGCCGCACCTCGACGCTGTCGCGCGAGATCAGCAGCACCTGCTGGCTCCACCGGCCGCTCCGGGTCTGCACCCCGAGCACCATGCCGCCTGGCTGCAGACGCGGCTCGAGCACCACATAGGCGCTGCCCAGGTGGTCCACCTGGCCGCTGTCGGCGCTGACACTCTCCTCCAGGGTATTGAGGCGGCTGACGCCCACCTGTGGATATGCCGAGCCATCGGGGTAGCTCGAGGGCAGGCGGTAGTTGCTGCCGGTCA
>JADZBP010000119.1 GCA_020852055.1 Candidatus Latescibacterota bacterium
CTCGGCCCCCAGACAGTGGCTACCGGCAACACCCCGGGCAGCGTGATCGACTTCAAATACCGGGATGGATGGATCTTTCCCGAAAGCGCCGATGAGTCCGAGAACATCGCAGCCGGACTGCTGACCCGAGGGGGGGCCGTTTCGGCCCCCACGGTCCTGGCCGATCTCAGAACCGAACTGGTCAAGATGATCGACACCGATCCGACCACGGCCTTCGAGCGCAAGAGTATCGGCGGACGCAATGCCAATGCCCTGGGGGTGATCCTCGAGCTGGACCTCGGCGCGCGCTTCGGCGTGAGCCGGCTGCGCTTTTTCCCCCGCAACGGCGATCCGGGCATGCCTGCCCCGGATTTCCCCTTTCAGGACGATTTCCTCCGGGCATTCGAGGTACTGCTCAACGACGGCCGGCGGGAGACCGTGGCGGGTGGCCTGCCGGTGTTCACCAGTGTGCTGATCGAGAACCAGACCGATCAGTCGGCGGTGGAACTGGAAATCCCGCCGCAATACGTGCGATATGTCCGCTTGAAGTCGCAGACCTCGGTGGGTTTCGAAATCGCCGAGTTCCAGGTCTACGGCAAGGGATTTGTGCCCACGGCCGAATACCACTCGGACATCTTCGACCTGGGGGAGGCGCTGGCGATCTGGGGCCGGTTGCGCTGGGAAGAGGAGAGTATCGGTGACCCGCTCCGTTCCCAGGTGGCGATCAGCACCCGGACCGGCCGCGATGCCTCGCCAGTGGTGTTCAACCGCCTTCGGGTGGGCCTCGACGGCGCCGAGGTGCCGTGGAAGACGGCGACCAGCTTCGCGGTGGGCAGTGAGGCTGCCGGGTTGGTGGGGCAGCTCGATGCGCCGGGCCTCGACGTGCGGCAGGCACGCCTGCGTTTCAGCGGGCTGACCCTCGACCAGCGCAATGAACTGGCGCTCACCCAGGCCGACTACGAAAAACTCAAACCGGGCGAAAAAGGGGCGATTAAGGACGACCTGGACAACTGGAGTCCGTGGTCGCCTCCATATGGCGAGGCCGGCCGCAGCACCGCCGCCCAGGTAGGTGCCGGTGAGGGCGGTGTGCCCATCGTCTCGCCCGGTCCGCGGCGGTACCTGCAGTTCAAGGTCGAATACAGCAGCGAGGACCTCTTTTCGGCCCGGGGGGTGGGCGGGCTTTCCTTCGATTACCAGAGCCCCGCGCTGGCGGAGGAAATCGCCGCCGAGATCTCGCCGCGCCAGGCTTCGCTCGGGGCGAACACCCAGTTCACCCTCTCGCTTTCCCCGGACCTGCGCCCCGGTGTGGACCAAGGTTTCGCGGCGGTGGAGGTGACCACCCCGGTCAGGGTGGGGGGGATCCAGCAGATTGAGGTGATCAAAGCCGACGGGACCCGATTGCAGGCCGATTTCAGCGGGGCCGACCTGAGTGCTGCCCCGGTTCGGCGCGGCGATTTCGCCGTCGAGCTGGTCGAAGACCACCGGTTCCAGATCAGCTTTCCCGACCTCGGGCCAAGCCGCCTGGCCGGGGGAGAGTTGGCGCTGGTCCAACTCGGGTTCAGCTGTGCGATCCTGCGTCCCGGCACCGCTTTCCGGGTACGGGCCTTGCCGGCGACGCCCGCTGGATTGCCGCAGGAAGCGTCGGGGGCCAACCTGCTGGCCCTCTACCGGGGCGAGGCCGCAGGATCCTTGGTGCGCGATCCGGGTAACCTGGTGGTGCAGGTGCCCAGTGGGGGCGCCTTGATCATCAATGCCGCAGCGGTGCCGGTGATCTTCACCCCCAATGGCGACCAGGTGAACGACACGGTACGCCTTGGTTTCGACCTGACCACCCTCACCGGGGGCGCTGAGGTGAGGGTGCGCATCTTCGATCTCTCTGGCCGGCTGATGCGCCAGGTCTACGCCGGCAGCGACCGCAATGGTCGCTATACCCGGGCCTGGGATGGAGCGGACGACGGGGGAGCGCTGGTGCCACCAGGGGTCTACATCTACAACATCACCGTCGACGCCGACGCCGGCCACGAGGAATTGAGCGGCACGGTAGCGGTGGTGTACTGAGCAAGGACCAGGGCAAAGGCGCGGGGGCCGGTGGTCCCCGAACCTGCCTGTAGCCAAAACAGCAAGGGGAATCCCGATGGCGACGTCCAGTTCCAGGAGAGCGGCGGCAATACTGCTGGCCCTTTTTGCCCTCAGCCTCGCGGGCGGCGGGGCCGAGGCCCAGCGTTATGGTGAACGCATCGGCCAGCGGCGGGGTGGAGAGATCACCTTCGAGCCCAAGGGTTCGGGGGTGCTCTTCGACGCGCTCGACCCGGCGGTCAAGCGCTGGTACGTTCCCCAGGAACTGCTCTTCGACTACGGGTTCAACACCTGGCAGTCCTCAAACTACTCCCGCGAGTTGTACAAGCGCTACGTCGATACCGCGCTGGAAGGCGAGTATTTTTACGACATCTACGGGAGTTTCGTGACCCGTGGCTGGTTGATCTATGACTGGCGTCAGGAGGCGCTGACACCCCTGGGCAGTTCCATCTTCCAGGACCAGCGGTACCAGCAGTGGTTCAACCGGGTCCTGATTGCTTCCGACGCCAAGGGCGGCACCCACTACGCCATCACGGTCGGCGACCAGATTCGCACGACCCTGACGCCCATGACCTTTTCCAAACCGACCTTCGACGGCATCCAGCTCGATTTTTCCTCCGACAAATACGCGGCGACGATGCTCCTGTCCCGGGCCAGCGGTCCCGTGACCGGCAGCCTGCTCAAGCCGGATAGCCGCACCAACGCCACCAATATGGTCGGCGGCCGGGCCACCGCCCAGGTCGGCGATTTTGTCACGGTTGGCGCCACCTGGATCAATGCCCACAACAGCCGGAGCACCCTTGGTTCCTTCGACGGCAATCCCATCAAAGGCACCCTCGGGGAAGGCCAGGCCAGGGTGCCGGTCAGCGCCATCGCGGTGGTGCTCAGCGACGATTCGCCTGAGGATGGTGAGGGCGGTGCGGCGCTTTTTGCCCACGATATCCGGGTGGTCCGGGTGGATTTCCAGACCGGGGCCAGGCAGACCTTCACCCTGGCCGATCTCACCCACGACCCCACGCGCTGGCCCATCGTCGAGGGGGGGTTCCAGGAGGAGGGGTACCTGGCCGCCAACGGCAGCCAGCAGATCCTGCTCAACTACGACTTCACCGACCCGGCCTATATCGGTCCAGATCCTACCGAGATCGTCGAGGTGAGTTTCGACATGGTGCTGGCCAACGACTACCGCGTGCAGGTCTGGTCCGACCGCCAGACCGGCGAACGGATCGTGCCCGAGGCGCCGCTCACCCGCGAGATCCTCGAGCAGAGCAACCCGGTGTTGCTCGATGTGGCGCGGGCCACTGGCAATGTCAAGGACGGGTCCAACCGCCGGCGGGTTGCCTTCGACTACGGGCTGCCGATGGCGCAACAGATCTACGGGTTCACCATCGAAGCCCGCGACCTCAAGGGATTCAATTTGTCCGGCGAGTACGACATCAATCAAAAATACCGGCAGTACCCCAACCTGGCGCTCTTCACCGACGACCAGCCCTTCGAGGGCAGTTCCAGCCGGGACGATGCCTGGATGGTCAATCTCTCCTTCACGCGTTATCCCTGGTTTTTCCTCGGCGAAGGATTCTCGATGGAACCGGGGTACTCGACCAGCCCCTATATCGTCAACGTCAACGGCGATGTGTTGTACGACCGCCCCACCGCGTTTGTCTACGAGTTCGTCGACGACAACGACGACCAGGACCGCAACCCGGATTGGCAGCGGGTGAACCAGCCCGGCCCCGATTTCCTGGTGTTCCCGGGATGGGATGAGAACAACGATTTCGTCAGCGACTTCAACCAGAACGACAACCGCACCATCAGCAACCGGGTCCCCGATTACGACGAACCCTTCCTGCGCTACAGTGTGGACCGGCCGGATTTCCTTTTCGGCATCGATCTGAACAACAACGGCTGGATCGACCGGTTCGAGAACGACGACGAACCGGATTATCCCTACAAACGCGACCACCGGGGCTACAATGCCTACCTCGGCCGCGATCTGACGCCGGAGATCAGGGTAAGTGCCGGCCAGACCCGCGAGTTGCTGATCTCGTCCCACCGCGAGAATCGGACCACCTACGGCCTGTTCACCATGGATCGCGACTTTGCGGGCCTAGGCCGCCTCCGGGTGTTCAACATGCTCAAACGGGCAGAGGATGATATCCCGGATGTCCGCCGCGAACCGCAGGCCTTCCTGGAGGCGGGGCCTCCGCCCATCGTCACCGACATCCTGCCGGCACAGGACACCTGGATCAACTCGCTCTTCCTCGGCTTCGATTATACCCGCATCCCCAATCTGCGGTGGCGCAACAAGCTCAAATACGACCTGTACGCCCAGGGCAAGGACGACCCGCGGGCACCGGACCGCAGTCCGCTCCGCGACCGCTCAACCCTGTTCGGCCTGATCAACAAGGTGGATTACGCCCAGCATTTCGGGGTCTTGAAGGTCCAGCCCAGGTTCAAGAGCCAGTTCCTGCGGCGGGCGCCCTTCCTGGCCCGCCAGAGCAAGGTCAAGGAGTGGACGGGCCTGTGGTCGGTGGTGCTGGGGGTGCCGATGTTAAAAAACTCCCAACTCGAACTCGGCACCGAGTACCTCCAGGTGCGGGATCTGGTCGTGGACGAAAAAGCGCGCTTGCGGGATGCAGCACTGGGCCCCACCGGCGATCTCAACGAGGCCAACGCCGCGGTCCAGTGGTCGACCACCACCGCGTATATGGGATACCGCCTCACCATTCAAGGCGGTTTCCGTTTCACGCGGCGGACGGTTGAACGGGTGGAGATGACGGACCTGGTATTGAGCAAAGGCGGGCAGAGTGAAACCAGCAGCGCGACTTTTATCACCATCTATGCGGGGGGCGAGCAATGAAAGGCCACCGCTCGCCGCCCTTCAGCGCGGTTAGGGTTACCGGGGGGCCAAGAGGAGGGGCGTATGCGGCCATGGCATAGCCGGCTGGGCGCGGCCCGGGTGATTGGCGCCGTGGCCCTGGTGGTCGCCACCGGCGCGGCAGCAGAAACCGACTACGGCACCCGGCTTGGCCGCCATTCCTCGGGGGAGTTGAGTTATGTCCCGGAGGGGCCGGGGACCCTGATGGAGGCGGTTGAGCCCCTGTTGCAGAAGCGGTACCTGCCGCAGGAGCTCGAGCGGGAATACGGCTGGCGCTCGTGGAGCAGCACCAATTACGCCACGGAGCCGTACAAGGTGTACGTGGATCCCAACAGTTGGGGAGACCACTTCTACGATCTGTACGGGAACTATCTCACCCGTGGGTGGCTGGTCTACAACTGGACCGAGGAGCACCCCCGGATCTCAGAGGGGAGCCGACTGCTCAAAAGAGGGGAATACTCCGGCTTTTTCCGCTCCCTGGTGATCGCCAGCGACGTCAAAGACCAGTATGCCTTCTCGATCACGGTTGGCGACGAACTACTCTCCACCCTGACCCCGATGACCTTCCGCAAGGCGGTGTTCAACGGGGCGCAGGTGGATTTCATGTCCGACCGCATCGCGGTGACCGGCATCCTGTCGCGGATCAGTGCCCCCGGCTTCATTACCGACCCCAACCCGGCCTCCTTCAACGACTACACCAATCTGATCGGGGGGCGCGCCACTGCCAGAATAGGGGATGTGACCACCCTGGGCGCCACCTTTGTCAACGCCCACAGCGGCCGGGGAACCCTGGAAAGCTTCAAAGGCAACCCCTTCAAGGGTGAACTGACCTCGGCGCAGTTGGAGGACCAGATCACCACCATCGTCATCCGGCTCAGCGATGACTCTCCCGCCGACAACCGGGGTGGAGCCGTGCTTCTGGCCGACGACGTGGAGATCACCACCCGCATCGGCGAACGCGACACGGTACTGACGGGAAACAGCATCGGTTTCACGCCCGAGCGGATCGGTGGCACCATCCGCGAGGGGTTGCCCACGGCCAACGGCACGGAGCAGATCTTGCTCCGCTACCACCTGCCCCGATTGGCCGAGATTGTCGACGACCGGGACCTGGTGAACAATATCAGCGCCGTGCGTTTCCGCCTGGTCCTGGTCAATGACTATCGGGTCGAAATCACCTCCGACCGCCAGACCAGTGCCGAGAACCAGCCGGTGTTCCTGATAGTGGCCCAAGCCGAAGGCAATGTGCAGGATGGCACTAACAAACGGCAGGTGGCCTTCAACTACGGCTTGCCTACCGCGAACCAGATCTATGGGTTCACGGTCGAGGTCAAGGATTTTCTGGGTTTTGATCTGTACAGCGAACTGGACCTCAATCACCGGTACCGGAAGTATCCCAACCGGCGCAGCGAAACCCACCAGGCCTTTTCGGGCACGGAAGGGGACGAGGTAGCCGGGGCGTGGATGATGAATCTGGGCAAGTCCCGGCCACCCTGGAGCTTTTTTGCCGAGGCTTTTTACACCGACGAGGACTACACCACCAGTCCCTACATCGTCGGCGGCGACGGCCGCATCGACTACGGGGATCCGACGCGGGGCATCTACGACTTCGTCGACGACAACGACGATCAGGACCGGAAGCCGGACCAGAAGCGGCTCTACCAGGACCCGCGCACCGGTCAGGAGCGCGGTGCGCAGGGCCGCTCGACCGAAGGATTCGCCGACGAGGCGGTTTTTCCAGGCGGGGATGAGAACAACGACTTCATCTCCGACTTCAACCAGAACAGCAACTTTTTCCGCGAGAACCGCTTTCCCGACTACGAGGAACCCTTCCTGCGCTACAACACCGACCGGCCGGAATTCCTCTTCGGTATAGACCTCAACAACAACGGGTGGATCGACCGGTTTGAAAACGACAACCGCGCCGACCTTCCGTACCGGCCCGACCAGCGAGGGTACAATGTCTACGTCAAGAACCAGCCCAACCCCGAACTGAAACTCACCGCCGGTCGGACCCATGCCCGTCTTATTTCGGACCAGCGGAAGAACGATACCTGGTACGGGCTGGTCGCCTACGAGCAGGATTTTGCCGTGCTCGGCAGGGTGAGGGTTTTCGACATGTTGAAGAAGGCCGAGGACGATATCCAGGACGATCTGGTCCAGTGGGTGCAGTTGCCCGGCCTGCCGGGCAGCCACCAGAACATCGATGACCCTTTGTTCGCCCGGGATACCTGGATCAACACCCTGTGGCTCGGTGTGGACCGGCAGGTGAACTGGGGAATCAACTTTGCCCACAAGTTCAAACTCGAGACCCTGCGCCAGGGCGACAAGGCGAAGGCCATGGGCTCCGCCAAGGATACCCGTTTCCTGGGCATCATCAACAAGGCCGATTATCTGCACCGTTTCGGGATCTTCCGGGTGCGCCCCAAACTGAAGAGCGAGTACCTCCGCGACAACACCCCCATGTCCATGGGGGGGGTGCGCGGGCAGCGCGACCACTGGGCCGGCACGGCCCTGCTGGTCTGCGATTTCCCGGTCCTCAACCGCACCGAGATCGAGGCGGGGGTAGAGCAGACCTTCCACGCCGATCTGGGCGCCGACGAGGCGGAACTGCCTCGCGGCGAGTTTACCGGCGACCTGCGCAACACGGTGGTGGCGGTTCAACTGTCGAATCGCGGAGAGTATCTGGGGTACCGCCTCACCACCCAGCTCGGTTTCACCCTGAGCCAGGTGAGCCGCGAACGTGTGGCCGCCGCGCGCCAGTCGCAGACCAACAGCTCCGTATTCATGACCATTTACGCCAGCCTGAAGGATTAGGGGGACCATGGCCAAAGAGCGGGGCAAGGGGGGCGCCGGGGGGCTGGCGGCGGAATTGTACGCCCAGATCGCCCGGATTCCCTGCATCAACTCCCATTCCCATCTGGTATCCGAGGCCGAGCGTCTCGCGGAACCGCTCGACGCGCTTTCTTTTTTCAACCATGCCTATCCTCTCGCCGACCTGGTGGCGGCAGGCATGTCGCGGGAGGCGCTGGACCGGGCCTTCGACCCGGCCATGCCGCTGGCGGATCGCTGGCAGATCTTCGCGCCCTACTGGCGGTACACCCGCCTCACCGGGTACTCCCAGTGTATACTCGAGGGCTTCGCCGATCTGCTCGGATTCGGCGAACTGAGTGCCGCCACCATCGAACCCCTGTCGGAGGCGATTCGCGCCCACCGCCGACCCGGGCTCTACCGCGAGGTCCTGAGCCGGCGGGCTGGCATCGAGGTTTCGGTGGTAAACATGGAGGATCTCGTCGAGGTTGACCGCGAGTTCTTCCTGCCGCTGCCGCGCCTCAACCGGTTCAGCATGCTCCGGTCGGCAGACCAAATCCGGCATATCGAGCGGGATTACGGGGCCGCCATCGGCGGCCTGCGCGACCACGTCGGGCTTATCGACAGGGTGTGCGGGCAGTGGCGGACCGCAGGGGTGGCGGGCATCAAGTTGTCCCAATCCTACCATCGGCGCATGGATTTCCGGCGGCGGGAATTCGCCGCTGCCGAGGCGGTTTTTGCCGGCTTGCTCAAGGGCGAGTACCCGGGACTGGATACCCCGGCAGGGGCGGTGCTGGAGGACTACCTGGTCTTCGAGTGCTGTCGTGCTGCCACCGAGGCGGGCCTGGCCATCCAGTTCCACCAGGGCATCCGGGCGGGCAACCACGGCGGCATGGAGGGCTGCAGCCCGGTGCCCCTCATCGAACTGCTCCAGCACTTCCGCGATGCGCGTTTCGATTTATCCCATGCCGGGTACCCCTACCTCCGCGAAGGGGCGGTCCTGGGCAAGACCTTCGCCAATGTCTATCTGAACATGTCCTGGATCCACATCATTTCTCCCCAGGGCGCCCGCCAGGACCTGCAGGAGTGGTTGCGGATGGTGCCCTTCAACAAGATCATCGCCTTCGGGGATGACCTGCGCCATGTCGAGGCGGTGTACGGGCACCTGAAGATGGCGCGGTGGAATTTCGCCGTGGCACTGGCCGGGATGATCGAGGAGGGCCTTCTTGCGGAGGCCGATGCCCTCGAGGTGGCCCAGGCGGCCTTTTACGACAACCCGGCGCGGCTGTACGGCGTGTACCGCGCCTAGCCGGGTCTGCGGCCCGATCACCTCCAAGGCAACCACCTCCCTTCGGCAAAGGAGCCACCCATGTCAGGCGCTGTTCCCTCCGCTGTCCCAATCGCAACCCTCGGCGCTGCCGGTCGCCGGCAACCGCCGGCCTGGGCGGTGAACCAGCGGTACCTCATCGAGGTGATGGATCGGGCGGCCCAGCGCTTCACCGATCAGGCCACCCGGCCGGATGGCACCCTGGTCTGGCGCACCCAGTGGACCAGCATGGACGGCACGGACAACGCCTACGAAGCCTTCCTCTCCTTTCCGCTCTGCTACCTCCTGGGGGGCGGCGAACACCTCGAGCGCATCGCCCGCCGGGAGTGGGATGCCATCACCTGGCAGTTCGAGCATTTCGGCACCGTCGACCGCGAGTTCGTCACTGGTTTTGACTGGTTCCACCACAGTGAGAGTTACACCTATATCTATTACCTGGCCCTGGCCAATCCCCACCATTTCGTCGACCGGACGCGGGCCCTGCGGTACGCGGCGATGTACACCGGCGAGGACCCTCTGGCTGCCAACTGGGACGCGGAACGGCGGCTGATCCGCGGCCCGATGAACGGCAGCCACGGCCCGCGCACCACCACCACGCAGGCGGATTGGGATTACCACCGGCCCATCCTCGCCCACTACCTGGCGCCATACGAGGACCTGCCCGGGGCCGACAGTTCCGATCCCCTCTTCAAGGTGGACTGGACCGACGACGAGGTGTTCGCCAAGGTCCTGGCCCAGATCAATGCCCGCATGACCCGCGGCGACGTGCCCCTGAATCTCAGCGCCACCTCGTTGGTGACCAACGCCTATCTCTATACCGGGGAGGAAAAGTACAAACGGTGGGTGCTCGACTACCTGAGCGCCTGGATGGAGCGCCGCGACCGCAACCAGGGCATCATGCCCGACAACATCGGTCCGGGCGGCCAGATCGGCGAGTTGATGGGCGGCAAGTGGTGGGGCGGATATTACGGCTGGCGCTGGCCGCACGGGGCGCGCAACATCGTCGAGCCGGCCCTGGTGGCGGGCAGTTGTGCGCTGCTGATGACCGGGGATTATTCCTGGCTGGACCTGTGTCGCTCGCAGCTGGATCTGCTCTGGGGCCAGCGGCGCGAGGAAAACGGGGTGGTTAAGATACCGGCCAGGCACGGCGACCAGGGCTGGTTCGACTTTCGCGCCCCGGAACCCTACCTCTATATCCATCTGTACTACCTGAGTCAGAGCGCCGAGGACCTGGCAAGACTCAATGAGGTCTTCCCCTCCCGCGCCGGCTTCGACCAGTTGCCCGAGGACTGGGGGGCGTTCAAAGCGGGTGTCTGCCCCCCCAATGCCTGGTTCGCCTTCACCGAGGGCCGCAACCCCGGCTTTCCCGACCAGATCGCCGCTTCCACCTACCACTGCATCGGCCGCAGCCTCGAGCGCCTGGCCAATGACCACAC
The DNA here is from genome assembly GCA_020852055.1 of Candidatus Latescibacterota bacterium. GTDB lineage: Bacteria > Latescibacterota > UBA2968 > UBA8231 > UBA8231 > SICG01. The sequence continues at coordinate 10,505 of JADZBP010000119.1, forward strand.
CGATCCTGAGGAGCGCGAGTGTTACCACTTCCAGCCCCTCAATCCGGTGCTTCCCGAAGGGCTGATCCAGTTGGCCACGGGCTCGCCAGCCGCCATCTACAACGGCGGCCTGTTGCAGGCCCACGTCCGCTATTTCGACCCTGTGCGCCGGCGTCCGGGTCTGCCCGAACACGTGGCGGCCCTGGTGGACCAGGTACGGGCGGACCATGTGGGGCTGACCCTCGTCAATACCGATCCGGTGGTGTCGCGCCCCGTCCTGATCCAGGCCGGGACCTTCGGCGAACACGAGTTCGGCGAGGCGCGAATCACCGATACGGCCGGAGGGGAAGAGCGGGTGGTCGTCAATGGCCGGCAACTACAGGTGGAGTTGGGACCCGGCGCCCAGGCGCGGCTCGAGGTGGGCCTGCGCCGTTTCGCCCACCAGCCCTCCTACAATCTCCCCGATTTTTCCTGAGTCTGCCCGTGCAGCCAATCTCAAATACCAGCAGCGGACGGCCTCCCCGGGCGGGAGCCGTCAAAAGGATGGGTTCTGGTGCCGACTGAAGAACCCTTGGCGGGCGGCGGGCCATCCCTGCGCACGGGTATCACCCTGCGGGCGGTGGTGGTGGGGGGGCTGGTCTCGCTTTTCCTCGGCGTGGCGCTGCCTTATACCAACATGATCATCAAAGGGTCGCTGCTGGATCACAACTTCAATACGCCGGCTGCCATCTTTGTGTTTTTTGTGTTTATCGCGGTGATCAACACCGGCCTGGGTTTGTTGAAGCGGACCCTGATCTTCAGCACCTCGGAGCTGGCCACCATCTACATCATGGCCATGCTGGCCACCTCCATCCCCACCATCGGGTACTCGGAATACCTGCTGCCCATCCTGGCCGGCATCTACTACTACGCCTCCCCGGAGAACCGCTGGGCCGAGTTGATCCACCCGCACGTGCCGCGCTGGATGGCGCCCCAGGATCTGGAGGTGTCGCGGCTGTTTTACGAGGGAATGCCCCAGGGTCAGCCCATCCCGTGGGCTGCGTGGGCCGAGCCGCTCTTCTACTGGACCCTGTTCATCGTGGCGGTGTACTGGACCTCCCTGTGCCTGATGGTCATCCTGCGCCGCCAGTGGCTGGAGCACGAGAAGCTGCTCTACCCCCTGGTGCAGGTCCCGCTGGATATGCTCCGCGACGACGAGCAGCGGTCCCTGGTCAAACCCTTCTTCCGCAATCCGGTGATGTGGATCGGTTTTGCCGTGCCCTTCCTGTTGGGTTCCTATACGGCGCTGCACAACTACTTTCCCATCATCCCTGGACTGGCCCAGTATACCGACCAGGGCATCCTGACCACCCAGCTCTTTCTGTTCCGCAATACCACGCCAATGATGGTCATGCTGAACCTGGGCCTGGTTGGCTTTGCCTACCTGCTGAGCAAGGATATCGCCCTGGGGCTCTGGCTCTTCTTCCTGATGGTGACCGTGGAGAAGGGGGTGTTCAACATGCTGGGCATCCAGAGCGAGGAGCAGTTGAGCCGCTTCGCCAATCTCGCCGGCCCGTACCTGGCGCACCAGGCGATGGGGGCGATGATCGCCCTGGTGGTATCGGGCCTGTGGATGGGCAGGCATCATTTGCAGGATGTGTGCCGCAAGGCCTTCCGGAACGACCCGAGCGTCGATGACAGCGGCGAGATGATCTCCTACCGCACGGCGGTCTGGGGGATGATCGTCGGGGTGCTGGTCATGGGGGTGTGGTTGTGGATGTCCGGGCTGCCCTGGTGGACCGTGCCGATCTTCATGGCGGCGCTGGTGGTGGTTTTCGTCACCCTCACTCGCGGGGTGGTCGAAGGGGGAATTGCGGTGATCCGCACCCCGTTGACCCCGGCGGATTTCCTGGTCTCGGGCCTGGGCACCAGCGTGCTGGGCAGCGCCGGAGTCGTGGCCCTGGGATTCACCTACGTGTGGGCCGGCAATGTTCGCCTCTTTTTTATGCCCTGTTTCGCCAACGCTCTGCGTCTGGCCGAGGAGATCAAAGGCAGCAAACGGCCCTTGCTCTGGGCCGTGGGCCTGGCGGTGGGGGCTTCTATCGCCGGCTCGTTGTGGAGTGTCATGACCCTGTCCTATGCCTATGGCGGGATCAATCTGCACGTCTTCTGGTTCGTTGGCGAGCCGACGAACGCGGGCAAGTACATGGCGACCATCCTGGCCAATCCCAGTGCCGTCAGTGTTTCGGGGTGGATGTTCACCGCCCTGGGGGCCCTGATCATGGGCCTGCTGGCCTATGCCAGGGCCCGTTTCGTCTGGTGGCCGCTGCATCCCCTCGGTTTTGCCACCAGCGGCTTCGATATCATGGACTACGTCTGGTTCAGCATCTTCGTGGCCTGGTGCTTCAAGGCCGTGGTGCTCAAATACGGGGGGCCGGGACTTTACCGCAGTACCCGGCCCTTTTTCCTGGGTCTGATCATGGGACAGATCGTTGTCGCCGGCTTCTGGTTGGTCATCGACTACTTCACCGGGGTCGTCGGCAACCAGCCGCTAGGCGGCTCCTTTGTCTAAACCAATTTACGAGGGGAAATCGAGATGAAGTTGTGGATGGATGTGATGCGGGATCTGGAATCGGTGATGAACAACCACGAGGTGATCTTCGATGCCTGGGCCGAGGGCGGGGTGGTGGGGGTGGTGTTCGGGCCGCCGGTGTTCGGCACCAACAAGCTGTCGCAGGGGGCGCATACGGTCAAAGTCACCGACACCCCCACC
>JADZBP010000120.1 GCA_020852055.1 Candidatus Latescibacterota bacterium
GGAGGTGGTGACCGTCGTCTCCAAGATCGGCACTGCCGAGATTGCCACCGATCCGATGGGACCCAATGTCAGCGATCCCATCGTGGTGCTCAAACCCCGCAGCGAGTGGACGACCGCGCAGACCAAGGAAGAGTTGATCGAGAAGATGCGCGAGCGGCTGGAACAGATCCCCGGAGCGGGGTTCAACATCACCCAGCCCATTGCCCTGCGGGTGGACGAACTGATCTCCGGGGTCAAATCGCAGATCGCCATCAAACTCTTCGGCGAGGACCTGGACCTGCTCAAGGCCAAGGGCGACGAGATCGCCAAGGTGGTATCCCAGGTGCGCGGGGTGGCGGACTTACGGGCTGAGCAGGTCTCCGGACAACCCTATCTGACGGTGGATATCGACCGGAAGAAGATCGCCCGCCATGGCATCAACGTGGCGGATGTGCAGCAGATCATCGAGACCGCCGTAGGCGGCAAGGTGGCCACCGAGGCCTTTGAGGGCGAGCGGCGTTTCGGCGTCCTGGTACGCTTTCCCGAGGAGCGGCGCAACGACCTGGAGCACCTCGGCAACATTCTGGTGAATGCCCCGGACGGCACCCGCCTGCCCTTGGCTCAATTGGCGAAACTGTCGATCGAGGAAGGCCCGATACAGATCAGCCGGGACGATGCCAAGCGGCGGATCGTAGTCGAGTGTAATGTGGAGGATCGCGACATCGGCAGTTTTGTGGCTGAAGCCCAACAGCAGATCCGTGCCCGGGTCGAGCTGCCCCCAGGCTATTACATCACCTGGGGCGGCGCCTTTGAGAACCAGCAGCGGGCCATGGACCGGCTAGCCCTGATCGTGCCGCTGACCATCGGCCTGATCTTCTTTCTGCTCTTCTCCAGCTTCAATTCCCTGCGTCAGGCCGGGCTGATCATCCTCAATCTGCCCGTGGCCCTCATCGGCGGCCTGGTCGGCTTGTTTATCTCTGGCCAGTACCTGAGTGTGCCGGCCTCGGTAGGCTTCATCGCCCTCTTTGGCGTGGCGGTGCTCAACGGCATTGTGCTGGTGTCCTATTTCAACAAGCTCCGCGAGGAAGGCCAGTCCCTCGAAGAGGCGGTGCTGCATGGCTGCGAACTGCGCCTGCGCCCAGTGCTGATGACCGCGCTGGTGGCGGCCCTGGGCCTCATCCCCCTGCTCTTTGCCACCGGTCCTGGCTCGGAGATCCAGCGACCCCTGGCCACAGTGGTGGTGGGCGGATTGGTGAGTTCGACCCTGTTGACCCTGCTGCTCCTGCCCACCCTGTACGCCTGGTTTGAGCAGCCCAAACCCGAAACCGAACTCTGAGGAGGCCGTCCATGAAAGAGATCAAGGCCATCATCCAGCCTTTCCTGGTGACCCGGGTGGTGGAGGCCCTCAAGCAGATTGAGGGCCTGCCCGGCCTCACCGTGGATCGGGATATCCGCGGCTTTGGCAAGACCCAGGCCGACGAGTCGCGCTACAAGATCGTCGATGACCTGGTGGAGTACGTGCCCAAAGCAAAACTCGAGATCGTCGTGCCCGACGAGTTGGCGGAAAAGGTGATCCAGACCATTCAAACCCACGCCCACACCGGCAACCCAGGGGATGGGAAGATCTTTGTCGTCGAGGTCGCCGAAGTGATCAAGATCCGCACCGGGGAACGCGGCGAAAAAGCCATCTGAGCATCCACCCTTTGGTGATGGAGGATTGTCATATGGAGGTAGGTCTCACCCCACGGTTGGTTTTGGTGCTGGTCATCGGTATCGGCGGATTGCTGGGCTGTGCCGCACCGAGACATGGCCTGGTAGGCCAGGCAGCCCCACCGGTCGAGGTGGTAGCATCGACCTATGCAACAATCTCTGGGATCGATATCCAATCGGACGGCGAGTACCTGTTTGTTTCCGGTGTGCTCCGGCATCGTTCAAGCGGTCTGGTACGCGCTCATGGCCATGTCGATGTTTCGGTGGTCAGTGCCGAGGGCGTGGTGATGCAAAAGGTCGGCACCCAATGCAGGGGCGCCCGGATCTCCCGGCGGAAGAGGGGGCCTTGTCACTTCGCTACCCGACTGCCAATACCCCCTATGCCCGGAGCCAAGGTTTCTATCGAATACCATCCGGACAGCGGCGTGCCTTCCGAGGAGCGCCTGTAAGAAGGTCCGGTCTGTTCTGCAATGCCCCTATCCGGAGTAAAAGAACAATGCCCTCTGGATCTGTTGCGCGGCAATTCACCATCCATGGGATGGATTGCGCCGAGGAGATCGCGATTCTCAAACGCGAGGTGGGGCCGGTGGTGGGAGGAGAGGAGCATCTCTCCTTCGACCTGTTGCACGGCCGGATGACCATCCTCACCGGTCCGGGAACACCCGCTCTTGAAGCCATCCTCCAGGCCATCGCCCGGACCGGGATGCAGGGCGAGATCTGGCGGGAGGGCTCTGAGACGCCCAGCGAGGCCCAAGGATGGCAGCGCCACGGACGCACAATCCTGACCGGGGCCAGCGGTCTGTCCCTGGTCGCGGGTTTTCTCGTACACGCCTGGATGGCCGGAGGAATCGGCGAAGCCCTGGGGGCTGAGGGACTGGAGCACCAAGTCCCCCCAGCCGCAGCAATCTGTTATGCTCTCGGTATCCTGGCCGGCGTCTGGCTCATCCTGCCCAAGGCGTGGCTGGCTGCCCGGCGACTGCGCCCTGACATGAACCTCCTGATGACCGTAGCGGTGCTGGGGGCTATCGGTATCGGCGAATGGCTTGAAGCGGCCTCCGTGTCCTTCCTCTTCTCGGTCTCCCTGCTACTGGAGTCCTGGAGTGTGGGCCGGGCGCGGCGGGCCGTGGGCGCGCTCATGGAGCTGGCCCCCACGCTTGCCTGCCTGAAGCGAGCGGACGGGAGCGAAGAGCAGGTGTCGCCAGACCAGGTGCCGGTAGGTGCGGTTTTTATGGTGAAGCCCGGCGAGCGCATCCCCCTGGACGGGCGGGTGGTGCGCGGGGTCAGCGAGGTCAACCAGGCCCCGATCACCGGGGAGAGTGGGCCGGTGTTCAAAGACCCTGGAGCACAGGTGTTCGCCGGCACCATCAACGGCGATGGTGCCCTGGAAATCGAGAGTGCCAAGCCGGCCGCAGATACCACCCTGGCCCAGATCGTCCGCATGGTGGGGGAAGCGCAGCGCCAGCGCGCCCCCGTGGAGCAATGGGTGGAGAAGTTCGCCCAGATCTACACCCCGGTGGTCATGAGCCTGGCCATTGCGGTGCTGCTCGTCCCACCCCTCTTTTTCAGTGCGACCTGGGGCGAATGGCTCTACCGCTCCCTCGTGCTGCTGGTCATCGCCTGTCCCTGTGCCTTGGTGATCTCCACCCCGGTGAGTATGGTGGCTGCTCTGGCCGCGGCGGCCCGCAACGGGGTGCTCGTCAAGGGGGGAAAATACCTCGAATTCAGGGGGCAGGTGCGGGCCATGGCCCTGGACAAGACCGGGACCCTGACCCAGGGGAAACCCCAGGTGGTAGAGCTAGTGCCCCTGGGTGGCCACGATGAGGGAGAGTTGCTGGAGCGGGCTCTGGCCATGGAAGCCCCCAGCGGCCATCCCCTGGCCAGGGCCATTGTCGCCTTTGCCCAGGAGCGCGGAATGTCCAGCCATCCCGCCGAGGAGTTTCAACTCCTCCAGGGCAAGGGTGCTACTGCCCGCTTCAATGGAAACCCCTATTGGGTGGGGTCCCATCGTTTCCTGGAGGAGCGGGGCCAGGAGACCCAAGAAATTCACGAGCGCCTCGAAGCTATGGCAAAGGCCGGCCAGACTGTGGTGGTGGTGGGAAACGACACGCATGTGTGCGGCCTTATCGCCCTGGCTGACGCGGTGCGGCCGGAAGCCAGGCAGGCGCTGCAGGCGCTGCGCACGGCAGGGGTACGCCGCCTGGTCATGCTGACCGGCGACAACGAGGGCACTGCCCAAGCCATTGGCACGGAAACCGGGATCGACCAGGTCTTTGCCGAGTTGCTTCCCGCACAAAAAGAGGAAGCTGTAGCCTCGCTGGTCTCTCAGTGTGGCCAGGTGGCCATGGTGGGTGACGGTATCAACGACGCCCCGGCCATGGCCCGGGCCACGGTGGGGATTGCCATGGGCGCCGCCGGCAGCGATGCCGCCATCGAAACCGCCGATATCGCCCTGATGTCCGATGATCTTGCCAAACTGCCCTGGCTGATTCGACATTCCCGGCGCACCCTGGGCATCGTTCGCC
>JADZBP010000121.1 GCA_020852055.1 Candidatus Latescibacterota bacterium
CGCTCCCAGGCCTGCAGGTTGGCCACCACCGCCGGGTCGAGGGGGCCGGGGTTTTCCTCCGCCGGGGACGCCGGCGGCGCCTCCGGGGGCGGCGGGCGGACGGCGATGCCTGCCAGGGCGGCGAGCAACTGGCCGCGGTTGATGGGCTTGGTCAGGTAGCTGTCCATACCCGCCTGCAGACAGCGCTCGCGGTCCTCGGGCGCCGTGCGGGCACTCAACCCGATGATGGGCACGTGGCCGCCCCTTTCGGCCTCGCGACGGCGTATGGCTCTGGTGGTCTCGTACCCGTCCATGCCGGGCATCTGCACATCCATCAGCACCGCATCGAAGACCGTCTCGCCCAGGCGATCCAGGGCCTGCCCGCCGTCGGCGGCGATCTCCACCTGGTGCCCGGCCTGCTGGAGGTACCCCCGGGCCACCAATTGGTTGAAGGTATTGTCTTCCACGACCAGCACCCGGAGTCCCCCCACCGCGGCCTTGCCGGGCGCCGCCGGAGCCGGTGTTCCCGGTGCCGCCGCTTCGAGCCGGCGCTGGTGGCAGCCGAACCAGGCGGTGAAGTGGAACACGCTGCCCCGCCCCAGCTCGCTTTCCACCCAGAGCCGCCCGCCCATCATGCCGACCAGGCGGGAGGAGATACTCAGCCCCAGCCCGGTGCCGCCAAAACGCCGGGTGGTCGACCCGTCGGCCTGCACAAAGGCAGCGAAGATCTGCTCCTGCTTGTCGGCGGCGATGCCAATGCCGGTATCGCGCACCTGGAAATGCAGGCCCACCTGCTCGGCGCGCCCTTCCTCGACCTCAACCACCAGCACCACCTCGCCCTACTCGGTGAATTTGATCGCGTTGCTGACCAGGTTGATCAGCACCTGCCGCAGGCGCACCGAATCGCCCACCAGCCCCTCGGGCACCCTATCGCCGACCTGCATCGCCAACTCGAGGCCCTTCTGGTGCGCCCTCACCCCGAGGGTCTGCATCACCTGGCCCACCACCTGGCGCAGACCAAAATCCGCCGCTTCCAGTTCGAGGTGTCCGGCTTCTATTTTGGAAAAATCGAGCACATCGTCGATGATATCAAGCAGGCCGGTGGCCGATACCTGCACCATGCCGAGGAACTCGCGCTGCACCGGATCCAGCGCCGTGTCCCCCAGCAACTCGCTCATGCCGATGATCGCGTTCATCGGGGTGCGGATCTCATGGGTCATGTTGGCCAGGAACTCGCTCTTGGCGCGGCTGGCGGCCTCGGCCGCCTCCTTGGCCTGGAGGATGGCCTCCTCGGCCTGGCGGCGGCTGGTGACATCGCGCAAGACCCCGATGTAGATCTGCCGGCCGCCCAGGGTGAACTCACCGGCGGCCATGTCCATCGGGAAGGTGCTGCCGTCCCGGCGCCGGCCCCAGACTAGGCGGCTGGTGCCGACCACCTGCTTGGCGGCCAGGCGCATGAAGCGCGCCGCGTACCCAGGCCGGCTGCTGCGGTAGTCCTCGGGCATCAGCAGGCTGAAGTCGCGGCCGAGGACCTCGGCGGCCAGGTAGCCGAAGATCTGCTCGGCCGCGGGGTTGAAGGATTCGATGCAGCCGTCCTCGTTAAGGGTGATGACCGCGTCGATGATATTGTCCACCACCGAGCGGTGCAGGCGGCTGGCGGTTTCGGCCTCGGCGGCGGAGCGGATCAGATCCACTTCGGCCTGCCGCCGCGCCTCCATGTCGCGAGCCCGCCGGTATCCCAGGCTGATCAGGGGGGCCAGTTCGCGCAGCAGGGCGATCATGGCGGAGGTGTCCACCGTGCTGGATTGCAGACCCAGCGCCAGCGTGCCCTCGGTGAAGGGCACATCGACGACCAGGGCGGGTTGGTAGTCCGGTGCGCCAGGGATCAGCAGCCTTTCCGGCGTCCGTTCCCACACCTCGCCCCGCCGCCAATAGGCCACCAGGGCCTCGGTATTGACATCGCCCCGCAACGGGTCCAGGCTCAGGATACACTCGCTGGCGCCGGCCCGGGCCCCGTAGGCGTGGAACCGGTCCTGCTCCACCTCGATGATATTGACCCCCACCATCTCGAAGTCGAAGCCGACCTCCACCAACTGACCCGAAAGCGCCAGGATCACCTGCTGGAAATCCTCGACCTTCTCCATCTCCAGCACCGCCCGGTGCACCCGCTCCAGCACCAGCCGGCGCCGCTGTTCCTCCACGACCTCGCGGCGGCGGGTGGTGTCGCGGCCGGTGGCGTAGATCAGGCCCCGTTCCTCGACCGCCACGGCGCTCCACGCGACCCAACGGTGGCTGCCATCGCGGCAACGCAGGCGGAACTCGAGGTCGCGCACCTCCTCCCCCTTGGCCACCTGCCGCAGCACCGCCCGCCCGAGGCGCAGATCCTTGGGGTGGAGCAGATCGAGGAAGGGCCGTTCGAGCAGTTCGGTCGGGCCAAAACCCAGCACCTGCTCCCAGGCCGGGTTGAGCCGGCGGAAATAGCCGTCAAAACCGAGGATGCAGAGCATGTCGGCGGCCAGGACGAAGAACTGATCCAGTTCCCTTTCGGCCCGCCGCCGTTCAGCCACCTCGCGCTCCAGGTCGCGGTACTGGGTCTCGCGGACCCGGATATCGTCGAGGCGGCGGAAGCTCTCCGAAAGCACGGCGGCCAGTTGGCCGAGGAAAGCAATGGCTTCGGGGGTGAAGGCCTTGGGGAGGGCGCTGTTGACCGCCAGGGTGCCGTGGGAGAAGGGCAGGTCGATGACGCTGCGGATGGCCTCTCCGTAGGTCCTGGCCAGGAGGCCGTGCTCGCCGTAGGGGTCGTCGCGGTGCAGATCGGGCCGGTAGACCGGCTTGCCGGAGCGCCACACCGTGAGCAGGGGTTCACCGCTGGTGAAGATGGCCGAGGTGGAGGCCACCCGGCCCAGGGTATCGATGCTGTGGGGGGAGAACCTGGGCGGATCGCGGCTGGCGTCCACCAGGTTGATGCCGCAATGGGCATAGGGCAAACTCAGGTGCTCCAGGCCCGAGCGCATCACCTGGAGCACCTTTTCCATATCGGCGCTCGCTTCCATGCGCCAGACTTCCTCGCGCATCCGGTGCAGCGCCAGTTGCTCCTCGAGCCGGCGGCTCACAGATAACCTACCAAACCGTCGTGGCCGTGCTCCACCTCGGGTGGGCAACCCAGGTCGCAGAGCAGTTGCTGGGTGAGGTTGAGCTTGCGCTGGAGGAACTCGTCGTCGTGGATGGGATCGTGGTGGGTGACGATCCACTTCCGCGCCCCGCTATGCCGGATCAGCGCGCAGGCGTTGGAGAGTGAGGTATGTCCCCAGCCGATCTTTTTGAGGTATTCGTCGTTGGTGTACTGGGCCTCGTGGATGAGCACGTCGACGCCGGTGAGGAACTCGATGAGCCGGGCATGGATGGCCAGCAACTGACTGTCCCGACCGATCTCGGCGGGTGAACCGAGGTACCCCTTGAGGAACTCATTGTCGGGCACGTACGCCAGGCTTCGCTCCCCCAGCTCCACTTTGTAGCCGACCGTGGGACTGGGGTGCAGGGTGTATTCCCACGACACCCGGCAATCGCCGATCTCCAGGCTGTTCCCCTGGAGGTGCTTGAACTCGAGGTGGGCCTGCATGTCCTCCATCTGCACCGGGAAATAGGCCCGGTCCAGCTGCCCGCGGAAGATCGACTCCAGATCCTTGTCGATATTGGGCGGCGCGTAGAGGGTGATTTCGTAGCCGGGGATGAAGGCCGGGGCGAAAAAGGGGAAACCCTGGATATGGTCCCAGTGGGTGTGGGTGATGAAGAGATGCAGGTGGCAGGGCCGGCCGCCCAGCAGGGACAGGCCCAGGTCGCGGATGCCCGAGCCGGCGTCGAAGAGGATGCGATCCTTCTGGAATCCCACCTCCATACTCGAGGTGTTGCCGCCGTGGCGGACAAAACCAGGCCCCGAAACCGGGATGGAACCGCGCGTGCCCCATAACCGGTATACCCCGCGGTCGGCGGTGAGCTGGGGCCGGAAGATCCGCTCGGGGTGGTCGTGCGGGCTGGGCGGGTGGACCCGACCGGGGTCCTTGGCCGAGAAGAACCCTTCCACCTGGGCCAGCAGTTCCTGAGGTGAGAAGGGTTTGGAGAGGAAGCTGAAGGCCCCCAGCTCGCGGGCCTGTTCCACCTCGGTCTTGAAGTCCTTGGCCGAGCAGACCAAGACCCCCGGAGCGGAGCGGGGCGTGTCGGCCTGGAGCTGCTTGAGCACGTCGAGGCCGTGGATCTTGGGCATCATCAGGTCGAGGATCACCAGGTCCGGGCAGGCGCTGCGCGCCTGGTCCAGACACTCTTCCCCGTCGCGGGCCAGCACAATCTCAAAACCGGCACTCTCGAGCACCCGGCTCATGAAGTCGGCCATGGTACGGCTCTCCTCGGCGACCAGGATCCGGCGCGGGCGCGGCGCAGTCATCGACCTTTCTCCCGTTGATGGGGCTGGCATAAAATATCCATATTGGCCCCGGAGTTCAAACGGCAGTTGATCAACCCCATCCGGGCCTGCCTTGACCCCGTCCGCAGGCGGTCGTACACTCGACGCGGTTCCCGCCGCGACGGCGAGATGACCCGGAACGGGCCGCTCCCCGGCGCCAACGTGGAGGTACCCTGATGTTGGCCAGCACCCTGAAGGAAAAAGTCGCCGGCGGCCAGGAGGTGGTCGGCGTGATGATGGGCCTTTCCTTCTGGCCCGGATATCTGGAGATCTGCAAGAAAGAGGGCCTGGACCTGGTGGTCCTAGACCTGGAACACGGCGCCCTCGAGGCCCCGCGGGTGGAGGAGCTGTGCCGCACCGCCCGCCTGCTGGACCTGCCCCTGCTCATCCGCCCCCAGAGCTGCGCCCCCGATCTGGTCAAACGCTGCGTCGATATCGGCGCCGCCGGCCTGATGGCGCCCTGGGTGGAGAGCGCCGAGCAACTCGACAGCCTCTTCAACGCCCTGTACTCGCCGACCCGCGGCCGGCACGGTATGGGGGGGCCGGGCATCATGGCCGTCGATGGCATCCGCAGCGCCGACTGGGCCCGCATCGAGGACAACCTCTTCGTCATCTGCCAGATCGAGACCCCCCTGGGCCTGCAGTTCGCCCCCCAGGTCGCCGCCTGCGACTGGGTCGATGCCCTGATGGTGGGCCCCTACGACCTGGCCTGCACCATGGGCCTGACGGATCAGTACCTCAAATCCCCCAGGCACCTGCGCGCCATCGACCAGGTGCGCGAAGCGGCCCACGCCCATCTCACCTGCGCCGGCATGGTGACCGGCACCGGCGAGGAAGCGCGCGCCTGGTTCGACCGCGGCTTCGACCTGATCCTCATCGGCGATCTGGTTGGCCACCTGGCCCGAGGCCTGAGCCAGAACCTCAAGACGGCCCGCCCGGCGCCCCGGCGCGGCCACGCCCCGGCTAGCAAAAAAAGAGGAGGCAAAAAGTGATACGACTAGGAGTGATTGGGTACGGCGGCCGCATCCACGGCATCATCGACCACGTGTTGCGCCGCCTCGACCCTGCGGTGCGGGTGGTCGGCGTGGTGGACCCCGATGAGGAGGGGACCCGCAAGCGCCTGCCCGAGTGCGACCGGCAGGAGGCGGTGTTCTACCAGTCAGTGGACGAACTGGTGCGCCAGGCCAAACCCGATGCCCTGGCCATCGGCACCCGCTGCAACCTGCATACCCCCTATGCCATCCAGGTGGCCAAGTACGATCTGCCCCTCTTCCTCGAGAAACCGGTGGCGGTGACCATGAAGCAGGCCACCGACCTCGAAAAGGCCTTCCGCAAAAGCCGCTGCCAGGTGGTGGTCAGTTTCCCGCTGCGGGTCTCGCCCCTGTGTGAGCTGGCCCGCCAGTACGTGGCCGCAGGGGCGGTGGGCGACCCGGTGCACGTCACCGCCGTCAACTACGTGCCCTACGGCACGGTGTACTGGGAACAGCCCTACCGCGACTGGCACATCACCCACGGCCTCGTCCTGCAGAAAGCCACCCACGACCTCGACTACCTCTCGTACGTGATGGGCTCCCCCATCGTGCGCGTGGCCGCCACTGCCACCCGCGGCCACGTCTTTGGCGGCAAGAAAAAGGCCGGCCTGGTCTGCTCGCGCTGCCGCGAACAGGAGACCTGCCTCGAAAGCCCGCAGAACCGCAAACGCAACGGCAGCGGCGGGGTGCAATCCGACCACCTGTGCTTGTTCAGTGTGGACTGCGGCGAGGGATACAAACTCAACGAGGACGCCTCCAGCGCCCTGCTCGAGTTTGCCTCCGGGGCCCACGGCGTGTACACCCAGGTCTTCTACAGCCGGCGCGACGCCGCCGCCCGCGGCGCCACTGTCAGCGGTTACCAAGGCACGGTCAGCTTCGACTGGTACAGCAACGAACTCAAGCGGGTCCGCCACCACGCCCCATTCAGCGCGGTGGAGAAGGCCGGCGAGGGAGCCAGCCATTTCGGCGGGGACCAGGAACTGGGCTACAGCTTCCTCGAACTGATCCGCACCGGCAAAGGATCGCGCACCCCCATCCAGACCGGCATCCAGAGCGCCTACGCCTGCTTGGCCGCCTCCGAGTCGGTGCAGAAGGGGCGCTTCGTGCCGGTGCGGCAGGTCGGTTTCTAGCCGCCATGCCCGAACTGCCCGAGGTCGAAACCGTGCGCCGGGCCATGCAGCGGCATCTGGTCGGCCGCCGCGTGGTTGCGGTGTACACCAGCAACAAGAAGCTGCGCGCCCCCGTGCCGGCGGCCCGGTTGCGCCGGTTGGCGGGCGACACCTTCACTGCCGCCCGCCGCCGCGCCAAGTACCTGCTCCTCGACCTCGAATCCGGCCCCTCGCTGCTGGTGCACCTGGGCATGACCGGAAACCTGGTCTTCCGCGCCCCCGGCGAAAAACACGACCACGTGGTTTTCGAGCTCGACGAGGGCCTGCCCCTGGTCTTTTCCGATCCGCGCCGTTTCGGCCTGGTGCTGGTTCTGGGCCCCGGCGAGGAGGCCGCCTGCCCGTACCTCAGCGACCTGGGCCCCGAGCCCCTGGAAGCGGGGTTCGACGCCGCGTACCTGGCAGCCCGGTGCCAGAGCCGCCGCCGGCCGATCAAGGCCCTGTTGATGGACAACGTGGTGGTGGTCGGGGTGGGCAATATCTACGCCAGCGAGTCCCTCTTCCGCGCCGGCATCCATCCCCTCACCCCGGCCGACCAACTGAGCGGCGAGCAAACAAAGGCCCTGGTGCGGGAGGTGAAGGCTATCCTGCGGGAGTCCATCCGGCGGGGCGGCACCACCATCAGCGACTATCTGGGCAAGGGGGAGGGCGGCCGTTTCCAGCAACGGCTGGCGGTGTACGGGCGGGCCGGCGAAAACTGCCTGGTCTGCGAGGCGCCGGTCGAAAGTGCGGTGCTGGGCGGCCGCAGCACCTTTTATTGTCCGCACTGCCAGGAAAAATAAAACCGCCGGTCTGCGGTGCAGGCCGGCGGTTCGTCTCTGGCGGATGGAGCGGATTATTTGCCGCTGGGGCTGGGCCCGACGGTGGTGATCACCTCGTCGATCAGCCCGTACTCCTTGGCTTCCTGCGCCGACATCCAGTAGTCGCGGTCGGTGTCGAGGGTGATCTTGTCCAGGGACTGTCCGGTGTGCACCGCCAGCATCCGGTTGATCTCCTCGCGGGCCCGCATGATCTCGCGGGCATGGATCTCCAGGTCGGTGGAGGTGCCGGTCACGGTGCGGGAGTAGAGCGGCTGATGGATCATCACCCGGGCGTGCGGCCAGGCGAAACGCCGGCCCTTGGCCCCGCCGGCCAGCAGCACCGCGCCCATGCTGGCGGCCATGCCGGTGCACACCGTGGACACCGGGCAGCGGATGGCCTGCATGGCGTCGTAGATGGCCAACCCGTCGTGGATGGAGCCGCCCGGGCTGTTGACGTACAATACGATCTCCTTCTCCCCGTCCTCGGCGTCGAGGGAGAGCAAACGCGTCACCACCGCCCTGGCCGATTCGTCGTTGACATCGGTCCAGAGAAAGACCTTGCGGGCCTTGAGCAGGGTGTTCTCCAGATTCCGTTCCTGGAGGCCCTTCA